>NZ_JBEYTM010000044.1:0-71930 GCF_040643055.1 Streptomyces sp. NPDC047515
GTCGGTCAACAACGCTCCGCGTTGCCTCCCTCCTCCGCCTTGCAGCTGCACGCACCCGGCCCCGCTCCTTATCCCACCCCCCATTTGCCGGTCGGGCTAACCCCACCGCTTTCTGTCATGCCTCCTGGATGGGATCAGGGCGTTCGCTCAACAAGGCTTGCAGCATGAGCACTTACGGAAAATCCGCCGCCTTCGTCGCCCTGTCCGTCACCGTCGCCGCCACCGCCCTCACCGGGGTGGTGACCGCACCCGCCCACGCCGGTACCGCGTCCGCACCCGCGCTCTCCTGGCGGTCCTGTGCCCAGGACGGCGGCCCCGCCGCGCAGGAGTGCGCCGAGCTGCCCGTACCGCTCGACTACCGGGCCCCGGACGGCCCGCAGCTCACCCTCGCCGTGACCCGGCTGCGCAGCGACCGCCCCTCGGCCCGGCGCGGCACGCTGCTGGTGATCGCCGGTGGCCCCGGCTCGTCCGGGGTGCAGCGGGTGACGCAGAAGGGGGAGCAGTTGCGACGGGAGACGGCGGGGCAGTACGACATCGTGAGCCTCGACCCGCGCGGCGTCGGCGGCAGCACGAAGGCGAGCTGCGGGCTCGCCCCGGAGGACCGGGAGCTGATGAACCTGCGGCCCTGGCCCGCCGCCGACGGCTCGATCACCGAGAACGTGGAGCGGTCGCGACGGGTCGCCGAGGCGTGTGCCCGCAACGGGGGAGCGCTGCTGCGGAGCTTGTCCACGGCCAACGAGGTGCGGGACATCGACCGCTTCCGGCAGGCGCTGGGCGAGGAGAAGCTGTCGGCCTGGGGAACCTCGTACGGCACCTATGTGGGCGCCGTGTACGCCCAGAAGTACCCGCAGCACACGGACCGTTGGGTGCTGGACAGCAACGGCGACCCCGACCCGTCGCGGGTGGCCAAGGGCTGGCTGGCGAACATGGCGGTGGGGGCGGCCGACCGCTTCCCCGACTTCGCGCGCTGGGCCTCGGACCCGGCCAGGGAAGCGGAGGGGCTGCGACTGGCTCAGCGGGCCGAGGACGTGCAGCCGCTGGTGCTGGAGCTGGCGGCGCGACTGGACCGTCGGCCGAAGGAGACCACCACGGCGGGCGTCCCGCTCACCGGCGACCGGCTGCGGCAGGCGCTCCAGCTCGCCCTGTACCGCGATGACGCCTTCGCCGGGTTCGCGGAGCTCGTCCGGGCGGCCCGGGACGCGTCGGTGAAGCCCGTCCTGCCCGACGCACTGGCCGGGCCGCTGCCGGACCCGGACGCGGCGGTCGCGATCGGCGTGATGTGCAACGACGTGCGCTGGTCGGGCAGCATCGCGTCGTACCGGCGCGCCGTCGCTGCCGACCGCGTGAAGCACCCGCTCACCGGCGGGATGCCGGTGAACATCTCACCGTGCGCCTTCTGGAAGGACGCCCCCGTGGAGCGGCCGGCCAGGATCACGGACGAGGGGCCGTCCAACGTCCTGATGATCCAGAACCTGCGCGACCCGGCGACCCCGTACTCCGGCGCCCTGAAGATGCGCGAGGCCTTCGGCCACCGGGCCCGCCTCGTCGCCGTCGACCACGGAGGACACGGCGTCTACCTGGGCAACGGCAACGCCTGTGGCGACAGCACGGTCACCACGTTCCTGACGACGGGGGTGCGGCCGGAGCGGGACGCGTACTGCGCGGACTGAGCGGGAGGAGCGGGCTCACGGGGCTGAGTGGGCCGACGCCCATTGCCGGGGCGGTCCTGGTCGGTCCGGCGGTTCGAGGGCGTGGCGCGGGCGTCGGGCGGGCGTCGGGCGGGAGCGGTTGCCGGGCGTCGGCCGCTCACTCGCTGCCCGGCGTCACATGTCCGCTGTGCTCGGCCTGTGCCAGCAGCGAGACGACCTCCTCGTCGGAGGTCTGCGAGAAGTCGCGGTACCACTCGCCGACGGCGAAGAACAGGCGCGGCGTCGACAGACACACCACCTCGTCCGCGGTCTCCCGCAGCCGGGCGACCGCGTCGGGCGGCGCCACCGGTACGGCCGCCAGCAGGCGGGCCGGATGCTGGGCCCGTACGACCTGGCAGGCCGCCGCGGCCGTCGCACCGGTCGCCACACCGTCGTCCACGACGATCACCGTCCGGCCTTCGAGCGGTGTACGCGGCCGGCCCGCGCGGTATGTCTGAGCCCGTCGTACGAGCTCCGCCGACTCGACCCGCTCGATCGCCGCGAGGTCCTGCTTCCCGATCCGGAGATGACCGACGACGTCCTCGTTGATGACCCGTATCCCGCCCTCGCCGATGGCGCCGAACGCCACCTCCTCGTGGTGCGGCACGCCGAGCTTGCGGACCACGATCACATCGAGTCGGGCGCCGAGCATCTGTGCCACCTGGAACGCCACCGGGACTCCGCCGCGGGGCAGGCCCAGCACGACGGGGTTCTCCCGCTCCAGATGCCGCAGCGCCTCGGCCAGTTGCTGTCCCGCGTCCACGCGGTCGGCGAACAGCACGACGGTTTCACCCCCAAACCGGGGGACGGGGCCGCATGGGTGCGTGCCCCACCTGCTCCCTACTTCGAAACAACCCCATGTGCGGCGGCCGCGCAAGTCGGGCAGGGTCGATCGTATGGAAGGAATCGGAGCGGTACTGATCGACATCGACGGTGTGCTCACGGTGTCCTGGAAGCCCCTGCCCGGCACCGTGGCGGCCATGGAGCGACTGCGCGGTGCGGGCCTCCCGCTGGCGCTGGTCACCAACACCACCTCCCGCACCCGCGCCTCGATCGCCGAACGGCTGGCCGCGGTGGGCTTCCCCGTCGGCGCCGACGACATCCTCACCGCCCCCGCCGCCACCGCCGCCCATCTGCGGGAGCACCACCCGGGCGCCCGCTGCCTGCTGATCAACACCGGTGACATCCGGGACGATCTGACGGGCGTGACACTCGTGGACGAGGACGAGGACATGGACATGGACGTGGACATGGACCACGCCATGGACCACGACATGGGCGCGGACGGGGACGGGCAGGACGCCGCCGGTGGCGGGGCCCCGGACGTGGTGATCCTCGGCGGGGCCGGGAACGCCTTCAGTTACGCGGCGCTCAACCGCGCCTTCCGCCATGTGCGGCGGGGCGCCCGGCTCGTCGCCATGCACCGGAACATGTACTGGCGTACGGCCGCCGGGCTCGACCTCGACACCGGCGCGTTCCTCCTGGGGCTGGAGCGGGCCGCCCGCGTCGAGGCGGAGATCACCGGAAAGCCCGCCGGGTCGTTCTTCGCCGCGGCCCTCGCGCACCTCGGCGTCCCCGCGTCCGGCGCCCTGATGGTGGGCGACGACATCGAGTCCGATGTGCTGGCCGCCCAGCGCGCCGGGCTCACCGGTGTGCTCGTCAGGACCGGCAAGTACCTCCCCGAGACGCACCGGGCGGCCGACGGCACCCCGGACCATGTGATCGACTCCTTCGCCGACCTCCCGGCCCTGCTGGAACGCCTGGGGACGCCGGAACCATGAGGACTCGGCGAAACCGTGAGGACCCGGCGGGACCTCAGGACACCGGTGAGGTACCGGGCACCTCGCCCTCGGTCGTGTGGACGTCGATCACGGAGAACGCCGCGCCCTGCGGGTCCGTCAGCGCGGCGAAGCGGCCGAACGGGATGGTCATCGGGCCGAACCGCAGGACCGCGCCGCGCTCGGTCGCCCTCGCCACGGCGGCGTCGCAGTCAGGGACGGTGAAGTACACGTTCACGTGCGGCGGCACCTCGGGCGGGAATTCGTCGCCCATCCTCATCCGCCCCATGACCGTCTTGTCGCCCAGGTTGAACATCCTGAAGTCGACATGCTCGTCCGCGATCTCCACGATGCTGTACGGGAAGACGGCGGGGAAGAAGGCGTCGGACTTCTCCGGCTCCCGGGTGAACACCTCGGCCCAGCAGAACGCACCGGGCACGCCCTGGGCCTCGAAGCCCTCGTGCGTGCCCGCCTGCCACACGCCGAAGACGACCCCGCTCGGGTCGCGGGCAAGCAGCATCGTGCCGAACTCGCCGACCTCCATGGGGTCCATCAGCGTCTCGCCGCCGTTCTCGCGGATCTTCGCGGCGGTGGCGGCGGCGTCCGGCGAGGCGAGGTACAGGCACCAGGCCGACGGGCCCTCCTGGCCGGGCATCGGAGGCACGACGGCGGCGACCGCCTTGCCGTCGGCGTACGCCTGCGTGTAGTCGCCGAACTCGGACGAGGACTCGCCGAACGTCCAGCCCAGCACATCACCGTAGAAGCGCTTCGCGCCGTCGAGGTCGGGGAACATCGCGTCGGCCCAGCACGGCGTGCCCTCCGCTTGTACAGCCATGACGTCGACTCCTTCGTGCTCGACGGGTTGCCCGGTGTTTTCACGCTAGCCAGCCGACCGCCCGCACGCGCGCCGGGAGCGGGGCCGCCGAACCGTTTCCGTACACCGTTCGCTCCTGCGCGCACCCCATCCCCGCTCCTGCAGGCCCCGATTGCCGGTCGGTCTAAGATCCACTCCTGTTGGTGAGCGGGAGCCGGCCTGCGGCGAAACGAAGTCTTCGAGGAAACGAATCACACCATGTCCGAACAGGTCGCCGCGGAGTTACGGCGTGCCATCGCCGTACGCAGCCGCCGTGTCGTGAACTCCTCCGCCTTCGCCGGCACCGTGTTCTGCGTGATCGTGGCCAATGCGGCCCTGCTGGGGATCGAGACGTACAGCGGCGTCGTGCAGGAGTGGCACGGCGCTCTCAAGGCGACGGAACATGTCTTTCTCGCCGCGTTCACCGTCGAGATCCTGTTGCGGGCCGCGGCCCACGCCGACCGGCCCGGGGACTTCTTCCGCGACCCCTGGAACGTCTTCGACGTGCTCGTCGTCGCCCTGGCCTTCCTGCCGTTCGCCCGCGAGAACGCCACGGTGCTGCGACTGCTGCGGCTGGCCCGGGTGCTGCGTGCGGCACGATTCCTGCCCCAGCTGCGCATCGTGATCGTGGCGGTCGGCAAGAGCCTGCCCGGCACGCTGAGCTTTCTGCTCGTCGGCGCGCTGCTGCTCTATGTGTACGCCATGGTCGGCTGGGTCTTCTTCGCGGACGCCAACCCCGAGCACTTCGGCTCGCTCGGCCGCGCGGTGCTCACGCTCTTCCTCCTCATCACCCTCGACGGCCTCGGGGACGCGGTCCGCGCCGCGCTGGAGATCTCGCGCTGGACGATCGTCTACTTCGCCTCGTTCGTGCTGCTCGGTTCCTTCCTGCTCGTCAACCTCCTCATCGGCGTGGTCATCAACTCCCTGGAGGAGGCGCGGGAGTTGGAGAAGGAGCGGGAGCTGGAGGAGAGCGCGGCGCTCTCCGGAGGGTCGTTGCGCGTCGATGACACCGAGTCCCTGCGGGCGCAGCTCGATGCCGCCCGCCGGGCCCTGGACGGCATCGAGGCCGGTCTCGCGCCGCCCCGGCAACCGTGCGGCTGCCGGGACGCGGTCGAGGGAGAGCTCGTGGCGAGGGGGGAGCCCGTCCCGTAGGACGGACATCGCCCGTACGGCGGGCCGGGCCGTCAGCGGTCCGGGACCGGACCGACGGTGTCGAGCGCGGCCATGCCCTTCGACACCCCGCGCCGCCTCCCTCAGCGCCCGTCGCACGGTTGCGGCGGGTCCACCCGCACCAGGCCCGACTGGTAGGCCATGGCGACCAGTTGGGCCCGGTGCCGGGCTCCCAGTTTGCTCATGGCCCGCCCGACATGGGTGCGTACGGTCAGCGGGCTGACGTGCATCCGCTCGGCGATCTCGTCGTTCGACAGGCCCTCGGCGGCCTGCGCCATGACCTCGCGCTCGCGGGCGGTCAGGACGTCCAGGGCCCCGGGCACGGCGATGCCGCCCTCCGGGCGGGCGAGATAGCGGGTGATGAGGGCCCGGGTCGCGGTGGGCGACAGGAGCGTGTCGCCCGAGGCCACCGTGCGGATCGCGTCCAGGAGTTCCTCGGGGCCGACGTCCTTGCCGAGGAAGCCGCTGGCTCCCGCGCGCAGGGCCCGCGCCACGTACTCGTCGATCTCGAACGTGGTGAGGATGAGGATGCGGGTCTCCCGCAGCGCCTCGTCGCGGCAGATCTCCTCGGTCGCCGCCAGCCCGTCGAGGCCCGGCATGCGGATGTCCATCACGACCACGTCCGGCGCGGTGGCACGGGCCTGCTCCACCGCCTCCCGGCCGTCCGCCGCGACGCCGACGACCTCCATGTCGTCGTTCGAGTCGATCAGCAGCCGGAAGGTTCCGGCCAGCAGCGCCTGGTCATCGGCCAGCAGTACCCGGATGGTCATCGCGCCGTCCTCTCGTCGTCCTGGTGGGGTTCGGGTTCCGCCGTCTCCAGGGGAAGTTCCGTGGTCACTTCGAAACCGCCGCTCGCCCGGTGCCCGGCGGCCAGCCGGCCTCCGACGGACAGGGCCCGCTCCCGCATGCCGATGAGGCCGTACCCGGGCGCGCCGGCCGTCCGCGGCTCGTGTCCGTCGTCGGTGATGGTCAGGGTGAGCAGGCGGCGCGTGTAGCGGAGCCGGACCGAGGCCGTCGCGGAGCCCGCGTGCTTGGTGACGTTGGTCAGCGCTTCCTGCACGATCCGGTACGCGGTCAGGTCCGTGCCCGACGACAGCGCCCGCTTCTCACCGTCCACCGACACCGAGACGACGAGGCCCGCCCGCTCGAACGAGGCGATCAGCTCCGGGAGCTGGGCCAGCCCGGGGGAGGGTTCCAGCGGCGCCTCCGGGTCGCCCTCGCGGCGCAGCAGCCCCACGGTCGCCTTGAGTTCGCGCAGTGCGCAGGAGGTGGTTCCGGCGAGCTGGTCCATCATGTCCTGCGCCTGCTCGGGCCGGCTGCGCAGCAGGTACGCGGCGGTGGCCGCCTGCGCGTGGGCGAGGGCGATGTGATGCGCGACGATGTCGTGGAGCTCGCGGGCGATCCGGGTCCGTTCCTCGCTCACCCGGCGGCGTGCCTCCTCCTCGCGGGTGCGTTCCGCCAGCTCGGCCCGCGCCTCCACGGCGGCGACATGGTCGCGCCGGGTCCGTACCGACTCACCGACGGCGCCCGCCAGCAGGACGCAGGAGAGGGTGCCGATCTGGTCGGGCCGCAGCAGCGCGCCCCTGCCCCAGCCGACGGAGACGACGACGAGGGCGACGGCCACCCCGGTCGTGTACACCGTGGTCGTGCGCAGGTCCGTACGCAGGGCCAGGAGATAGAGGGCGACCAGGGCGGCGCCGGCGACGCTGGGGCTGGGGTCGAACCCGATGCGGCCGCCCATGACGCCCAGGACGCCACCGCACATCGTCGTCACCGCCACCACCGTGCGCGGGAATCCGCGCTGCCCCAGCAGCAGAACGGCGGAGGGCACGACGGCGGCCAGGGAGAAGGCGAGCGTCGGGGCGCGGACGATCCGGGCGTCGGTCAGGGTGCTGGAGAAGACCGCGAAGACCCACAGCACCACGGCCACCGCCACGTCGACGGCCCGGGGGTGGCGTCGGGCCCACTGCCACCAGTCGGTGAACACGCAGTCTCTCTTTCTCTTCCGCAGGGTCTGTCCGACCATCCATGGTCGTCGACTCGGCCGTCTGCCCGCGCAGGGCGGCCAAAGGCCCGTCCGTCAGGCGCTCGACGGACGGGCCTTTGGCCGCCTCACGTCACTCACCGCGGCTCATACGCGCGACGTCACTCCACCGCGGCTCATACGCGCACGGGATCGAGGTCGGGTTCCGTCGTCGGCGCGGGCGCCGCGGGCCCGCCGTGGGTCAGCTTCTCGCCCTCGACGTCCACCCGGGGCAGGACCTTCCCCAGCCACCGGGGCAGCCACCACGCCCGGTCGCCGAGCAGGGCGAGCACCGCCGGGACGATCGTCATCCGGACGACGAACGCGTCGAAGAAGACGGCCGAGGCGAGACCGACGCCCATCATCTTGATCATCGGCTCGCTCATCCCGATGAACCCGGCGAACACCGCGATCATGATGACGGCCGCGGCTGCGACGACCCGGGCGCTGTGCCGGAACCCGGTGACGATCGCCTCGCCGGGCCGCTCCCCGTGGACGTACGCCTCCCGCATCCGGGTCACGAGGAAGACCTCGTAGTCCATCGCCAGACCGAAGACCACCCCGATCAGGAAGATCGGCATCATGCTCATCACGGGTCCGGTCTGCTCGACGCCGAGGGCGTCGGCGAGCCATCCCCACTGGAAGACCGCGACGATCGTGCCGAAGGCCGCCGTCACGGACAGCAGGAAGCCGAGGGCCGCCTTCAGCGGGACCAGCAGCGAGCGGAAGACGACCATCAGGAGCAGGAAGGCCAGCCCGACGACGAGCGCGAGGTAGGGGACCAGCGCGTCGGTGACCTTCTGCGACACGTCGATGTTCACCGCGGTCGTGCCGGTGACGAGCATCGTCGCACCGGTCGCGGACTCCAGGCCGCGGGCCTCGTCGCGGATGGTGTGGACGAGGTCCGTGGTGTCCGCGGAGCTCGGTCCGGTGGCGGGCACGGCGGTGAGCACCGCGGTGTCGCCGGCCTCGTTGAAGGCGGGGGGCGTCGCGGCGACGATGCCGTCGGTGGCGGTGAGCTGCTTGGCGGCCCGCTCCGCCGCGGCCTTCGGGTCGGCCGAGCCCTTGGCGTCGACGACCACGGTGAGCGGCCCGTTGAAGCCGGGGCCGAAGCCGTGGGCCAGCGCGTCGTAGGCGCGGCGCTGGGTGGTCGAGGTGGACTTCGACTCGTCGCCCGGCATGCCGAGCTGGAGATCGAGCGCCGGTACGGAGATCAGGCCGAGGCCGAGGATGCCGAGCAGCAGGACCGCGAGCGGCCGACGGATCACGAAGCGGGCCCAGCGGGTGCCCATGTTGGGCCGGTCGTCCTTGGCGCGCTGCCCGCCCCGCGCCTTGCGCTGGGCGCGCGGCAGGACGGCCTTCTGGAAGAAGCCGAGCAGTGCGGGCAGCAGGGTCATCGCGACCAGGACGGCGATCACGACGGTGCCGGCCGCGGCGAGGCCCATCCTGGTCAGGACGGGAATGCCGACCACGGACAGGCCCGCCAGGGCGATGACGACGGTGAGACCGGCGAAGACGACGGCGGAACCCGCCGCTCCCACGGCCCGTGCCGCGGCCTCCTCCGCGCTGTGGCCCTCCGCGCGTTCCGTCCGGTAGCGCGAGACGATGAACAGGGCGTAGTCGATGCCGACCGCGAGCCCCAGCATCAGGGCGAGCGTGGTCGTGGTCGTGGACATCCCGAGGGCGACGATCGAGGCCACGCCCACGCCGATGCCGACGATCGCGGTGAGCAGCGGGAGGCCCGCCGCGGCGAGCGACCCGAAGGTGATGAGCAGGACGACCGCCGCGGCGGCGACACCGATGAGTTCGGTCGTGCCGCCGAGTTCCCCCTTCGGCACCAGGGCCGAACCGCCGAGCTCCACGGTCAGGCCCGCGTCCCGCCCGTTCTCGGCGGCGTCCTCCAGCGCCTTGGTGGTGGCGTCGGTGAGGTCGGTGCTCTGTACGTCGTACGAGACGGTGGAGTACGCGGTCGTGCCGTCCTCGCTGATGGCCCCGGCCATCTCGAACGGGTTGAGGGCGCCCTTGACCTGCGAGCCGCCCGCCACGTCCGCGACGACCTTCTCGACGGCGGCCTTGTTCGGGCCCGCGGTGACCTTCTGGCCCTTGGGCGCGACGAAGACGATACGGGCGCCGGCGGCCTTGGAGTTGCCGCCGGGGAAGCGCTGGTCCAGCAGGTCGAACGCCTTCTGCGACTCCGTGCCGGGCATCGAGAACCCGTCCTCGGGGGCGGTCGGCGCCTTGGCCGCGGCGAACGCGCAGGCGGCCAGGACCACCACCCAGAGCAGGGCGACGAGCCGGCGTCTCCGGAAGGAGAAGCGGCCCAGCCGGTAGAGGAAGGTAGCCACGAAGAGGCGCTCCAGTCTGTCTGGGCCGGGCAACGGGTCGGCGGCGCGAGTGCCGCGCTCCGGCCGTGCCTGGGCCGCGCCGGGGCACGGCGGGGCCGGAGGAATGCCTCAATCCTTCGTGAACGGGGGCGTGATCGTCGTCGTCCGCCTGCATGGAGTCGTACGTACTGCCGCTGCCGTACGCGGCGGGTGCGCCGTACCTCGTGAACAGGACGGCGCGGGCGCATCGGGTCATCCCCCGGACCCATCACCCTTTGCCGGGACCGGCCCCCGGCGGCAGCGGGAAACACGGGCGCGCTCGCCCGGAGCGTACGAGCGCCTGACGCGCGTTTGCCATGGTCACGCCGGCGTGGGGGCGGGATCGCGCGAAGTCCCGTTCGCGTGGCGGGAGATGGAGAAGGCGCGGCACGGTGACGAAGTCACCACGCTCGGTGCGTCTGCGTACACACGACGGGCAGAGGCAGCACCTTCGACCGGCGTCGCGACCGTTCGGAGGAGCCTTGCCCGGCACGGGACCCTGCGCCTCTCCCGGCGCCTGATTCTCAGCCGGGTCGCTTGGCCATGACGACCACACCCGGCCCCGTGTGCTCATCCGCAGGAAGCCGAAGTTCGGCGACCGGGCGCAGGCCGGCCTGCTCGATCAGGTCCACGAGTTGTTCCGGCCGCCATTTGTGTGTCGTCCAACGAACGGGTACACCTCCGTAGGCCTCGGTGCGCACCAGGTCTTCGTCGCCGACGTGTGTTGCGGCGATGAGGTGTCCGCCCGGCTTCAGCGCGCGCGCGAACAGGGCGAGAACCTGAGGAAGGACGTCACGGGGGAGGTTGAACAGTGACCACCACCCGAGCACGCCGCCGAGGGACGCTTCACCGAGGTCGAGGTCGGTGGCAGAGGCGACGCTGAAGCGGCATTGCGGATGAAGACGGCGCGCGTTCTCGATCATGCGAGGGGAGAGATCGACCCCGGACACGTCGAGTCCGCGTTCGGCAAGGTAGGCGGTCACCGTTCCGGGTCCGCAGCCGACGTCGAGGACAGGCCCGAGCTCGCTCACGGTGTCGGCGAAGGCGTCGATCGATGCCTTGAGCCAGGGATGGCGACGGATGTCGCCGATTCCCGTCGTCACCACCATGTGGGCGTAGTTGTCGGCCACGCGGTCGTAGGACTCACGGACCACGTCGAGATCGGTCGGGCGGTCAATTCGGTGGGCACGCATCGGCCAAGGATAGGAGTGTGCGACGGCCTACGGGCGGGTTCGCGTCTTCAACTGTCACCAGTTCTCCACAGGGTCCAGCCTGGTGGTGACCGCCAAGGACGTCGGGGTGCCTGGTCGCTCGCGCCGCTGCCGCCAGGGCGGACGGCCCTGCGCGAGCGGCCGGCCGAAACGCCCTCCTTCGTCGCCTTCGAGGGCTACGGCACGGTCACGGTCCTCGCCGATGTGCTGCGTTCTCACAGCGTCGACCGGGCGCGCATCGCCGAATCCTGGCCGCGCGTCGGGGCCGGTCTCCCGCTGGAACCACCGGCCCCTGGCCCCCTACCTCCTGCTCTGTTCCTGAAGGCGGGCCGTCCGAAGTCCTGCGTCCAGTAGTTGCCGGGCTGCGCGAGGCCCACGCCGATTTCCTTGAACGAGCAGTTGAGGATGTTGCGCCGGTGGCCGGCGCTGCTCATCCAGCCGGCCATGACGCTCTCGGGGGTGGTGTAGCCGTGGGCGACGTTCTCGCCGTACCCGCTCCGGGCGTATCCGGCGTCCGCGATCCGGTTGCTCGGGTCGGAGCCGTCGGAGCCGGTGTGGGACATGTTCCGGTGGGAAGCCATGTCCGCGCTGTGCTTCCGGGCGGACTCCGTGAGTTTCGCGTTCACCGTCAACGGCGAGCAACCGACCGCGCGACGCATGCTGTTGACCAACGTCAGCAGGCGGGCGGTCTGCTTCTCGTGTGGGCCGAAGGCGGTCGCGGTGGCAGCGGAGGGCACATCCGCGGCTGTCACGGTCTCCGCGGCTCCCAGGGTTCCCACGGCTCCCAGCCCGACGACAGCAAGGGCCATCCATCGGCGGGACGCCTTCGCGCGGTGCTTCGTCATATGTGTGACCTCACTCGGTACGCGAAACTCGACAGTCGGTGTTCGTCCGGGAACGGCTTCAGGAGTGTGCCGAGGGAGTGGCCGGCCCACCTGGACGACCTGCACATGGCTCAGCCCCTGGGCCCCTTCCCGCCTCCGGCGGTCCGTACCTGAGAACGAGTCCGACGCGGATCGAGTGGATCCCGTTGACGAACGTACGCGGGATGACGGGCCGCCTAGGCCGTGCCCGGCAGACTATTTCGCCCGAGGAGGCCGAGGCGCGCGTCCACACCCATCGCTCAACAACGTGACACCAGTGGAGCAATGTGCCGCGTACCTGAAGCGGAGGGGCGCCCAGTGAGCGGGCGCGGCATCAGATGGCACCACACGGCATCACATGGCGCCAAGTGGCGCCGCTTGGTGCCATCTAGTGCCGTCGGGTGCCGTTCTGCGCTCCCGCGAGCGCATCAGTGCGCATGGTGCCACACCGACGCAGGTCGAATTCTTCACGTTTTCGCAGTTCAGAAGAGGTCTTCGGTATCTCGCCCCGCGCGCGGTGTGCATGTGGGCTTGCGTGTGGCGCCATGACGGTGCCATCATGGCGTCATGGACCTCACCCCGTATGTCGACACCCTTCGCCGCGACCTCGCGGTGGCCGCCGAAGCCGGCGGGGAAGATGCCCGCGAGCTGGCCGAGCGGCTCACCGCTCCTCTGGAGTCGGCGACCCGCCTGACCCTGCTCAACGTGCTCTCCGCCGCGATGGACGAGATCACCCGCGAGCTCGCCCCCGGCTCGGTCGACGTACGGCTGCGCGGGCTCGACCCCGACTTCGTGGTGACGCCGCCGCCCACCGACAGCGGCGCCCCCGCCGAGCCGGTCGCGCCCGTCGAACCGTTCAAGGCGCCGCTGCCCGCCGACGGCGACGAGGGCGGCACCGCCCGCGTCAATCTGCGTCTGCCGGCTCATCTCAAGGCGCGCGCCGAGGAGGCCGCGAGCCGCGAGGGCCTGTCGGTCAATGCGTGGCTGGTGCGCGCCGTGACGGGGGCGCTCGACGGCGGCACGCCGCCGCGTACGACGGAGAAGACCCGCGCCATCGGGCACAGCTTCACGGGCTGGGTGCGCTAGCCGCGCCCGCGCCTGCATCCCGAACAAGCACTGCACCCACACCACGTCCCACCTGCGGGGACGGCCCAAGGACTCATGAGGACGGTACAGCCATGCCTTCTTTCGACACTCCCGAACCGATTGCGGTTACCGCCTACGTGTACTCAGGTTCCATCCGGTTTGCCGCGGGCGACCGCCTCGACACCGTCGTCGAGGTGCGGCCCCGCGACCCGAAGAAGGACCTGGACGTACGGACGGCCGACCAGACCGAGGTCGCCTGCGCGAGCGGCGTCCTGACCGTCACCACGCCCAAGGCCAATCTGCTCGGGCGCGGCGGCACCGTCGACGTGACGGTGGAACTGCCCACGGGCTCACGCATCGACATGACCGGCACCGCGGGCAACGTGCTCGGCGAGGGCCGGCTCGGTGAGGTCCGTGTGAAGACCTCGGCCGGCGATGTCCGCCTCGACACCACCGGCCCGCTGAAGCTGACCGCGTCGCACGGATCGATCACCGTGGCCCGGGTCGAGGGCATGGCCGAGATCACCAGCAGCACCGGCAACGTGCGCGTCGGCACCGTCGACGGGCCCGCCGTCCTGAAGAATTCGCACGGCAACACGATCGTCGGCGCCGTGACCGGCGAGCTGCGGGTGAGTGGCGCCAATGGCGGCGTCGACATCGCGCGCGCCGAGGCGTCGGTCACCGGCACCACGACCAACGGCGACCTGCGTGTCGCCGAAGTCGCTTGCGGCAACGTCCAGTTGGAGACCTCCAACGGCTCCATCGAGGTCGGCATCCGCGAGGGCACCGCTGCCTGGCTCGACGTCAGCTCCGACCGTGGGCAGGTACGCAACACGCTCGCCGACTCCGCAGCCCCGGGGGAGACCGAGGACATCGTCAAGGTCCGCGCCCGGACCCGCTGGGGCAACATCGACGTCCTCCGTGCCCGGGTCTGAGCCACCCCACCCCGTACGGCACTTCAACTCGTCCACTGTTCCCACCACGTCACCCTTCGATCGGAGGGCTCCATGCCTATCCCTGTCATGCCCACGTCCAGGCGGGGAGGCGGTCACCCCTCGACCGCCGCCGTCTCCACCGTCGGTCTGCGCAAGTCGTACGGCGACAAGACCGTCCTCGACGGCATCGATCTGCGCATTCCGCCCGGCACGGTGTTCGCCCTGCTCGGGCCGAACGGCGCGGGCAAGACCACCACCGTGCAGATCCTGTCCACGCTCATCGCCGCCGACGGCGGACAGGCCCAGGTCGCGGGCCACGACGTCGCCAAGGCACCGGACGGGGTACGGGCCGCGATCGGTGTCACCGGGCAGTTCGCCGCGCTCGACGATCTGCTCACCGCCGAGGAGAACCTGCTCCTCATGGCCGACCTGCTGCGCCTGGGCAAGCGCGAAGGGCGCTCCCGTGCCAGGGAGTTGCTGGAGCGGTTCGAGATCGCGGATGTCGCCGGCAACCGGGCCGCGACCTTCTCCGGCGGTATGCGGCGCCGGCTCGACATCGCCATGACGCTGGTCGGCGACCCGCAGGTGATCTTCCTGGACGAGCCGACGACCGGGCTCGACCCACGCAGCCGCCGCACCATGTGGGACACGGTGCGCTCGTTGGTCGCGGGCGGCACCACGGTCTTTCTCACCACCCAGTACCTGGAGGAGGCCGACCAGTTGGCCGACCGGGTCGCGGTGCTGGACGGCGGCCGGATCGTCGCCGAGGGCACGGCCGACGAGCTGAAGTCGCAGATCCCCGGCAGCCACGTACGGCTGCGATTCACCGAACCCGCCGAGTACGAGCGCGCGGCCGCCGCGTTCCCCGGCGCCGCCCGCGACGAGGAGAACCTCGCCCTGCGCGTGGCGGGCGACGCCGGGCTCGACGCGCTGCGCGGTCTGCTCGACCGGCTCGACGCGGCCGGCATCCGGGCCGCCGACTTCTCCGTGCACACCCCCGACCTCGACGACGTGTTCCTCGCCCTGACCGGCGACGGCACCGCCGCCACCCCGCTCCACGTGAAGGAGACCCTGCGATGAGCACCCTCGGCTACGCCGTGCACGATTCGATGACGATGCTGCGGCGCAACCTGAAGCACGCGATCCGCTATCCGGCCGTGGGGTTCGGCAGCGCCATGACGCCGATCCTGATGCTGCTGCTGTTCGTGTACGCCTTCGGCGACTCGATCGGTGCCGGGATGGGCGGCGGCCGGGACGCGTATCTGAACTATCTGACGCCCGGCATCATCGTCATGGGGGTGGCCGCCGGCTCGATGTCGACCTCGATCGCGGTCTGCTCCGACATGACCGAGGGGATCATCAACCGCTTCCGCACCATGAACATCACACGCTCGTCGTTCATGACCGGGCATGTCATCGGCAGCGTCATCCAGACGATGGTGTGCATCGTCATGGTCGTGGGCGTCGCGCTCGCCGTCGGATTCCGTTCGGACGCGAGCCCGCTGGAGTGGCTGGCCGCCGCCGGTCTCCTCGCGGCCATCGCCTTCGCGGTGGCCTGGCTGTCGGCGGCACTCGGCCTGATCTCCAAGACCGTCGAGTCCGCGAGCAACAAGCCACTGCTGGTCCAGTTCCTGCCGTTCCTCGGCTCCGCGTTCGTGCCGGCCGACTCGATGTCCCCGGGCCTGCGCTGGTTCGCCGAGAACCAACCGTTCACGCCGATGACCGAGACGCTGCGCGGCCTGCTCTCCGGCTCGGAGATCGGCAACAACGGCTGGATCTCGCTCGCCTGGTGCGCCGGCATCGCCCTGGTCGGCTATGTCTGGTCGCGCTCGCTGTTCAACAGCACCACCAAGCGCTGAGGGATCGTCAGGGCGCAGACCTGGGGCCGTTCGTCCGGATCAGGCCCGATCCGGATGAACGGCCCTAACGCACTGCCCCGGTGCCCCGGGCGTCGCGGCTGCGGCGGGTCGCGGCGGCGACGGTGGCCATCAGCTCCGCGTCCAGGACGGACGGATCGGCCAGCCGGGTCGGGGCGGCGTACGAGTTGAGCAGCGCCTTCGTGACGCGCAGGGCGGCCTCCGGGCGGCGCACGACGGGCTTGGCCCACGCGGTGACCGCGGCGTCGAGGGAGTCCTCGGGCACGACGCGCTGGAGGACCGACAGTTCGTACGCCTCGGCGGCGTCGAAGGCGCGTCCGGTCAGGATGAGCTCGCGCGCACGGGCGGCGCCGACCTCGTGGATCAGACGGGGCAGTACGCCGCCCCACGCGGTGGGCAGCCCGAGCGCCAGCTCCGGCAGCCGGAAACCGGCGGTGTCGGCGCCGACGCGCAGATCGCAGGCGAGCGCCAGCGCCAGTCCCGCGCCGATCGCCTTGCCCTGGATCCTGGCTATGGTGACGGCCTGGCTGGTGGAGATGGCCTCACAGACGCGGCGGGCCTTGTCGCCCGCGATCCGGATGCCCCGCCCGGCGGGGTCGTCGTCGAGCCAGTCGGCGAACTCGTTGCGGTCACCGCCCAGGCAGAAGTCGTCGCCGGCCCCGCTGAGCACCAGCACCCGGACGTCGGGGTCCGGGACCGCCAGGACCGCCAGCAGATCGTCCAGCATCGCCTCGGTGACCGCGTTGCCGGTGGCGGGGCAGTTCAGCTCCACCCGCAGGACGGGACCCTCGCGTTCCGTGCGCACCGTGCCCGGCCGCCGGTAGGGGGAGAGGTAGTCGGGGAGGGAGAGCCTCATATCGCCACGCTCATCGCGGTCACGCGTCGGAAGACCAGACGGGACGCGTAACTGGCCGGTGTGACGACACGCAGGGTGGGGAAACGTTTCAGGAGCTGGGTGAGGAGCGTACGGGCCTCCAGGCGGGCGAGGGCCGCGCCCAGGCAGTAGTGCACACCGCCGCCGAAGGTGAGGTGGGTGCCGCTGCGCTCGATGTCGAAGTCGTCCGGGTTCTCGTTGCGCCGCGGGTCGTGGTTGGCGGCCCCGTACATGACGTGGACCATGCTGTCCTTCGCGATCGGCACGCCCGCCAGGACCGTGTCGTCGGCAGCGATCCGGGTGTTGATCCCGATGGGCGGGTCGTACCGGAGGACCTCGTCGACGGCGGCGTCGATGTAACCCGGGTTCTTTGCGAGCCACGCCCACCGGCCGGGCTCCCTCTGCAGGAGACCCACCATGGTCGACAGCAGCGTCGCGGTGGTCTCCAGCGAGGCGATGGTGACGAACATGGTGAGACGGTAAAGGATCTCGTCCGCCGTCTCGCGGTCGGGTTCCCTCGCGTCCCACGTGTGGATCCAGCCGGTCAGGACATCGTTGCCGGGGTTCGCGCGGCGCTGTTTCACGAGATCGGTGAAGTACGCGCGCAGATGCACGGTCGCCTCGGCGGACACGGCGAGCTGGCTCTTGGTGGGCAGCAACTCCTGGGCGTGCACCTGGTTGTGGGTGATCTCCAGGATGTGGGCGTAGTCCTCGGGCGGGATCCCCAGCCAGGAGCCGATGGTGCTGATCGGGAGCTGTTCGCTGACCGTACTGACGAAGTCGGCCTCGCCCCGGCGCAGTTTGTCGGCCAGATCGTCGAGGAGGCGGGTGACGTGCTCCTCGACCTGCGGGGTCAGCCACTCGATGGTCGAACGGTCGAAGAGGTTGCCGAGGCTGCGGCGCTGGCAGGTGTGCTCGGGCGCGTTGAGGCGGGAGAGCGTCTTGGTCATCTCCTGGGTGGCGACCGCTTCCCAGCGCTCGGTGTCCTCCTGGCGTTCCTGCCAGGCGAAGTCCGGCGCCAGCCAGTTGCGACCGCGAAGCACTTCGCTGCACGCGTCGAACCCGGTGACGAAGTACGCGTCCCAGGGAGCGCGCACGACGTCTCCCATGGCTCTCAGCTCACCCAGGAGGCCGAAGGGATCGGCCTGCCCCTCCGGCGATTTGAGATGTCGCAGGAGGGAGATGAGGGCACGGCGGTCGACGGCGGGCCGGTCTGTGCCACATATAGCGCTCACGCAGAGTTCCTTGCCCTGGGCTCATGGTTACGGCCAGAACCTACCCCTCCGCATATATCCGCCAAGCGTCGATCGCTGTTGCCCCTGTCACAGAGAAATGCCCCGACGACCCCTTGTCCTCCGCCTGTCCGAGCCCAAGTCGACTGCTGGGACGGCCCTTTCAGGCGGTCAAACCGTCCGAATCCATGCCCTTGGCCCGCCGCCGGGCGCCGTCATGCGTGACGGCCGTCACGCATGACGGCCGTCACGTGCGGACGCCTTCGCGCGCGAAGACGTCATACGCGGAAGACGTCCAGGAAGGAACTCCACCAGCCCTTCGTCTTCTTCGACGACTCCAACTGGTCGTAGCGCGCGGCGGGAAGCTCTTCAGCGGCGTTGATCCGGGACGAAACGGGCGACTGTGTCGCGGCTTTCGCCGCCTGGCGCGGCGCGCTCGGGCTGAAACGGACCGGCAGGGACACCATGGCCCGGTGGAACGGACCCGGCCGCCATTCGATCGCCGATTTCGGGACGGCGAGGGCGAGGTCCGGCACCGAGTTGAGGATCTTCTCGATCGCGGTGAGGGCGATGAGCTGGGCCGGCGACTTCGCCGGGCAGACGTGCGGGCCCGCGCCCCAGGCGAGGTGGGCGCCCTTGCTCAGGGTCTGGCGGGCGTCGGTGAGCGCGGGGTCGCTGTTCGCGGCGGCGAAGCTGATCAGTACGGGGGTCTCCGCCTTCAGCGTCACACCGCCCAGGTCGACGTCCTGGACCGGGTAGTGCGTCGCGTAGTTGGCGATCGGCGGGTTGTTCCACAGCACGTCGTCGAGGGCGTCCTCGACCAGCATTCCCGTACCCCGCCGCTGCGGGTTCCCGGTGTCGTCGGACAGCAGGAGGAGCAGTGCGTTGGCGATGAGGTTGCGTTCCGGCTCGATGCCCGCGCCCATCAGCATGACGAGCTGGTCCTTGAGCTCCTCGTCCCGCAGCCCGGCCGGGTGCTGGATGAGCCAGGAGGTGATGTCCTCACCGGGCTGGCGCCGCTTGAGCGCGACGAGCTCCATCAGGCACTCGGTCAGCTCGGCGTTGGCCCGCAGCACGTCCTCGCCGTTGAAGATCGCGGACATCCAGCGGGTCAGCCGGTCGCCGATGTCACCGGGGCAGCCGAAGAGCTGGTTGAACAGCAGCAGCGGCAGGAGCTTGGCGTAGTCGCCCAGCAGGTCGGCGCTGCCGCGCTCGATGAACTGGTCGATGAGGTAGTCGGCGATGCGCTCGACGTCCCGGCTGAGCCGCGTGCTGTTGAGCCGGCCGAGACTCTCGGTGACCGCCTTGCGCAGCCGCAGATGCTCGGTGCCGTCCGTGAACAGGCAGTTGGGCCGGTACGCCATCATGGGCAGCACCGGGCTGTCGAGCGGTACGCGGCCCTCCCGCAGCGCCACCCACCGCCTGGAGTCACGGGCGAAGTAGGAGGGGTTCTGCAGGACCCGGAGCGCGGCCTCGTGCTGCACGATCAGGGTGGCGTCCACCCCGGGCGCCAGCTCGATCGGAGCGGCGAGCCCGTGCGCCCGGAACTCGTCGTACACACGCTGCGGATCGGCCGCGAACTCCGGCCCGTAGAGCGACTTCTGCCGCTCGCCGTGCATCGGGCACCCGGTGGGGGCGCTGTACGGGGTGGCTCCCGGCTGAGAGTCCATGTGTGATTCCTAGGTGTGATCGCGGGCCTCGGGGGCCCGGACGGTGGACGGAAAGCGGGCTCGGGCCACCCGTTCTGACGGGCGGCGCGACGAGCGGAGGTCAGGCCGCCCGGGCGAGGAGGTGCCGGACCAGGGTGATCAGGGCCTGCGCGGACGAGTTCTCGTCCCGGGCGTCGCAGTACACGACCGGGGTGTCCGGCAGCAGATCGAGGGCCTCGCGCAACTCCTCCTCGGCATGCCGGGAGTACGGGTCGAAGCTGTTGACCGCGACGGCGTACTCCAGCCCGTACTTCTCGACCAGGTCGATCACCGGGAAGGTGTCGGCGAGACGGGCCGGGTCGACGAGGAGCAGCGCGCCGAGCGAGCCCCTGGCCATGTCCTCCCACAGCTCGACGAAACGCTGCTGGCCCGGCGTACCGAACAGGTACAGCACCAGCTCGTCGCTCAGCGTCAGACGGCCGAAGTCCAGCGCGACCGTCGTGGTGACCTTGTCGGGTGCGCCCCGCAGATCGTCGACGTGGGCACTGGCCTGCGTCATCCGCTCCTCGGTGCGCAGCGGAGTGATCTCGGAGAGGGTGCCGATGAGCGTCGTCTTGCCCACGGCGAAGTGTCCGACGACGAGGATCTTCGCCGCACGCTGTACCGCGTCCGGCACATAGATGCTCTCAGCCGAACCGGACGTGGAGTCCATGCAACACCTCTTCGAGGATCTTCCTGTCAACGAGCTGAGCCGGCGGCGGCGCCTTGCGGCGCATCAGATGACCCTGTTCCGCTAAATCGTTCAGCAGCAGCCGCGCCACTCCGACGGGCAGTTCCAGATGGCCCGCGACCTCGGCCACCGACAGATAGCCGCCGGAACACAGCTTCCAGATCGCCCGGACCTCGGGGCTCGGGTTCGGGGGCTGCTGCCGGTCGGGGGCGATGGTGACCAGAGTGACGAGGGAGAGGCCCTGCGCGTCGGGCAGGCCGCGTCCGCCGGTGATGACGTACGACCGGACGAACCCGCTGCTGACGGACTGCTCCTCGCCCGGCGCCGTCATGCGTCGCTTCCGACGTTCTGGCGGGGAGGCGTGGTCATCGCCTTCCCCAGCGCGGTGACCTGCTGCTGCATACGGAAGGACATGGCCTCCATGTCCACGTCGGCCGCGGCGGCCGCCGCCAGATATGCGCCGGTGCCCGCGGCGATCAGGAAGATCCAGCCGTGCTCGTACTCAAGGAGCGTCTGGCGCCAGCGGCCGGGGGTCTGGGCCCCGATGAAGGGCGCGACGGCCCGGCTCAGCGACTGCATGGAACTCATCGCCGCCGCCACGGTCTCCGCGTCGTCCCGGCCGATCTTGCTGGAGTTGGCCAGCAGCAGACCGTCGGCGGAGACGAGGATCGCGTGCCGCGCGCCGGGTACCTGGAGCACATCGTTGAGCACCCAGGACAGATCGGGGTTCACTGGATCTCGGGTCCTTCCATCGTCGTCATGTCACGTCCGGACCGTGTTCCGCGCTGGAACGCACCCAGGCGGGAGGCGGTCTCCTCGTTGCTGCGCACCGGCCCGGGGTCGGCCGACGGCACCACTGACACCGGGCTCTTGCGACGACGCTTGGGCAGGCCACCGGCGGTGGTGAAGGACCCCGTGGGCTGCGGGGCGGGGGCCGGCTGTGCGGCCGGCGGGAACAGCGGGGTCGGAGGCGGCGCGGACACCTGGCGGCGGGGGAGTGCCGACACGTCCGCGTCATGGCCGATGGGCGCTGCGGCGGCCACCGGGGGCGCGGGCGCATCGCCGGTGAGAAGCTCGTCGGGCAGGAGAACCACCGCGCGTACGCCTCCATAGGGGGATACCGAGTCCACCGAGACCTTGAACCCGTAGCGGGCGGCCAGTACACCGGAGACGGCGAATCCGAACTGTGGGGGAATGCCCAGGCTGGAGACGCTGATCGCGGCCTGGGGCGCGAGGAGGGCCGCCGCGCGGTCCTTCTCCTCCTGGCCCATGCCGAGGCCCGCGTCGTCGATGATGAGGCAGACGCCCTTCGGGACGGCCTGGATGTTGATCTCCACCGGAGTGCCGGGGGCGGAGTAGTTGGTGGCGTTGGCCAGCAACTCGGCGAGGACCACCGCGACCGGTTCCACCGCCTTGCTGACGACCGAGAAGTTGACCTGCCCGTTGACCCGGACCCGGTCGAACTGCCGGATACGGCCCTGGGCGCTGCGGGCGACGTCGAAGACCGACGCGACGGTCTCCCTGCGACCGAGCCAGCCGCCGCACAGCACCGCGATGCCCTGCGCGCGGCGCCCGAACTGGCTGTTGGCGTGGTCGATGGCCATCAGGTCGGCGAGCATGTTGGGGTCGTCGCCGTACTTCTTCTGGGCGTTCTCGACGACCACCTGCTGCTCGTCCGCGAGCCCCTGAAGGGTACGCACGGCCGCCTTGAGGACGGCCTTGGTCTCTTCTTCGGCGTCCTTGCGGACCTCGGTCATCTCGGCGGCCTGCCGGTGCAGCAGACCGGTGTGGGCGACGTGCAGCTCATCCCGCTGCCGTTGCAGCGCGTCGCGCTCGCCCCGGAGATCGGTGTTCTGTCTGCGCAGCCCGATGTTGGTCTTGCGAGCCCGCAGGACGGCACCGACAGCGACCAGTGCTACGACAACCAGCGCCCAGAACAGAGGGCCCTGTGCAAATGTCATGAGACTCACTTCAAGTGCCCTGGCTATGGAAACGGCTTGACGCTCCCTCATGAGCCGCACCGGCCGGACTGGTCGAGTCGCGACTTGTGCCACGCAGGGAAGGCCCCTCCGAAAGCGGGGCCGAGGAATTCATCCCTCCCGGAATGCCCCCATACGCCATCAGCCCACTGGAAGTAAGATGATCTTAGCATCGGCCGCTCGGGTAAATGTCAAGACCGACACGCCAGTTGCACTCTTGACGCGGAATGTTCACATCCAGGGCCCGCGTCGGCCGCCCGTGGACGGGTGGACCCCGGCCCTTTCGTCCGGATAAAAGTGACGAAAGGTCAAGAAGGCGTGCGCGGCGCGTATATGAATGTGTGACCCTCCTTCTCGCCGCCGGGGTGCACGCGCCGACGGACAGGGCATGCGCCGCGCCCGTGCGAAGGGTGCGCGGGGCGCCGGCGCGAAGGGTGCGCGGGGCGCCGGCGCGCAAGCCCCCGTACCGGCGGGCACAGCCCCCCGTGCCGGCGCCGACCAGCCCCCGCACCGGTGTCGTGGCGTGTCCGGCGCGGGGTCACGTGCATGCGGGAGCGGGCTCTCGTCACTGTCGGCGAGGACGGGCGGAAACCAAGATGGAGACCAGCCGAGGGGGAACCGCCCCCGGCAGGAAACCCGGCCTCACAGGGCCGGCCCGATGACCCAGGAGATCCCATGAACCTCTCGCAGAACACCGCCACCCAGCCGGCCGACGCCCAGCCGAAGACCGGTCTCACCCTGTCCCGCAAGGCCGCGCTCGGTGTCGCCGCCGCCGCCGTCATCGGTGGCTCGATGTTCGCCCCGAGCGCCTTCGCCGCGTCGGACTCCGCGCCCAGCCACGCTGTCGAGGCGGGCTGCGGCGACTGCTACCCGGACGTCATCTGATCCCGGCAGCAGCACGACCGACCGGGACAGCCGTCCGACGGGGACGGCTCTCCGACTGACCGGGGCAGTCGGCCGAGCGATACCGGCAGTCGTCCGACCCCGGTAGTCCCCTTTCGGATCCGACCCCCGACAGCGCCCTGACGGGGCCCGCCGGCCACTCGGCCGGCGGGCCCCGCAGCCGGAGCGTGAGCAAGGAGAGTGAGCCGTGAACTGGCTCGAACGCTGTGTTTCCGACGCGGACCGGTTCCTCCGTACGCAGTGGCGCCAAGGGCCCGTTGTGCTACAGCCGGACAATCCGCCCACCGAAATCCTCACCCCCGCCGACCTCGACGATCTCATCGACTCGGGTGTCCTGAGAGTGCCGTACGCCGGACTGTTCACGATGGCGGGCGCCGTGCCGGAGGCGGCCTACTGCCCGCCCCGGGTGGTGGCCGGGCGGCATCTGGAGGGCTGCCTCGACCCGGAGCGCGTCCGGACGCTGATCCGGGAAGAACGGGCCACCCTGCAACTGCGCTACGTCAACCACTGGTACCCGCCGGTCCGGCGGCTGACCGACGGACTCGCCGAGGGACTCGGGCGGCTGGCCGAGGCGTTCTGCTTCTACTCGCAGCCCGGACGCTTCGGCGCCGTGCACCGCGACGACGGCGACATCCTCGTGATCCAGCTCAGCGGCGCCAAGCACTGGCAGGTGTTCGGCGGCCCCACCGACGCCAACTGGCAGCCCGTACGGGAGGACGACCCCGGCCCCGTACTGCTCGACACCGTCGTACGTCCCGGCGAGGTCCTGTACGTCCCCAACGGCTACGCCCACACCGCGCAGGCCACCGCGGACGGCCCCTCGCTGCACCTCACGATCGCCCTGCGCGAGGCCGGCGCCGGACATCTGCGCGCAGAGCTGGAGTCCTTTCTCGCCACCGGCCTCGCCCTGCCCGGCCGCCCCCTCGACGACGCGGATCTGACCAAGACGGCCGCCGCCCTCCTCGACCACTTCCGCGACCGGCTCGACGGCGCGAGCGCCGAATCCCTCGTGCACAGCGCCCGCCTGCACGCCTACAGCAGCCGGCCCACGGCCTGACCGGCCGACGCACCCGACGGAGAGTGAGACCAACAATGGACTGGCTGAAGCGATGTGTACGTGACGAGCAGGAGTTCTACGCCACGCACTGGCGCCGCGCACCGGCCGTTCTGCGTCCAGACGACCCCCCGGTGGACCTGCTGGACACCGCCGAACTGGACGGCCTGCTCGAAGCCGGGCTGCTCCGAGTCCCCTATATAGGGCTCGTCCACGAGGACCGCCACGTGCCCGTCGAGCGGTTCTGCGCACCCCGGGTGGTGCTCGGCGAGATCATGGACGACTACGCGGACGCGGAGCTCGTGCGTCACCTGGTCGACGTCGAGCGGGCGACCGTACTGCTGCGGTACGTGGACCAGTGGCACCAGGGGGTACGGGCGCTCACCACGGGCCTCTCCGAACAACTCGGCCGCCAGGTGGAGGCGTTCTGCTTCCGCACCCCCGCGGGCACCCGGGGCCGCCCCCTGCACCGCGACGACGCGGATGTCCTCGCGATGCAGATCAGCGGCGAGAAGCGCTGGCGCGTCCACGGCGGGCCTGCCGACGGGAACTGGGAACCGGCCAGGGAGGACGGCGATCCGGGCGAGTTGCTGCTGGAGACCGTGCTGACCCCCGGCGAAGTCCTCTACATACCCAGGGGGTTCGCGCACCACGCGGACGCCGTGGGCGACGTCCCGTCGGTCCACCTCTCGCTGACGGTGCGCGAGGCGGGCACCGCGAACCTGTACGCCCTGCTGCGGGCCTTGCTCGCCGAGGGGGCCGCAGTCCCCGGCCGGCCGCTCGACGACGCGGCGCTCACCGAGGCCGCCGAGACCCTGATCGGCGACACCCGCCGCACTCTGGCGGAACTCACCCCCGAGACCCTGGTGGCCCACGCGCGAGCCGCCATGCGCGCGACGATGCCGACAGCCGCGTAGCACCTCCTGCCGCCCCCCCGAACCACCGCGCCGCCCGCAGCCCCCGAAGCCCTGTGCCCGGGGGCTTTGCGCAGTCCTGACGCGACAAGATCTTTTCTGTCCGCCCCTGATGCCTATTCTTGCCCGGGGCATCGTGTTTTCGCGGATCGACAACACCCGTCGGACGACGGTGAGGGGGGTACGTGAAAGGGCAGGAGCAGGCACGCACCGGGCCGTTCGAGGCGGCCCGGGGGCTCGGTGAGATCGACCTCGCCGTGTACGGCTGGGTCCTCGAACACCGCACGGGTGACCCGGAGGCCGTCGCCGACGCCACCGGGATCGCCCCCGAAGAGGCCGCCCTGAGCCTGGAACGACTGCGGCGGGCACGGCTGTTGCACGAGCAGAGCGCTGCCGGGGACGCCCCGGGGCTGTTCGCGGTCGCGCCCGAGACCGCGCTGGCGCAGCTGGCCGCGCCCGTGGAGGCGAAGATCCGCGAACAGCAGGACGGGCTCGCCGGGATGCGCCAGGACCTCGGCCCCTTCGTCGCCTGCTACCACCGGCGTCATTCGCGCAGCGAGTCGCTGGAACTGCTGGAGAACGTGCAGGACGTGCGCAACACCCTCAACCAGGCGTCGAACCGCTGCCGAAAGGAGGTGCTGACCAGCCAGCCCGGCGGCGGGGCCCGGGACCCCGAGGCGATGCGGGAGGCCTTGGTACGGGACCAGTTGATGCTGGAGCGGGGCATCCGGCTGCGCACGCTCTACCACCACACGGCCCGCTTCAACGGCCCCAGCCAGGCGTACGTGGCCGCCGCTTCGGCGCTGGGCGGCCAGTACCGCACCGCGCACGAACTCTTCGGCCGGCTCATCGTCTTCGACCGCGAGCTCGCCTTCATCCCCGTGCGGGACGACAGTTGGGGCGCCGTCGTCATACGGGAGCCGTCCACGGTCGGCTATCTCTGCGAGATCTTCGAGCAGGCCTGGGACCGGTCCACCCCGTTCGCGGATGCCGCCGGCCAGGGCCTGGAAGGGGTGTCCCGGGAGATCCACGAGACGATCGTCCGGCTGCTGGCCGCCGGCCTGAAGGACGAGGCCATCGCGCGCAGGCTCGGTATGTCCTTACGCACTGCCCGCCGGCACATCGCCGACATCTTGGAAGAACTGGACGCCACGAGCCGCTTCCAGGCCGGAGCCCATGCCGTCGCCCGGGGGCTCCTGCCGGACACCCTGTGCACGGAGGGACCGTCCGGCGGCTGACGGGCCGGGCCGGCCCGTAGCGGGTGGTCGGTAGCGCGTTCACGTGACTGGTCCGTGGCCGCGCGGTACCGGATGCTGTCAGCACGGCCCGCGCGGGGAGTCCCCCGGGCGGCGCTTCGGCAGCGCTTCGCCGATGCCCCGGCGACGAGCAGGAGGAGGGACATGGACGGCCGGCCCCCGGCAACACCGGCGGTGAGCGAAGGAGCCCTCCATCTGCGGGAGTTGCTGCTGTTCCTCTCCGTGCACCTGGACCGGGCGCCCGGGGTGATGTGGCCCGAGCACGAACATCCGGCCCTCGGCACCCCGCAGCGACCGGAGGCGCTCGACGGTCTGGCCGCCGAACTCGGACTGCGTACCGGCCTGCTGGCGAGCAGCGGGCGGGGCAGTCGCACCGGCGGCGGGCCGAGGAACCCCACCGCACATCTGGTGATCCATCAGACCGAGGGCGCGGGGATGTGGAGACTGCGCGACGACGGGGACGAGGGCACGGGAGACTTCCGGCACCGGTTGCGGTCGGGCGAGGTCCTCTACATCCCGGCACGCTGGTCCTGGACGGTGGAACTGACACCGGGAGCGCAGTACGTGGTCACCGACCTGACGCCGCCCGGCAGCTGATCCGCGTACGGCGGACTCAGCCACCCCACGAGGTGTCGCACGTGCTCACCTGTCCCCGGTCCGGCTGCCCCTCGGCCGGAAGGGTCTCTCCGATGAGCGGGCTGTCCGTGGTTCCCTCGGTAGAGGCCGGTGCCGAGGAGAGCCTGATGCCGCCGCAGTCGTCGGCGTACGCGGGGGAGCCGGGCTGGAGGACCAGCAGGGCGGCGGTGGCGGTGGTGGTGAGGAGCAGAGCAAGGCGCTTCGGCATGGTTCCCCCCGGGGACGTGGTGTGGGGCCCGCCCTTTCGGCGGGCCCGCTGCGGTTCGTGCGGTGTGTGACAACCCTGGCCCAGGCCCGTCGCGCATGTACGGGAGCGAGCCCCTCACCAAGGTGCGTGACCGCAAAGTGAAGGGGGCCCAAATGGCGCGAAGCCGCCCGAAGCCCGGCGAATTCCGAGGCCGCGCGCGTTCCCTCAGGACAGGTATCCCCGCTGGATGGCCAGGACCACGAGCTGGGTCCGGTTGGTCGTGCCCGTCTTGTCACGGAGCCGGCGCAGATGGGTGTCGACGGTGTGCGGGCTGATGCCCAGCCGACGGCCGATTCCCCAGTACGTCTCGCCGCCCGCGAGGAGCGTCAGGACCTGGCGCTCGCGGGGGGTCAGCGTGGGCTCGCAGACAACGGTGTTCAGGGCGTCCGGCATGGCAGGCTCCTCCTCGTCGACGGGTGACCGGCGGGGGCCCTCTGGCCCGTCCCGTCCGGACATCCACCACACTGGGCCACCGTGCGCCGGGCCGCGACGAGGAAGACACCTCATCAACCTGCCTGACAGCAAGGCGAGGTGGCGACAAAGCCGGATGTTTCCCCTGTGCGGGAGACGGCCGCGGGTCGGGGTTTCCAGGGGACGTGACCCATGGTGCGGCAGCTGTCATGTCACGCACCGGGGGTACCGGGTACCCCTCCTGGGCGCACGACCGCGGTGAGCACTGGCGGCATCCGCGTGAGGATGCAGACTGGGAGTGCACGCTCCGGCGTGCCGGTGATGGGGCTCACCGCAACCGCGGACACCTTCCGCCGACGGTCCCTGGCCATGCGCGTGACGACACCGTGCCCGCCTGCCGTGAGGAGGCCGTTGCCGTGGAGTTCGATGTGATCGTGGAGATCCCCCAGGGGTCCCGCAACAAGTACGAGATGGATCACGAGGCCGGGCGCATCCGGCTGGACCGGATGCTGTTCACGGCCACCCGCTATCCCGCCGACTACGGCTACATCGACCACACGCTCGGCCGGGACGGCGACCCCCTGGACGCCCTGGTGCTGGTCGGCGAGCGCACCTTCCCCGGCTGCACGATCCAGTGCCGGGCCATCGGCATGTTCGTGATGCGCGACGAGAAGGGTCCCGACGAGAAGGTCCTCTGCGTTCCCGCGCACGACCCCCGCCACGCCGGCCTGCGGGACATCGGCGACGTGTCGAGTTTCGACCTGCTGGAGATCACCCACTTCTTCGAGGTCTACAAGGACCTGGAGCCCGGCAAGTCGGTGGAGGGCTCGCACTGGGAGGGACGCGACATGGCGTACGCGGAGATCGAGGCCTCCCGGAAACGGGCCGCCGGGTCCGGAGGCGGCGGCTGAGCGTCGCCGGGGCCGTGTTCCCCGGCCCCGGTGGGTTCAGCCGCGGCGCGCACAGGTGCCGGACAGCAACGCCAGGGCGGCGGCCTGGATCGCCACGACCACCACGACGAGCACCGGGACCGAGTAGCCGTAGAGACCGCCGACGAGCGCGCCACCGGCCAGGGTCGCGGCGCCGATGACACCCGCGAAGACCCCGTACGCGGTCGCCCGCCGCCCCGGCGGGACGAGGTCGGCGACGGTGGCCTGGAGCGTGGACTCCTGGATGCCCATCGCCGCCCCCCACACCAGTGAGCCGATCACCGCGACGGTGAGGCTGCCGCCGAAGGCCAGCACGGGCACCGCCGCCGCCAGCAGCGGCAGCACGGCCAGCACCCGGGGCCCGATCCGGTCGTAGGCCCACCCGGTGGCCAGCGCCGCCAGTGCGTCCATGGCCATGGCACCGGCGTACAGCACCGGAACCCAGGCCGTGGCGAGCATCCCGTGCGCGACGAGGTGGAAGGACAGCACGCCGTACGTGGCGAACCCCGAGGTCGTGACGGCGGTGAACGCGGCGTACCGCCAGAACGCCGCCGGCAACCGGCCGGAGCCGGTCTCCGTGCCGGATGCCGCTGCTGCGGCGCTCTCATACACCGCCGGCCGCGGGACGCGGTGCCTGAGCCGGACCAGCAGGGCCAGCACCGCCACGCCCGGCACGGCCAGGACGCCGAGCGCCGGTGCGTAGTCGCCGCCCGTCAGGGCCAGCACACCGGCGACGGTCAGCGGGCCGATCAGCGCGCCGGTCTGGTCCAGCGCCTGGTGCACGGCGAAGCCCCGTCCCCGGCCCGTCACCGCGGTGGCGTACGACAGGAGCGTGTCCTTGGCGGGGGAGCGCACGGCCTTGCCGACCCGTTCGGCGATGACCAGGGAGCAGGCGGCCCAGAGCACCCCCGTCAGGCCCAGCACCGGCACGCTGACGACCGTGAGCGCGTAACCGGCGATCGTCCAGCCCCAGAACCGGCCCGTCCGGTCCGCCAACGGCCCCGAGACCAGCCGCAGGACCAGCGCCGCCGCCTCACCCGCACCCGTGACGACACCGACCACCAGGGCCGAGGCCCCCAGCGAGGCCAGCAACGGACCCGTGATCGAACGGGCCCCTTCGTAGACGAAGTCGGCGAGCAGGCTGATGGTTCCGAACCAGACCACGAATCGCCAGGGGCGCATCGTCGGCCGATGCACTAGGCCCACAGGGCCTGGGCCACGGAGACTCCGGCGAATGCGGCGCCGAGTCCGGTCACGACGCTCGCCAGGATGTTGGCCGCGGCGTAGAACCTGGCACCGTCCTCGGCCAGCCGCAGCGTCTCGTAGCTGAGGGTGGAGTAGGTGGTGAGCGCCCCGCACAGCCCGGTGCCGAGCAGGAGTTGCAGGTGGGAGGTGGCGGCCCCGGCGGCGGTGGCGCCGGTCAGCAGCCCGAGGACGAGTGATCCCGTCACGTTGACGGTGAAGGTGCCCCAGGGGAAGACGGTGTCGTGCCGGGACTGGACCGCGCGGTCGGTCAGATAGCGCAGCGGGGCACCGACCGCGGCCCCGACGATCACCAGGAGCCAGTTCACGGGTTCTGCTCCCCGTCGTCCTCGGGGTGGACCATCTCGCAGGGGTCCAGGACGGCCAGGCCGCCGTCCGTGAGCAGTTCTTCGACGAGCGGCAGGAACGCGCGGATCTTCTCCTCGGCATCGATGATCACGACGGCCACCGGCAGGTCTTCGCTGAGCGAGAGCAGCCGTTGGGTGTGGATCATCGACGAGGTGCCGAACCCCTCGATCCCGCGGAACACGCTCGCACCCGAGAGTCCCGCCCGGTGTGCCCGGTGCACGATCTCCGTGTACACGGGCCTGTGGTGCCATCCGTCGGTCTCGCTGATGAGGACCGTCAGCCGCAGGGCCGGGACCGTGTTCGTCCGTCCTGTCATGGTTGCCTCCACGCCAGTACGCGGCGGGTGGCCCACACCGCGCTCCACACCGCCGTGAGGGCGGCGAACAGTGTCAGTCCCAGATACGCCAGGCCGGCGCCGGCCCGGCCGTGGGCGACGAGGCGTTGGATGTCCACCGCGTAGGTGGAGAACGTGGTGAATCCGCCCAGCACCCCCGTACCGAAGAACGGTCTCACCAGCCGGTGTGCCGCCCATACGTCGCTGATCACCACCATGAACACACCGATCACCGCGCAACCGACGACATTCACGACCAGCGTCGTCCACGGGAAACCGCCCGGAGCGGTGGGCCACAGGAGGGACGCCCCGTACCGGGCCGACGCACCGATCGTGCCCCCGAGGGAAACCACGGCGAGGACCGACCACGGCCGCTGGGACAGCCTGACGCGCCTGCCGGGCCCGGCAGGCGAATCGCCGTGCTCCGTCACCGCTGCCGGGGGCACCCGGCGTGACTGGGCCTGCCTGGGCATACGTCTCCTACCTGCCGGGCGCCCACGCACGGGCGCACTCCCTCGCAAGCAGGGACCGTTGGCGGCTCGCGCGCGCGCCCCGCGGTTCGGGTACGGCGGGCCCCACCGCCGTACAGCAGCCGTCACCGGCCGCTGCTCCCCCCAGGCTAGCGCCGCCGACGACATCGCGACCACCGCGGCGGCCACGGCCGCGTCCGGACACCCGGGGATCACGGACGAGGCCCACGCCTTCTGGCCAGGGATGCCGATCGGGTGAACGGCGGCGCGTGCCACGTCCACCGGCCGCCCGAGGCGCGAGCATACGCAGGCAATGGTTCCCCCGAGGAAAGGGCTTTTCCGTGCGCCGTGCTCTGATCGTCGTCGACGTGCAGAAGGACTTCTGCGAAGGTGGCAGCGTCCCCGTGAAAGGCGGTGCGGACCGGGCCGTGGCCATCGCCGACCTGATCCGACAAGCCGACGGGCAGTACGCACACGTCGTCGCCACCCGCGACCACCACATCGACCCGGGCGCCCACTTCTCCGAACACCCGGACTTCCAGAACTCCTTCCCCGTGCACTGCGTCGTCGGCGGCGAGGGAGGCGAGTTCCATCCGAACTTCGCACCCGCCGTCACCTCCGGCGCCGTGGAAGAGGTCTTCTACAAAGGTGCGCACTCCGCCTCGAAGAGCGGCTTCGAGGGGGCGACCGAGGACGGCACGTCACTGTCCGACTGGCTGCGCGCCCGCGATGTCACCGACCTCGACGTCGTCGGCATCGCCACCGACCACTGCGTGAAGGCCACCGCGCTGGACGGCGTGCGAGCGGGCTTCGAGGTGCAGGTCCTCCTCGACTACACCGCCGGCGTCGCCGCCGACACCACCAGCACCGCGATCACCGAGCTGCACCAGGCAGGCGTCGCACTCAGCGGCAAGCCCGTCGTCCTCACCTGACCGGCGCGGTCCCGACACCGTGGCAGCGGTCCGTCCGGCCCGGCGGCGACGCGGAGCGTCCGGTCGGGGCCGGCCGGTGCACGCCTCCCGGGGCAAGACGTCGACCGAGCGATCCACGCAAAACCGGCCTCCGGCCCACCGCGGTCCGCCTGGTGTTGTCATGTCGTCGCTGTCGAACGTCAACAGCGCGACCGGCCCTTGCCGGCGAAGTGTCACTTCGGCCACGGTGGCGGCGACGGCGTACTTGCGGCCGAGCGGTCAAGCCCCTTTGAGTGGCTCCGCAGCGGACTTTGCCGCCTGCCCGGTGACCCGTTCGTCGATCCGCGGGCAGGGCTGCCCACGACCGCCGCCGTACGCTGCCTGAACCGCATCGCTTCAGCCGTCGACCGGGAGCCCCGCGTGAGCGATCAGTCCGACCAGCGGACCGAGAAGCCCTTCCTGTACGTGGTCGTGTGCGCGGCCGGAATCGCCGCAGACGTCGGCAAGCTGATCACGGCGGCCCAGGAAGCGAACTGGGACGTCGGCGTCGTCGCCACCCCGCAGGGCCTCGGCTTCATCGACGCGAAGGCTGTCGAGGCACAGACCGGATACCCGATTCGCTCGGCCTGGCGCTTGCCGGGCGACCCTCGCCCGCTGCCGCCCCCCGATGCCATCGCCGTTGCCCCGGGCACCTTCAACACGATCAACAAGTGGGCGGCGGGCAGCTCCGACACCCTGGCCCTGGGCATCCTGTGCGAGGCGTACGGCTTCGGCATCCCGACCGCCGTCCTCCCGTATCTGAACTCGGCGCAGGCCGCCCACCCGGCGTACCGGTCGAGCCTGGACCGGCTGCGTGGGATGGGTGTCCTGATCGGCTCGCACGAACCTCACCAGCCCAAGGCCGACGGCGGGGCCGACAGCTTCCGCTGGGAGGAGGCGCTGGAACTGCTCACTCCCAAGCTGTCCGGCCCGGCCTGAACGGCACCGCCGACCCCATGGCGGCCACGGCTGCGGCTACGGCTGGGGGATCGGAGCAACGGGGCGTTGTGCCGCGAAGCGGTGGTCGTGATCACCAGTCGACGGCGTCGTCCATCGACTGCTGCCAGTACGTGACCTTGAGCGAGTCGTCGACGTACACGCCCTTGGCGGGCAGGGAGGGGTGGGCGCCCGCACCGACGCTCTCATTGCCGGAGCGGCCGTGGAAGTAGACGACCAGGGACTTCTCCGTGTGGCCGTGGGCGCCGCTGCCGTCGGTGGCGGACAGACTCACGGAGGCATAGCCGGACTCGCCCGGCTTCAGAGTGACGACGGCCTGCGGCTTGGAGTCCTCGATGACCGGCGGCACCGACTGGGCTTCGCCGAAGCGGACCGCCGGGTAGCCGTACAGGTAGCAGGTGTTGCTGCCGGTGTTGGTGACGGTGAGGAGCATGTGGTTGACGGGGCGGTTCAGCGGGGCCGCGACCGTCTTGGTGTTGGAGCCCTCGCAGGTGACGGTCCTGCCGGAGGAGGCGGGGGCCTTCGGGGCGGCGGCATGCGCGGCCGGCTTCGAGTTGATGGTGGCCGGCTTCGCGTCGCCGGAGGAGGAGTCTCGGTCGGAGGACCCGGAGGTGGGCGCCGACGGCTCGGGAGCGGGCGCCGAGGCCGAGGCGTTCGTGGAGGACTCCGCCGACGCACCCTCGTCCTGCACGCCCGTCCCGTCGTTGCACGCGGTCAGGGAGAGGGCGGCGAGCGCGACGGTCGCGGCGGCGGCCAGAAGGCGGGTGCGGGAGTTCCGGATGCTCGACATGTGGTCGTACCCCTTCGGCGTTCGGGTGGGTGTGGTGCTTGGATGACTGGAGCTTGTGGGGTGATCCGTCCCGGCCGCCATGGACTGCGGGGGTTTCGGGACACTGAAACACTGGAATGGGCTCTGATCAGGGGAAACGCGGCGCCCCTGGAACGCGTGAATGGGACATGGGGGGATCGTGGAACGAATGTCGGAGGCGAAAGAGGCCGGGGGGACGGGCGAGTTCGCGGCACTGCTGCGGGAGCTGAAGGACCGCTCGGGGCTGAGCTACGGGGCGCTGGCCAAGCGGCTCCACATGAGCACATCGACGCTGCACCGCTACTGCAACGGCACCGCACTGCCCACCGAGTACGCACCGGCGGAGCGCCTCGCGAGAGTGTGCCGAGCGACGCCTCAGGAGCTGGTGGAGCTGCACCGGCACTGGATCCTGGCGGACGCGGCACGAAGGCCCAGGCCGGACCAGACCACGGCGGCGGGGGCGAGGAACGCGGGTGACGCCGCCGCGGAGCCGGTTGCGGCGACGGGTTCGGCCCAGGAGGCCGGTCCAGCCGGGGTGGCTCGTGGAACCGATTCGCCGGAGACGAGGGTCACCGGATCGCCGGCGGATTCGGCCGACGCGGCGTCGACGCACGGACCGGGCGGAGACGATGGGCCGGTTGTCGTCGACATGCCGCGCGATCCCGCGCCGCCACGGCGTCGCCGTAACGCGCTGATCGCCTCCGTCGCGGTGGCCGCCGTGCTGGGAGCCGTGGTGCTCGCCGTCAATGTGCCCTTCGGCCGGGGCGGAGACGACGCGGGGGACCGGCGTGCAGCCGATGTCACCGTCGCGGCCAGCGGCACGGCGGACGCCAAGGAGCCATCAGCGTCAGACTCCGCCAGGCCTTCCCCGACCGCGGGGAGCCGCACACCGTCCGCCTCCGCCTCCAGCGCCGGATCCACCCCTGGCACCTCGAAGCGCGACGGCGCGCAGGGCGCGGCCGAGCCCACCGGCGGCGGCGCCGCCGTACCGCTCAACGTCGCCTCCCGCCCCTACGTCTACGAGAACCCGTGCAGCCAGCATTTCCTCGTCGACAGCGCCCCCGAGCAGGTCGGCCCGCCCGCGAGCGAGCAGGACGCGCCGCGCTGGGCCGCCGCCTACGGCGCGGTCTCCTCGGGGGAGCAGCGGGTGGCCCTGACCGTTCAGGGCACCGGGCAGGACACGGTCGTCCTGGAGGCGCTGCACGTCCGCGTCGTCGCCAAGGGCGCGCCGCTCGCCTGGAACGACTACTCGATGGGGGTCGGCTGCGGGGGCGGCGTCGGCACCAAGTCGTTCGACATCGACCTCGACAACGGCAGCCCCACGGTCACCGTCAAGAACGGTCAACTCGACTTCCCGTACAAGGTCAGCGAGTCCGACCCGGAGGTCTTCTACATCACCGCGCACACCAGGGCGCACGCCGTCCGCTGGGACCTCAGCCTGGACTGGTCCAGCGGCGGCCGCCGCGGCACGGTGCGCATCGACAGCAGCGGCACCCCGTTCCGCACAAGCGCCGACACCGGCCGACCCGGCTACGACTACCCGTTGGGCGGCAGCGAGTGGATCGAACGGGAGGGCTGACCGCATCCGTGCGGACGGCGGTGGGCTGACGGCATGGGTGCGTAGGTTGAGCCGCCAGGACTTCAGGGCGGCGACGGCCTGCTCGACGAGAGCCCGGATCTTCGCGTGGAATCCCTGTACCCCTTGTCGGCCCGGCAAGGGGTGCCTGCATGGGCGAGAGCGGTGACAATGCCGTGCTCGCCGGGGCGCGAACGTCGTGGACGGCGCCGGGCAGGGCCGACGAGGCCCGCAGCAGACGGCCGGAGGCGGCGGCGAGGATCTGAGCAGAAGGGCCGGTCGGCGGCGATGCGGTCGGATCGGTAGCGATGTTCCGTCGAGGTCGAGGAGGACGAACGCCTTCGTCGGGGCGGTCTGAACCGTCTCGGCCAGGGCGGGGGCGAGGGCGGCCGGAAGGTTGACGGCTTCGGCGACGCGGCGGGCCAACGGGCAACCCGACGTCGCAGGTTGGAAAGGGCTCACCTTGCCGTCCGGCCCTTCTATGCGCTCGACACGCGATGCAGCGAGTTGCTTCGGCGCAAGAAGAAGATCAAGATTTGCTGCGTCACTTTCAGTGTTGCTGCTATCACTTACAGTGATTCCGTGAAGGTCGCGGCCTCTCGTTACCGAGGCGCCGTCCTGTCCACGCTCCGTTCCCCCGCCCTGATGGAGATTCAGCATGCCCCGATTCCGTACGAAGTTGGCAGGAGCGGCAGCCGCCGCGGCTCTCTGCCTTCTCGGTGCCAGCGCGTTGTCCACTCCGGCCTCGGCGGCGTCATCCTTGGAATGGGTCGCGCTCGGCGACTCCTACACCGCCGGCGTCATCCATGCGGCGGGTCCGTTCGAGGAGCCCCGTGACGGCTGTCAGCGCACCATCGAGTCCTACCCCGAGGTCATCAGGCGGGACCTGGGCTCGCTGGTCCATCTGCGCAACGTCAGCTGCGGCAACGCGACCATCGCCGACGTCTACCGCACCGAGCAGGAGCCCATCGGCTACGAGCTGCACATCCCCGGCGTGGTCGACATCCACGACCCCGACTACCCCTTCCCCCCGGTCCCCCCACAGATCGACGCCCTGTCCCCCAGCACCGACCTGGTAACCGTGGGCATCGGTGGCAACAGCCTCGGCTTCGGTGAGATCCTCGGCCAGTGCATCCGCCTCGGTTCCAGCGGGACCATCGGCTCCCGCCCGTGCAAGGACCACTACACGTCCGGAACCACGGAGAGCATCGAAGCCCGTCTTGAGCGCGTTCGTGCCGAGTACGACCAGATGCTCACGGCGATCCACGCACGGGCCCCCTTCGCCAAGGTCCTCACCGTCGGCTACCCGGTGGTCATCCCCGACAGCGCCGCCTACTGCCTCTACGGCAACCCCCTGCAGTTCGCCACCATCCGCCACGCGGACCTGAACTGGCTGCGTGACGAGGTCCTCCAGCCGCTCAACACCGTCATCCGGCAGACCACCGCCGCGCACGGCGACCATTACGTCGACATCTACTCATCCAGCAAGGGCCACAGCGTGTGCGCTCTCGGCCAGAACAAGTGGGTGGAGGGCGTCAAGGAGCGTCTCGGCGACAACGAGAACCCGAACACGTGGGCCCTCGTCCACCCCAACACCCGCGGCCAGGCCAACGCCGCCGCGCATGTCGAGGACGCCATCCTGGGCGGCTGACACGCCCTGGCGGGAGGCCGGAAGCCCCAAACACCTCTCACCTTCCCTGACATGCACCCCGCAGCCCGAAGGTTTCGCCACGGCCTCTGTGGCGAAACCTTCGGGCTTCGCCGAGCGGCCCGTCAAAGCGTCGCGCGCAATTGGCCAACCGGAGTACCAATTGGCCAACCCGGGTACACAGGGGCCACCTGGCGCGCTCAGCCGCGCCGTGCTGTCAGGCCGACAGTGAATCGACTGTTGTGCCATTGATGCAGGCCGGAAGGGCCCTTATGGCACGCGAATGGCATGTGTCATAAAGTGGTCTGGACGATAAACAAGGCCCTGGTCTCCGACCAGGGCCTTCGTCACGGAGCGGGTGACGAGAATCGAACTCGCGCTCCGAGCTTGGGAAGCAGCGGCGCTTGCGGCGTTCATGCGTGCTTTGACCTCACCTTATTCAGCATCAGGGGCGCGGTCGGTGGGATGTTCGGCGCCTCGACGGACCGCTGTCCACCGCTCCGAAGGGCGCGGACGGGGCACGAGGACGGAGGATATGACGCCGAGTTTCGCCGGGTGATTCGAGAGGATTTGCCCGCTGTTCTATCGGAAGAAATTACGCGGAGGATTGACTGTGCTGTCGTGAGCGCGAAGGTGTGCGTAAAGGGACTGGCTGTTCGTTTTCATGATATAGTCCTAATGAATTTACAGGACGCCGCGAAAAAAGGGGAATGGCGTGAATACCGAGAAGGTTACGGCTCGACGTCTTACGGCCGGAGAGGTCTCCGAATTGGGCCTCCAGGACGACATCTTCGTCTCGGCGGAGATGGATGGCCTTCCTCTCGACTGCTACGCCCCGGCTTCCCTTGTGAAGCCGGGTAAGAATTTCGAGGGAGGGTCCTTCACTGCGAGGACGATCTTCGGCGAGGAAATTCATGTCCTCCCGGACAATCTCGAAGAGCGGGGGGTCTGGATTGCCGACAAGGCGGGGGAAGAAATCGAGGTTCTCCAGAGCGCCGGCGTCCTCCTGAACCTTGCCCTCTTCGTGCCCGACGGGAGCAAGGAATCCCTGGAGTCGCTCTACTCCGCCGCACGGGACGCGTTCGGCGCGGGGATCGTTCAGCGCTGGAGCGAGGAAGCCGTCGCGGTGCCGGACGTCAAGGTCGACCTCTACGAGGAGCCGGCCCGGGGGCGGAAGAACACGAACAGCCAGAACCGCGACCGCCGTGCCCTGGACATCTACCCGACCCGAGTGCGGTTCCTGGAGCCCAGCGATGGCTGGAAGTTCATTGTCGAACCGCACAAGGAGATCGTCGATGACACACCGACGATCTGACCTGATGGCAGGTTAGTCTCGATCTTTCGCGGGAGCCCGTCAGGTTGCTGACGGGCTCTTCTTCGTTTGTCGGGGTGTATGGGCAGGCCGCCGGCCCGATTGCCGCGTCGGGTGGGCGCCGGGGTCCATGTTTCCGGTGGGATGGTTCAGAGCCTGTCGGGACAGGTGGATCTGCTGATCAACCGGGGTTGGCGTCGAGTCGCTCGATCGCGCTGGTGATGACGTCGGCCCAGTCCCCGTGGTGGGTGAATCGCAGGTGCCGTTGGCGTCGGTGAAGCGCAACTGGGCGCCGAGGTGCTGCCGTTCCTCGCCGGCACCATTCCGAGGCCGTCGCGCCCCCTCATCTGTCGCGGAGCTCCTGCGATTGTCGCCGGCCCCCTGCGGATTCGTCCGCGGTCGGTAACAGAGGGATCTTGTACAGGCGTTCGTATGTCTTCATGAGGGAACGGCATCGGCGGAGACAACAAAGGGGCGGGTGGACATGGCAAGGCACAAGGGAAGGGGATGGCACAGCAGGCTTCTGGCGGCGGCGCTCGGGGTGACGGCGGTGGCCGCTGCCACCTCGGTGTGGACCGCGCAGGCCGACACCGCCGGAGTGCGGCAGCCGCAAGCGCGTGTCTCAACGCCGGACGCCCGGTCTCAGGACCGGACCGTGACCAAGGTGGCGGCGGACATCGCGCACGCCTCGGACCGCGGCGCCCGGGGCGTCAACATCACCATCGACGACGGACCGGACCCGGTCTGGACGCCGCAGGTGCTGCAACTGCTGAAGGACAGCGGTGTGAAGGCCACGTTCTGCATGGTGGGCACGCAGGCCCAGGCGTACCCGAACCTGGTCAAGGCGGTCGTGGCAGACGGGCACCGGCTGTGCAACCACACTGTCTCGCACGACACCACCATGGACACCAAGTCCGAGGCCTACCAGTCCCAGCAGATCCTGGATGCCGAACGCATGATCACCAAGGCGTCCGGAGGCGTCCGGCCGCAGTACTACCGGGCCCCGGGCGGTGCCTTCACCCCGTACAGCCGGCAGCTCGCCGCGTCCCGGGGAATGCGGCCGTTGGGCTGGAACGTCGACACCAAAGACTTCGAGCGTCCTGGTGCGGACGCCATGGTCGCCACCGTCAAGAGCGAGATCTCCAACGGGCCGACCGTCCTCTTCCACGACGCGGGAGGGGATCGCTCCCAGACCTTGGCCGCTCTGCGCGAGATCCTGCCCTGGCTGAAGGAGCAGGGGTACTCCTTCGGCTTCCCCGTACGGTGAGTGAGGCGCGCCCGCACTGACATCAAGACCCGCCCTCCCGGCACCGGCAGACAGGCATGAACAGCAGAACCCGGCCACTGACGAATGCCGCCCGGGCGGAGAAGCGACAAGCCACCCAGGGAGGCCCTCGCTGCAGGCGCCCTCGACCGTCTCTCGCGAGGCACCGGTTCGGAGTCAGATCAGCGAGCGACCGGTCGGCCCGAGCCGGAGTACCTGAGGTGCTGCTGTCTGTTCCCGCTCGACACCCGGCAGGATCTCGTCCCGTGCGAGGGGGTGGGCTTGCATGTCGGCGAGGTGCCGACAGTGCGCACTCTCGTCGGGATACGAGGTGAAGATCGCGGCGACGTTCTCGGCGGCGCGGACCGGCAGCGCGGCGAATGTGTTGTGCGCGTGCTCGGTGGTCAGGAAGGCGAGCGGGGCGGGCCCCGTCTCCTGGAGCGCGGGGAGGAGGCCGTCCCGGATCAGCGCGATGGCGTTCTGCCGTCCGGGAGGGAAGGACCACACGGTGGCGGACATGAACCGGTCAGGCATCGTAGCGCTGACCGGGGGTCGCCCGGACAGGGAGCCGGTGAAGCCGCCCCCGGCCGACACGGGGCGCAGGAGCAGGACATCGTCGGAGTCGAGCATGGTGTCGTTCGCCTGCGGACCGTGCTCGGCCCAGACGGGTCCGCCGTAGAAGCTCGTGAGCGCGCGATGGCGCGCCTCCATGTCCCGGAATCCGCGCAACCAGACGAAGCGGTCCGGATCGTCGAGGTCCCGGAACTGGCCGAGCACACTCATCCCCACGTCTTCCTGGGATTCGACGAACTCCCGGTCGAACAGCTCGATGAGTTCGTCGCGCCGACCGGGACGCAGCGTGTACTGGCGAAGCTCGATCACGGCCGGTGGGCCGACGAGTTCGGTGGGTGGCACAGCAAGACTCCTGTCCGATGTTCTCCGTGCAGGGCTTCCGGCCTGTCAGGCCGTAGCCGGGAAGTGGTTCGACGGTAGGGGAGCTGTGTGACAGGTGCTGTCAGGGTTTCCGAGGAGAATGCGCGCATGTCTGCCAGTCGACTGCTCTCGGTGCTGCTGTTGCTGCAATCGCGGGGCCGTATGTCCGCGCGGGGAATCGCCGACGAGCTGAACGTGTCCGTGCGCACCGCCTACCGTGACGTGGCGCGCCTGCAGTCCGCAGGGGTCCCGGTCTACGCGGAGCCGGGGCGCGGGGGCGGCTACCAGCTGCTCGACGGCTACCGCACCCGTCTCACCGGGATGAGCGAAGGCGAGGCGCGGACGCTGTTCTTTGCCGGACTGCCCGGGCCCGCCGCCGACCTGGGATTCACGGCCGAGATGTCGGCGGCCCGGCTGAAGCTTCTGGCCGCGCTGCCGGCAGGACTGCGCGAGGAGGCGGCACGGGCCGCGGCGGTGTTCCACCTGGACGCCCCCGGCTGGTACCGGGAACCCGAACAGATACCGCATCTCCCCTTGTTCGTCGACGCGGTTCTCACCCGGCGTGCGGTGGATGTGCGCTACCGCCGCTGGCGCGCCCCGCAGGAGGTGAATCGCCACCTCCACCCCTACGGCCTGGTACTCAAGTCCGGTACCTGGTACCTCGTGGCCGCCACCGACAAGGGGACCGCGACGTACCGCGTCGCCCAAGTCCTCGACGCGGTGCTGGGCGACGAGCGGTTCGACCGGCCGCAGGACTTCGACCTGGGCGCGTACTGGGTTTCCTACCTCGATGACTTCCAGGCTCGCCGCTACACCGGCACAGCCACCGTCCGCCTGTCTCCCCGGGGACGCCGGCGCCTGCCCGACAACGTCCCCCCGGAGGTGGTGCGGGCAGTCGACTCCACCGCGACCGCCGTCGGCGACGACGGATGGGTCGAGGCGGTCATCCCGGTCGAGGGCACCGAGCACGCCTGCGGCGAGCTGCTGAGGCTCGGTGGGGATGTCGAGGTCGTTGCACCGCCCGAACTCCGCCAGGCCATGGCCGCCATGGTGGGGATACTCGCCCGAACCTACGAGAACAAGGGGCCAGGCGGTGCGCTGGTCCGCGACGCCTAGTGCCCCTCCCGGCAAGCTTTGCCCCGTCGCGCCGCCCAGCGCGCGCTCGCCGCGTTGGCCAAAAGCCCTGGTAGCTCCGCTACAAGGACTTCCGACCGCCTTGCGATCGCACGCACTGGACGACGCTCCTTCCGGGCAAACATTGCCGGTCGCGGCACTAGAGAGAAGTCTGGGCAACGACGAGGCCCCAGATCGCTGACCTGGGGCCTCGTGGAAGAGCGGGTGACGAGAATCGAACTCGGGCTCTGAGCTTGGGAATCACCCGGTGCTCGGTCCATGTGTAGCTTGTGAACTGCGGGAGCGCGCGTTGGTGGTCTCGTCCACAGCTCAGCGAAACCAGTCACCTGCTGCGGAATTCATGGATTCCGGCTAATGGGCCGTGTCAGGCCCTATTGTGATGGGCGGCGCGGAGGAATCACCCGCACCTGTCCGCCTCGCGCACCGATCCACGCCTCGAGTTCTGCGCCGGCCAGCTCTCGGGACGATTCGCCACTGAAGACGGTGATCGGCCCGAAAGTGGTGCCGGTCAGGCCGCGCACCACTGTAGCGTCGTCGACTTTGATCTCGAAGAAGTTCTCGTCAAGGACAGCATCAGTCAGGTCCGCTCCCCTCATATCGGTGTCGATCAGCGAAGCGCCGAGAAACCGTGTTCTGCGGAAGCTCGCTCCCGATGCGTCGACATCGCACAGCGAAGCCCGGACCATGTCCGTCCCGTCGAGCCGCGCCGATCGGAGCACGGCCTCGTCCAGGTTCGCCCTGATGAGATCCGCTCCGGTCAGATCCGCTCCGGTCAGATCGGCCGACTGAAGGTCGGCCCGGTAGAAGGACGTGCCGACAAGTCGTACGCCCACCAGGATTGCGTCGGTGAACCATGCATTCGAGAAGTCCCCGCCCGAGAGGTCGGCGCCCCGGAAGTCACGCTCCATGCCGTTGAGGTTGTACTCCCCCGAGGCAAGCCATTCCTGCAGTTGCCGCGTGGCTTCCGGATCAGTGGGGAGCACGATCGGCTTCCAGTTCTTACGGGTACCAGATGACACGATCTCCCCAACCGCGGCTTTCAATAGCTGCCTTGACGCCGTCGATCGCTGCTTGATTTGCATTCCGGATGTCAATAATTACTATAGGTCAACGCTTTTCGATCTGCTTCGCCAGCTGTTTATTGACCCATGCCTCATTATTGGCCGGGTCGTACGCATCCTTGAACGGCTGGGACTTGTCGCGCACGTTATTGAATGGAGGGTAGTCGGAGTGGACGCCCTTGATGTCATAGTATTCACCGGTGGTTTCGGAATAGAACTTTCGCCAAGGCTGCCCCGGGACTGAACATGGGGCCGCCGTGGCGAGGGCGGCACCAAGTCGACAGTGAATGTGCGCGCGATTCACTTTCCGGCCGTCCTCCGCATGGAGCTCAAAGCGGCTCCTCGACCGCTCGTGGGGGGGAAGAGTCTGACGGGCTGGTGTTCGTGGTGGAGGAGGGAGTCCCGCGGCTCACAGGCCAGTCCCTCTCCACTCGGTCCAGCGCCACACTGCCGATCAGTACTCGGACACGGACCGGCCGACCAGCTCGTACGGGCTCGGAGCGCAGCGGCGGACTCCCGGGTCTGGCACGGCGTGGCACGCGACGCATGGAGCAGGTCTCAGACAACAAACAAGGCCCTGGTCTCTGACCAGGGCCTTCGTCATGGAGCGGGTGACGAGAATCGAACTCGCGCTCTGAGCTTGCGAATCACTGGTGCTTGCACGGTCGAAGTGCCTCTGGCCTGCACATTTGGCCCTGAGACGCGAGATCGGCGCGGTCTCTGGGCGCCGAGCTTGACCGCTGATGTCCGCCCCGAAGGGCATGGATGGGGCACGGCGACCGAGTGGCTGGCAGCCTCTTGCGAACCGCATTCCGGTCGAGCGGTCGCATCCGTGAGGCCATCAGTCCTCGTGCGGGGCCTCAAGCTCGTGGAGTCGTTCCCCGATGTCGTCGGCTCATGCCTGTGCCCACTGGCGCAGCCCGGCGATTGCCTGCTCGCCGAGTCCATAGGCGGCGAATTCCGTGTCGTCGATCCAGTCGGCTCCGCTCAGCCGAGCTTGAAGCTCGCTGAGATCGAAGGAGTCGCGGGCATGACGTCGTCCGAGCTCTTCGAGTTCGACGTGGCTCCAGCGCTCCGTGGCGGCCTGTACGTCGATCAGATCCCTGGCGAGTCCACGGTCAGCACCAAGCCGTGCTCGGTGTGCACGGGGGGTCGCCAGAGCGCTTCCTTGAGGATGTCGACCTCGCACTCTTCGCGGCCGGCAGGGTCGGTGACGATCAGACGTGCGGACAGCGGGTCTGTCTCCAGGGCTTCTACGCGCCATCCGCGCTGCTCCAGTCCGGTGCGCACGACGGTAGCGATGTCCTCCATACGATCTGGGTTCTCGGTCGCGACATCGAGGTCCTGGCTGAGGCGGTCGACCAAGCCGTGCGCCTGGACCGCGTAGCCGCCGGTGAGCGCGAGAGAGTAGGCGCCGCCCACGGCGAGCACGTCTGCAAGCAAGCGGCGGTGCAGGCCGGTGAGGTTCACGCAGCGGCCCGAGCGCTGTCGGCCAGCTCGTCGAAGGCGCTCTCCCAGACCTCACGGACATCCCGGCTGACCAGCGTGCGCAGTGTGGGCCACAGGCCGACGAGAAGGTCCTGGTCGAGGTACTGGACCAGGTCGTCGTGCTGGCCCTCGGCCAGGACGATGCGGTAGTAGCTCATCCGCAGCCGGGGCCGATCGAGGTCGAACGTGGTCAGCCCCGACCACGCAAGGCGGAGCGGCAGGCGTACCGGGCCGTGCTTGGGACCGGCAAGCTCGGAGAGCGCTGCGGGCAGGCGCCGGGCGAACTTGGCACGACGGAGATCGGAAGGACGAGGCTGTGATGCCATACATCGATTATCCAGGAAGAGCCGACGTTGAGCTGCTCGGTCCGCAGACACCACTCCTGCGAGAGAGACCGGCCCGCTGCCCCGGCGGCGGCGTCCATCGGGTTGTGCAAGCTTGCCACGGCGAGTGGGACGACGACGTTGTGGCCGAAGGCTCACAACAGGTTGCCGCGGATGGTGGCGAGGGCGCGGCGGGCGAGGGTGATGTCGGCGGTGCCGATGGCGACAACGGTGCCGGTGCCTGTCGCGGGGCCGAGGTCGGCTCCGACGAGCGCCGCCGCGTCGTTGACGCCGTCCCCCTACAGCCGCGACCTTTCCCCTCCGCGCGCAGCGCGCGGACGAGTTCCGCTTCGCGCTCGGGACCGACGGCTCCCAGCACCAGCGTGATGCCCGCCAGACCGCCCACGACGATCGAGAGCGTCTGGCCACTGGTCTGGCTGACGGAGTACGCGACGATACCGGCCACCGCACCGACCAGACCCGCGAGCGTCGCCCGCCGCCGAGATCCGGGCGCCTGGCCCCCATGCGCCATTGCGGCGTGTCGTCACAAGAATCTCCCCTGACTTCCTGTCGACCCCCGGCAGTGCTGAGTCACCGTCGATGCCTTCAACGTCCTTCGCCCCGAGGGGTGTACGGAACAAGAAGGAACCAGTTGCACGGCCGTCTCCACCTCTCGTACCGCGATGCGCGGTACGGAGGAATCGCCTGTACTCGCCCATCGAAAGTGGGCTCGAAGGTGTCCTGCTCGACGCCGAAGTGGCTGTCGCCCTCCTCGGTATCCCCGCACGCAACTGACGTGCAAGGAGACTGACTCGAGAATTCTGTTAACCCATGTAATCGAGGAATCTGGGTGGAGGGTCCGGTCGCAGGAGCGTTGCTTGGCCCGTTTTCACGTGATTTTTTTCGTCTCTGCTGTGATCGTGGCGGGGTAGGTCGCCTACCGCTCCGCCAGGCGGACAGAGTGAGCACTGTGAATGCGCGTTTGGTCCGCGTGTCTTCTTTCTCGTACGGTCCTCACATCGGAAGCTCAACCGGCCCAACCGCCAGGAGCCATCATGCAGTTGGCACGCGATGAACAAACCGGTCTTGTCACCCGAACCCAGATCGCGGAGCGCGCGGGCGTGAGGCGCCCGGCCGTGTCGAACTGGGCCCGGCGGCACAAAGACTTTCCCACCCCTGTGCGCTCCGGCGATACCGAGCTCTTCCACGAGGCCGAGATCGCGCGGTGGCTGGTGAACCGCACCATTCCTCAATCCCAGTTGCTCGACGAGGAGCAGGCGGGAACCACGTACGCCGACCGATTCCGCCGGAACAGGGGTGACCGACCGCCTGCGGAACCGCCAGCTGCGGGGAGCAGCGCTCAGCTCACCGGGACCGAGGACAAGAAGGCCGTCGATCAGCTGATGGGCCGACTCGCAGACCGGGTCCGAGGCCCGGCGACGATGGCGGACTTCGTGAATCTCTGTCTCATCGTGATGTACGTACGACATGCGGAACCGGACCAGTGGCGCCGGATCGAGGACGCCATGTCGGCAGGTCAAGGGGCCCGGGACGTGCAATCGCTGCTCCGTTCCCTCGGCGACATGGCCCAGGACACGCTGCGCCGGAACGGCGACCGCACCGACATGCGCAGCAGCTTGCTGCAACTGGAACCGCGGAGCTGGGACGACCTCACCACGGCAGTACGGACGGCGGCCGGCGCAGGCGTTGGCGCGTTCCAGCTCGTGTGGGAGTCGTTCAGCGCCCGGGAAGGGCTGCAGAGCTCGGAGTTCTGCAGCCCGGTGGGCCTGGCCTCGTTGTCTGCGGAACTTGTACTGACCCCGGGGCAGGAGGCCACGGTGCTGGACCCCTACACGAGAGGCGGAGAGATGCTGGCGGCTGCGTACCGGCACATCGGAGGCGCGCGGGGGACCGTGTACGGCGAGACCCTCGACAGCCGGCTGCAAGCGGTCGCGAGTCTGTACCTTCTCCACCTCGGCGTACGACCGAAACTGACCAGCACCCGGTCCGACCGATGGCCACCGAACCGCGAACACGGTGCCGACGTGGTGCTGACGAACCCTCCGTTCAACATGAGCGACGCACCCGGCCCCGGGCGCCGGACGGGAAACTGGCCGTACGGACCACCACCACAGGGCAACGACAATTTCGCCTGGGTGCAGTATGTCCTTGGTGCGCTGGTACTCGGCGGTCGAGCCGCGGTGGTCATGCCGGTGAAGGCAGGCAACTCGGTGAACATCGCCGAGCGCGAGATCCGCCGTGCCCTTGTCCGCAGTGGGGCTGTGGAGTGCGTCATCACGCTGCCGTCCCATCTCTTCTCCGCGACGCCCGTGCCGGTTTCCCTGTGGTTGCTGCGACGTGTGGAGCATCCGGTGAGAGAAGACGTCCTGTTCGTCGATGCCCAGGAGTTGGGCACAAAGGTCCGGCGTCGGCGAGTGCTGCGCGACACGGACTGCGATGCGATCACGGCCGTGGTCCGCCCGTGGCTCGACGGAGAGCATTGCCCGGACGGTGAGGAGTACGCGGCGCGCGCTGCCGACCGGGGCTTTTCGGCTGTCGTCGTGGCCCGCGCGGTCATCGCCGACGAGGAGTGCTCGCTGCGCCCCGCCGATTACTTGGGGGGCGGAAACTACGGCGCTGCCCCCGTTGCGGCCCAGTTGCGCGCAGCCAGTGAGGAGGCGGCAGGGCATACGGACATGCTCCGTCCGCTGGAGCAGCGATCGGTGGAAACGGGTATCGGCTACCGCACGGCCTCGGGACCCGTCGGCTGGAACGCGGCAGTTCTCAACGACCTGTGCGAGATCCGGCCCGGTCCGTCATACACCCGCCTTCCAGCGGAGGCACGCACGGCGGACGCGGGTATTCCCCTTGTCTTCCCGCAGGATCTCGTCGGAGGGAAGATCGCGGACGAACTACAGAACCGCGTGCCGTGGCAGACGGCCGAGCGCTTCAAGAAGTTCGAGTTGCTCCCCAACGACATCGTCTGCGTGCGTACGGGGGCCCAGCAGCAACCCGCGTTGGTCTCCGGCCCACAGGCCGGATGGCTGCTCAGCTCGAACGTGATGCGTCTGCGCGTACGTCCGAATGCCGAGATCGACCCCCTGTACCTCCACGCGTACCTGGGCCTCCGGTACGCGCGCGAGTGGATGTCCCACCGTGCCGCGGCCACGGCAGCCCCCTCGCTGAGCTCTGCGGCTCTGGGCCACCTTCCCGTGCGCTTTCCGCCGATCGGGCAGCAGCGGCGGAGCGTGGATCTTCTCGGTGAGCTCGGCCGACGCGCCGATGCGTATGCCGCGTACGTCTCGGCACTTGGTCGGCTGCGGGCCGAACTCGCCGAACACCTGCTGCACGGCTCGGTCGAGCCGCTGTGACGGCCTGCCACCGCTGATCTTTCCCACCCGTCCTACCTCCTTCTCGCCCGTGACCCTCGAAAGGATCGAGTCCATGCCCGAATCGACAGCCTGTTCCGGACGTACGTGGCAGCTGTGGCTGGCGCTGTACGTTGCCTGCTCCATGGTGGTCGGCCTCGCCGTGAGCCTGTTGGTACTCCGGTCAGGCGTTGGCGCCACTGACGTCGTTCTGGCAGGGGGAGGCGGCTTCGCGACCTCCTTCGCCCTGTGCCTCGCACTGCCCGCAGCCGTGCGCGAACTCAAACGACAGAGCTGACCCGGACCGGCCGTCCGCGCGGCTGAGCCCGTGTCGACGGGGATCCTCAGGCCACGGATGCTGCGAAGTCGGCGACAGCCTTCCGTAACGGCTCGGCCGTCGTCCGCGTACCGTCTCAGGTGCCCCTGCAAGTTCTGGGCAACGACGAGGCCTCAGGTCGCTGACCGGGGGCTTAGCGGAAGAGCGGGTGACGAGAATCGAACTCGGGCTCTGAGCTTGGGAATCACCCGGCCTTTGAGGGGCGAATGGGCCTCGGGCCTGCAAGGGAGTCCTCAGTGGTAGCCGTCCGACGGCGACCACTGAGGACCCGTGTTGACCGCCGTTCGCCGCGCTGAATGGCACGTAGTGGCACGTGTCGCTGGGTCGCGCAGGCGGTCGGTCCCGGCGTCGGTCCTCAGGCGGGAGTCACCGCGTCCAGCCTGCCGGCCTTCGCCTCGGTGACGAGGTCGGCGAACTGGGTCGCGCTCATCTGGACGCGCTGGCCGAAGTCGTCGGTGAGGACGATGCGGCGGTCCTCGCTCGCAGCGGGGTCCACGAAGAGCTGGGGGCAGCCGCAGTCACAGTTCCCGCAGAACGTGGCGACGGGTTCGAGGGAGGTGAGGTCGGGGGCGTGGGAGTCGTGGGTCATCGGGGCACCTTCCGCCGGGGCCGCTCGCTCGGCGGCGGCCTTGAACGGGGCGGGTATACCCGTGTTCACGCGCTGCCAGACCGGCCTGGCGGGTGTGTCATCCCTCCGCGTAACCGGGGAACCGCGTACGGTTCGGGGCCGACTACCAAGGGGGCGTGCTGCGTCGCACGCGGACGGCCGGGGCCGCCCCGGCGTGGGAGCGGCCCCGGTATGCGTCAGGCGGCTTGCGCCATGGCTTCTGGCTCGTCGCGCTCCAGTTGTGCGGTCATGGCGGTACGCGCGCGGGCCACTCGGGAGCGGACCGTGCCGACCGGGCAGTCCGCCTCGCGGGCGGCCTCCGCGTAGGAGAGCCCGAGCAACTGGGTGAGGACGAATGCCTGTCGGCGGTCGTACGGGAGCGCCGCCAGGAGTTCCTGGAGTGCCACACCTTCCTCGAAGCCGGGCAGCCCTGTCGGCTGAGTGCGCTCGACGGTCGTGCGCCAGTCGCGGGTGTCGGCGAGCAGGGGACGCGCGGCGGCCCTGCGGAAGTCGTCGATGACAGCGCGGCGGGCGATGGTGAGGAGCCAGGTACGGGCCGAGGAGCGGCCCTCGAAGCGGTGCAGAGTGCGCAGCGCGCGCAGGAAGGTGTCCTGCGCGAGGTCCTCGGCGGCCTGTGGGTCGGCGGAAAGGTGGGCCACGTACCGCACGACGTCGCGGTGCAGGGCCCGTACGAAGGCGTCGGCAGCTTCGCGGTCCCCGGCGCGGGCGGCGAGCGCCCAGCCGGTGGAGACAGTGTCCTCGGCCGTCCTGTCGCGCGGGACGGAGGCGCGCTGTGACCCGCGCGGGGCGGGATGTGTGGTGTTCATCGCCAGGTGTGTCCTTCACGGATCGATCCGGCACCCGGACGTCCGGATACGTCGCGGGTCCGCGCGCCGCGGTTACGGTGCGCGTGGCGGTGTACGGGACGAGTCCGGGTCTCCGGTGAATGGGGCACCCGTGCCCTTCGGAGCCGGGTGTGCCGGAGGACTCCCGCTGCGTGCGGGGACGGCGACGGGCCGGTCGGCGACCGGTCGTGTGCCAGGGGTGTACGTCCTCCGGAATGCCTGCCGCGTTCTCAGAACGCGGCGAGCACCCCGGGCGGCCCGCGCCGATCCCGCGCGCGAGCGCACCGCAGGCCCAGCGGCAGCCGGTCGCTCAGGCCCCGGTGGGGGCGAAGCCGGCGGCGCGGGGATGGCAACGGCGCTGTGAGGAGGGGATGGAGGGGAGTGAGCAGCCGGCCCGCGACCGCGCGCAGGGTCTGGAATGCGGCGCGTTCGCCGCGGGCCAGCCACACGCCGCAGACGAGGGCAGCGAGGACGTGCGCGGCGAGCATCCCCGTCGAGGACATCCCGGCCATGTCGTGGCCCGCGTGGGCCATCGAGCCCAGGTGGCCCATGGCGGAGGTGTGATCCATTCCGGCCATGTGTTCCATGCCGGTCATCGCGCCGCTCGCGGCCGAGTGGTCCATGTGCGCCATGTGGGGCATGCCCGCCATGGCGTCCGTCGGGGTCGCGCCCGCTCCGGTGACGGTCTGCGTGGCCGTGCCCCCGACGGTTCCGAGGGCGGACTGCGCGGCGGCGAAGGCGTTGTGCAGCACGCCCTGGGTCGCGACGGCGAGGCCCGTGACGAGCCAGGGGCCGCGCTCACGAGCGGCGAACCACCAGCCGGGGACCGCGAGTGCGAGGAAGGCGGTGGCCGGCACCCAGAAGGGAAGCGGGGCCCCGGACATGAGGACGTGTCCGGTCGCGGCGAGCGTGACCGAGACGACGGCGAACATCGCCGCCCTCACCGCGCGTCCGACCGGTCCCGCGTCCATGGCGCCTCATCCTCCCATCGCGAGGGGCCGGGCGACATGGCAGGGTGTCCGGCTTGCCTTGAATGCCGGAAAGGCGGCTGCTGGAGCGTAGTTCCGGCATATGCGGCGGGAACAGGTGGCGTTGCGGGACATGGCGCTACGGGCGGAGAGGGCGGCCCGTCTCCGTACCCGGCCGGACCACCACCGCCCGGACCTCCAACGGCTTCCCGTGCGCGAAGCGCAGCGTGAAGGAGACCTCTTCGCCGGGCCGCCACGTCTCCTTCGGTCGAACGGTCACGTCGATCCCGTGCGGGGCCATCGTGAGCCCGTCCTCGGCCGGGACGGTGACGGAGTCCACCGGCTGCCGGTAGGCGGCGCCGGAGGACGTCATGCGGTGTTCGCTCAGCCTGGGAGGCGCGGTCGTGTCGGGCGAGGTGACCTGCACGAGCCGGTCGGCGGAGCCGCCGTCGTTGGTGAGTGTGAAGAAGGCGGCGGTCTCCGGCGTCGAGCCGAACGACTGGTAGACGTACGCCTTCGTGACGGCCATGTGAGACGGGCTCCCGGCACGTCCGTTCGCCGTCCAGGCGCCGAGCCCGGCGAGGGCGAGGCCGCAGGCGAGGACGGGAACGCCGACGGCGGTGGCCGAGGCGCGCAGGCGCGCGGAGAGAACGGACATCAGAAGGCCGCCCTCGGCGAGGGGCGCCGACGCCGGGCGGCGGCCGCCGCCGCAGCCGGCTGCCAGCGGCGCAGCCGGAGGCTGCCGAGGACCACGAGGACCGAGCTCAGGGACATCGCGGCGGCGGCGAGCATCGGGTTGAGCAGGCCCACCATGGCGAGCGGGATGGTGACGACGTTGTAGCCGAAGGCCCACAGCAGGTTGCCGCGGATGGTGGCGAGGGTGCGGCGGGCGAGGCGTACGGCGTCGGCGAGGGCTTCGATGTCGTCGCGGACAAGGGTGATATCGGCGGCGCCGATGGCGACGTCCGTGCCGGTGCCCATGGCGATGCCGAGGTCGGCCCCGGCGAGTGCCGCCGCGTCGTTGACGCCGTCCCCGACGAGCGCGACCCGCCTGCCCTGCGCGCGCAGCGTACGGACGAGTTCCGCTTTGCGCTCGGGGGTGCAGCGGGAGTACGTCTCGGCGATGCCGAGTGTGGCGGCGACAGCCCGCGCGGGCTCCTCGTGGTCCCCGGTGGCGAGGACGGGGTGCACGCCGAGGCGGCGGAGCCGGTCCACGGCGTGGTAGCTGCCGGGGCGTACGACGTCGCCGAGCGCGAGGACGGCCTCGGGCCGCCCGTCGACACGCACGAGGACGGGAGTATGGGCGGCTTCCAGGGCGGTGGCGAGGGCCGCGCCCAGTTCCTCGGGCAGTTCGCCCTCGGGGGCGCCGACCTCGACGAGCCGCCCGTCCACGTGTCCCCGCACGCCCGTGCCGGGCGTCGCCGCGAAGCCGCTGAGCGCGTCGGGCTGTACGGCGCCTTCGGCGAGGGTGCGCTCGGCGTGGCGGACGAGGGCCCGGCCGAGCGGATGCTCGGAGCCGGTCTCGACGGTCGCCGCGAGCCGCAGCACCTCCTGCGCGCCGGGGCCTTCCGCGCGCGCGGTGAGGGCGGAGACGGCGAGGTGTCCAGAGGTGAGGGTGCCCGTCTTGTCGAGCACGACGGTGTCGATCTGCCGGAGGGCTTCGAGGGCCTGTGGCCCCTTGATCAGGAGGCCGAGCTGGGCGCCTCGGCCGGTGGCCGCCATGAGAGCGGTGGGGGTCGCGAGCCCGAGTGCGCAGGGGCAGGCGACGACGAGGACGGCGACGCAGGCAGTGAAGGCGGGCTGCGGATCCGCACCCGCGCCGAGCCAGAAGCCGACCACGGTGACGGCGAGGGTGAGGACGACGGGCACGAAGACCCCGGCCACGGTGTCGGCGAGCCGCTGGGCGCGGGCCTTCCCCGCCTGGGCCTCGGTGACGAGAGCCGTGATGCGAGCGAGCTGAGTGTCGGCGCCGACGGCCGTCGCGCGTACGAGCAGGAGCCCGCCCGCGTTGACCGAGCCGCCCGTGACGGCGGAGCCGGCCGCGACCTCCACGGGCCGGGTCTCACCGGTCACGAGGGACAGGTCCACGGCGGACCTGCCCTGTACGACCTCGCCGTCCGTCGCGACGCGCTCCCCGGGCCGTACGAGGAAGACCTGGCCCGCCGCGAGGCGCGCGGCAGGAATGGTCCGCTCCACGGCCCCGTCCCGTACCGTCACCTCCTTCACGCCGAGCTCGGCGAGCGCACGCAGGGCGGCCGAGGTGCCGCGCCGGGCGCGGGCCTCCAGGTGGCGGCCGAGGAGGACGAAGAGCGGGACGCCGACCGCCGCTTCGAGGTAGACGTGCGCCATCCCGTCCGACGCCGTGGGCAGCAGTGTGAAGGGCATCCGCATGCCGGGGGCGCCGGCACCGCCGAGGAAGAGCGCGTACGACGACCAGCCGAAGGAGGCGAGGACGCCGAGCGAGACGAGCGTGTCCATCGTCGCCGCGCCATGCCGCAGCCCGCGCCAGGCCCGCTCGTGGAAGGGCCACGCGCTCCAGAGGGCGACGGGCGCGGCGAGCACGAAGCACAGCCACTGCCAGTTGCGGAACTGGAGCGAGGGCACCATCGACAGGACGAGGACGGGGACGGCGAGCAGTGCGGTCACCAGCAGCCGCTGCGGGACACCGGGGCCGGTCTCCTCGTCGTCCCGGTCCTCCCCGGACGCGGGCGGCTCGGGGAGACGGGCGGTGTACCCGCCCTTCTCGACGGCGGCGACGAGCGCGTCCGTACCGAGATCCGCCGGGTGCTCGACGCGGGCCGTGCCGGTCGCGAGATTGACGGTGGCGCGCACGCCCTCCAGGGCGCCGAGCTTCTTCTCGACCCTGCGCACGCAGGCCGCGCACGTCATGCCGCCGACGACCAGATCGGTCGTGGCGAGGGCGCGGGAAGCGGTCTCCTGGTCCATCAGTGGCCCATCCCGCTCATGCCGCCCATGTCGTGCGAGCCCGGGTCGTCACCCTGGTGCGAGACCCCGCGCATGTCGGGGGCGACCGGCCCGGCGAGGTGCCCCACCCCGTACGAGACGGCGAAGAGCGCGACGAGCAGAAGCAGGAAACCCCCGAGCGGCGCGTACGGCACGGGGGTGAAACGCCGTCCGGTGTAAGACGTCACCGAGTGGTCCATGAGGCAGGCTCCGGGCGAGAGTGCGGGTCGTACGGTCCAGAGGTCGGCCGGACCGGGCCCCGAGTTCCCCCGCACTCGGGTGACGCGCATCACATAACGGACACCTGTCACGCGCGTCCCAGGAGCATCACGGCCCGGAACGCGCGCCCGGCGCCGCACGAGCCGAGTCCCGTTCAGCCGGTATCGATCCCCGCGGATCACACCATCACGACGAACATCACCGCCATGCCCAGCGCCATCAGCCCGTGACAGCCCAGGTCCCACGCGGCGTGCACCGCGCCGCCCGAGGCGGCGCGGCTCGCTGTGCGGGGTGCGAGGCGGCCCGTGTCGAAGCCCTTCGCGAGCCACCACAGCGCGAGCGTCAGCAGGACGAGGGCGAGCAGTCCCGCGCTCCAGCGGTCGCCGGTGCCGCTGAGCGTCATCGTCGCGGTCGCTCCCGGGGCCGACATGTCCATCCCGGGCATGTCGTGCGCGTGGCCCCCGCCCATCGCGCCCACGGACATGCCCGAGGGCATCGCGGCGACCATCCACGCCATCGCTCCGGTCATCACGGCGTGCGGCAGCGCGTTCATGAGGGCGCGCGCCCGGGGTTCGGGTCCGCTCGGCAGAGCGAGGGCGATCAGCACGAACCAGGCCGCGGCGAGGGAGAAGAAGATCACCTGCGGAGTGCCGGGCAGGTCCATGCCCCAGGACCAGGCCATCGCGAACATGGCGAGGGCCATGAGCGCGTGCAGACCGTGGGCGAGCCGCGCGGTCCACGGGTGGGAGCGGGCCGCGAGGGCGCGCCACAGTCCGTAGGCGGCGAGCGCGCAGAAGAGCAGCGTCAGAATCCAGCGCAGCCCGGTGGCGGCGATCATCGGGCCATCTCCTTCGATGTCTCGTCGCGCGCTTCCGTGCGCGCGCGCTCGCGTCGGCGTGCCTGCGCGAGCGCCAGGTCCCCGAGCAGGAAGCAGACCAGGGGCAGCCCGAACAGCGGCAGGTAGTAGGCGAGGACGGCGGCCACGACGACGAGCGGCGCCATGACCCTGCCCGGCACCCGGCGCCAGGCTCCCCGCGTCGGCGGGCGGCCGAACCGCGTCCCGCCCGCCCGGGTGGGCCTGCGCAGCCACCACATGCGGTAGCCCCAGAAGAGCATCCCGATGAGCGCGACGGCGATGAGCGCGAGGACGATCTGGTTGGCGAGGCCGAAGAGCAGGCCCATGTGGGCGTCGATGCCCCAGCGGGTGAGCTTGGCGAGGACCGGGAAGTCGTCGAAGACCAGCTTGTCCGTGACCTTGCCGGTGGCCGGGTCGATCGCGATCGAGTCCTGCTGTTCCGGCCAATGCCGCGTGTTCTCGCGGACGACGTACGCGCTCTTGGTGTCCGCGGGCGGGGTGATGACGAGCTTGCCGCGCAGCCCCTCGGCGCGGGCGATGCGGACGGCTTCGTCGAGATCGACCTTCGCGGCCGAGGCACCGGCGGAGGAGCCACCCGAGTCCGCCCCCGTCGAGCCGCCGTGCGTGCCGTGACCGAGGGCTGAGGAGACGGAGGGCGTCGCCCCGCCCAGAGAGTCCTGGATCTTGCCGATGTTCGCGCCCGCGTGCGCCGACCAGGTCAGCCCTGTTGCCGAGAGCGCCAGGAAGCCGATCGACACCCACAGCCCGACCGCCCCGTGCCAGGACAGCGTGCGCTTGCGCCCCTTCGGGCCCCGGCGCGGCACGAACAGCTTGCGCAGCCGTTCCCGGCTGCGCGGCGCCCCGAGCCACAGCGCGAGCCCGCCGAGTACCTCGACCCACAGCCAGCTCGCGGCGATTTCACTGTAGTTACGGCCGAAGTCGCCGAGGTGCAGGGTGCGGTGCAGGCTGTCGAACCAGGACCGCACGGGCAGCCACTCGCCGAAGGTACGCAGCGTGCCGCGCACCTCCGCGTCGTACGGATTGACGAAGGCAGTCTGTGTGTAGCCTTCGGGCAATCCCTTGACGTCGAAGGTGACCCGGGTCGTGTCGCTGTCCCCCGCACCCTTGGTGACGGAGACGAGCTGCCCGTCGGGTATCGCCTCGCGGGCGGCGTCCACCTGAGCGGCGAGCGGCTTCGGCTCGCCGTGCGGGGTGACCTTCAGCTCGTGGCGGTAGACGACGGATTCGATCTGCGGGGTGGCCGTGTAGAGCAGTCCGGTGACGGCCGCGACGAGCAGGAACGGGCCGATGAGGATGCCCGCGTAGAAGTGCATGCGGAGCAGGAGTGGGCGCAGCCCGCTCAAGGTGCCGCCGCCGTTGCTCGGCGCGGACGTGGTGAAGTCCTCGACCGGGGCGGTCTCCTCGGCTGAGCGTTGCCGGGGCGGTGGTGACGCGGCAGGCGTGGTCTCGGTCATCGACACTTCCTCATGCGTGGACCGGTGGGGACGGTGACGTACAGGAGTCGGTACGGGAGGTGCGCGAGTTCCCGTGCGCAGGGTGTGATGCAGGACATAGTTGAGATGCGGTGCTGTCGCGCGCCCCGACACGTCGGACGTTGTCCCAGGTCCGGCCATTTGGTACCTGCGGCCTTCCGCCGCGCCCACCGAGCCGGGCAATCGCCGTCACCGGCATCACGCCCCCGATCACCGGGAACTTCTCCGCCCCTGCCCCCGACTCCTGCAACAGCGCATCGAGGCGCTCCACTTGATCACCGAGGAGAACCCCATGCCGACACCCAGGCCGGCAGCCATCGCCCTCGCCACACTCCTGTGTCTCGCCGCGGCCGGCTGCTCCGAAGCGGACTCCGGCTCCGGCGCGGACGGCAAGAAGACCGGTGTCGCCGACAAGGCGCCTTCTGCCGCACGGGGCACGTACCCGATCACTCTCAAGAACTGCGGGCTTGACCAGACGTTCGACAAGGCCCCCAGCCGGGTCGTCGTGATGAACGGGGCCTCGGTCGCCGAGGTGTCCACGCTGCTCGCCCTCCGCCAGGGGGACCGGATCGTCTCCAACCAGCAGTCCTACGGCATGTCCGAAGTCCCCGGGCGGGCCGAGGAGATCAAGAAGCTGCCCACGGGCGGGTTGAAGCCGAACGACGCCTTCGACATCCCGCGCGAGGCCATGATCAGTCTGCGGCCCGACTTCGTGCTCTCCACCACGTCCTACGGTTTTGATGCCAAGAACGGCTTCGCCACCCGCGAGCAGCTCAAGGAGGTCGGGGCGCGCACCTACGTCTCGCCCGAGGGCTGCGGCCAGGACAACCTGAACATGACGATCGACGACAGCTACACACTGCTGCGGGACATGGGCAAGGTCTTCGGCGTCGAGGACAGGGCCGAGAAGCTCGTCGCCACAGAACGGCAGAACGTCGCCGACGTGGCGGAAAGGGTCGGCGACGCGAAGAAGCCGAAGGTCATGGTCATCTTCTCCAACATGACCATGGGCGGCAACGACTTCAGTTCCGTCGCCGCCCACGGCATCTACAACGACATCCTCGCCAAGGCCGGCGGCAGCAACGCCTTCGCGAGCGCGTCGAAGACCTCCTTCGCCGACCTCAGCAAGGAGAAGGTCGCCGCCACCGACGTGGACGCCCTCGTGGTCGTCAGCTACAACGACCCGGACCCGACGGCATACGCGAAGAAGCTGCTCAAGGAGTTCCCCCAGTGGCCCGCAGCCAAGAAGAACAAGTTCGTGGTGCTGTCCGACTCGATGTACCTCGGCTCCAGCAACGACCTGGCGGTCGAGGAGATCGCCAGGATGTTGCACCCCGAAGTCTTCTGAGCCGTCTCCCGTTGTGGGCCTGCGTCCTCGTGCTCACCGCCGCGCTGCTGGTCTCGATGGTCCTCGCCGTCGGCATCGGCGCGGTCGGCGTGCCGGTCGGTGACGTGTGGACGGTCCTTGTCCACCACGTCACCGGCCGGGGGCCCGTGGACGACGTCGCCCTCGACCAGATCGTCTGGCAGTTCCGTACCCCGCGTGTCGTCCTCGCGGCGGTCGTGGGGGCGGGACTCGCCGTCTCCGGCGCCGTTCTCCAGACCCTCGTCTCCAACCCGCTCGCCGATCCCACGGTCCTCGGTTTCTCGCACGGAGCTTCGCTGGGCGCGGTCCTCGTGATCACGCTCGGCGGGGCGGGGCTCGGTGGACTCGGCGTCTCCGGGGCGGCGTTCGTGGGCGCGCTCCTGGCGGGGATGCTGGTCTTCGCGCTCGGACAACGCAGGGGCCGGCTCGCGCCCACGCGGCTCGTGCTCGCCGGGGTCGCGGTCGGCTACGTGCTGCTCTCGGCGACGAGCTTCGCGCAACTGCGGGCCACACCGACCGAGCTGCGCGGCGTCATGTTCTGGATGCTGGGCAGCGTCTCCGGTGCCCGCTGGAGTCAACTTCCCACCGTCACCGCCGTGGTGGCGCTCGGGACGACGCTGCTCGCCCTCTTCGGGCGGCGCCTGAACGCGTTGCTCGCCGGGGACGAGTCGGCGACGTCGCTCGGCGTGGACGTGCACCGCACCCGTGCGGTGCTGCTCGTGGTGAGCGCACTCCTGACCGGGACCGTCATCGCCGTCGCGGGCGGCATCGGCTTCGTCGGCCTGATGATCCCGCACCTGGTACGGCTCGCCCTCGGCGCCGACCACCGCAGGCTGCTCCCGCTGAGCGCACTCCTCGGGGCCGTCTACCTCGTACTGGTCGACCTGCTCTCCCGTACCGTCGACCGGCCCAACGAGCTTCCGTTGGGCATCCTCACCGCACTGCTCGGCGCACCGTTCTTTCTCTGGCTGCTGCGCCGCAACAGGGGGCTCGACGCCGCATGAGACTCACCGTGGACGGTCTCCACATCACCCTCGACGACACCCCGGTCCTGCACGACGTCGGACTTGACGTGTCACCAGGCCAGATCGTGGGCCTTGTCGGCCCCAACGGGAGCGGCAAGTCCACTCTGCTGCGTGCCGTCTACCGTTCGCTGCGGCCCGTCGCGGGGGTCGTCGAGGTGGGCGGGCGGGACGTGTGGCGGCTCTCCTCGCGGGCCGCCGCCCGGCACACCGCCGCCGTCCTCCAGGACGGGGCGGGCGCGGGCGGCCTCACCGTCGCCGAGACGGTGGCGCTCGGCCGTACCCCGCACCACGGGGTGCTGGGACGCGCCGGTGAGAGCGACCGGCGCGTCGTCGCCGGGGCGATGGAGAGCTGCGGCATCGCGTCGCTCGCCGACCGGGACCTCTCTGCCCTCTCCGGCGGCGAGCGCCAGCGCGTCCTGCTCGCCCGGGCCCTCGCCCAGGCCCCGGAGCTCCTCGTCCTGGACGAACTGACCAACCACCTCGACATCCGGGCCAGGTTCGAACTCCTCGGCCTGATCCGGAACACCGGCGTCACGACCCTCGCCGTGCTGCACGACCTCGACCTGGCCGCCCGGCTCTGCGACTGCCTCGTCGTCCTCCACCACGGCTGTGTCATCGCCGCCGGCCCGGTCCTCGACGTCCTCACTCCGGACCTCTTTCACGAGGTCTTCGGGGTCCGCGCCCGCGCCGAACGACACCCGGACGGTGTCATCCGGGTCACGTACGAGGCGGACCCGCTCGCGGCGACTCGATCCGGGGCGATACCCGAGAACGCGACGGCGCAGGCTTTCCGGGAAAGGGCACGCGAGCAGCAGCAGAAAGGGCCAGGTGGTGCGGAGGTGATGCGCGACTCTTAGAGAGGTCTGGACAATAAAGAGAGCCCAGGTCGCTGACCTGGGCCTTCATCGTGGAGCGGGTGACGAGAATCGAACTTGCGCTCTGAGCTTGGGAATCACCCGGCACTTGATGGCTCGCAGGGCTGCTGAACTGCGGGAACGTTCGCTGAAGGTACCGTTCTGGCCGCCTCGGCGGGATCCCTTGGTGACGGCCGTTCACCGCCGCTACTGGCACGTTGTGGCACGCGGCGCTGCCAGGGGGCGGAGGAGGCGAAGCCCTTGCCCAGCACCGCCGTTTCCTGGCCGGCACCCCACGCGCAGACATCCAAACCCCGCATGATTGCGTGAGCGGCCCCGGACCGGGGCGGTCCGGGGCCGCCATAGCCTGCCTGCGGCCGGACCCGGGAGGATCCCGGTTCCGCCGGAGGGGTGGGAAGGTCAGGCCGGGTTGATGTTCTCCGCCTGGGGGCCCTCCTGGCCCTGGGTGACGTCGAACGTCACGACCTGACCCTCCTGGAGCTCACGGAGGCCCGAGGAGTTGATCGCCGAGTAGCGGGCGAAGACGTCCGGGCCGCCACCGTCCTGAGCGATGAAGCCGAAATTCTTCTCCGCGTTGAACCACTTCACAGTTCCCGTAGCCATGTCTCATGCCTTCCAGTCCGCCGGTGTCCGGCGGGCGCGCACCGCCTCAGTCCTCGGTCGGCGGCTCTGCCGATTCGGCGGCGCGGCGGTACTCGGCGTTGATGCGTTGCGCCTCTTCGAGCTGGTCTTCCAGGACGACGATGCGGCAGGCGGCCTCGATGGACGTGCCCTGGTCGACCAGTTCGCGGGCGCGGGCGGCGATGCGCAGTTGGTAGCGGGAGTAGCGGCGGTGGCCGCCCTCCGAGCGCAGGGGGGTGATCAGACGGGCTTCGCCGATGGCGCGGAGGAAGCCCTGGGTGGTGCCGAGCATCTCGGCGGCCCGGCCCATCGTGTAGGCGGGGTAGTCGTCGTCGTCAAGCCGGCCGTACGAGTCGTCTGCTGTCACTTGCACCTCTCTTGTGGAACGCATGGAGGGGCCCTGGTGCCGTACGGCACCAGGGCCCCGAAGGAACTACTACACCACCTGCCGGCCCTGATACTGCACCGGCATTCTGTGTCCGCAGACCCGACCTGGCTGCTGTCGGGAGTGCGGGGATCGCGGTTGCTTGACCGGAGACCACCTCACTATCGATGTCCTGCGGTACCCGGGCTCGATGCTCCGGCCCGGGCGATCCTGATGGCGCGGGCTCCTCCGTTCTTCCCTCGGTGATCAACTGCCTACCATGGGGCACTGCGTACTGCTGGTGATGCGAACTGCTCAGCGGCCTGTGACAGCGCCGCTCTCCGGCAGCCAGCCCCGTTGCCCTTCCTGCGTCTGCTCTGGCTTGGAACCCCACTGCCGAACTTCCCGGTGCGCGCGTCCGCAGCCGACGCCTTCACCGAGGTACCGCTCAGTCACTTCACTGCTGGGTACTGCGCACTGCACTCACGGGACCGCAACTTCCATGACAGCGGCCCCGCTCCGGCGGCCCCTCACTGCGGGCCACCCGGTCCGGCCGTCAGTCCCGTCGCCGTCCTGCGACAACCCTGGCTTCGAAACTCCACTGCCGCACCGTCCTGCAACTACATGTACTGCCGGCAGTTCTTCTCTGCCAGGCCCTGCTGTCTCTCTGGGGTACGAGAGAAACCATAACCACGCCACCGCCCAATGTCTACTCCGGCCAACAGAGATTTTCGCGTGTCCCGTGAGGAGGTAATTGACCTCGCCGGAGGCTCCGGCTGGCCTGTGGTCAACCGGCTCGCCAGAGCGACCGCGGTCACCCGCCGGGTCTCCGAGGGAAGACAGCGACTGTCCGTCTTGCTCGGCAGCACGACCGGTCGAGGGGACGGGACGACTCGTGAATAGGATCGGCTCTCATGTCGAAGCCTGACGAGCTGCTCGTTGACGTCGCCACGCTGGTGGAGTCCGGGCACAGCAATCAGATGTCCCTGACCGTGGTCACCGGTGGTGCCGTCATCACCGGCCGGCTGGCGCCCGAAGCCGTGTGGAGGCAACGGGTGTCGGAGGTCCTGACGGACTCGCCCCGGCTGGGCGAGTTCTCCGCCATGTTCACCGCTACGACGCGGGGCGATGGGCCGCCCGCGTATCTGCACTTCCATATGGCGCGGATCCTTCAGGGCACGGTGGGGATCCCGGAGACGGGTGGGATGTACCGCGTCTCGATCGCGGATGTCAGCGCCTGGACCATGGGCGACTTCAGCTACTCCGATCACTGACGTCGCGCCGCGTAGAGAAACTCACCGGTACGCGGGAGGGCCCGACCAGCGTGTGCCGGTCGGGCCCTCTTGGCTGTTCGGTTGTCAGCTCGCGCTTCCCCTCAGCCGAACGGTCAGACAGTCAGACGACCGCCGGGACGCCGAGCATCACGGAGGCGTGCTGGAGCGGGCTGAGGGCGCGGGTGGGCGCGGCGGTCTGGGGGAGGCTGCGGCAGGTGAAGCCGAGCTTGGTCATGGCCCGGAGGACTTCGTCGGCGCTGAAGTCGCGGCGATCCTGGCGGGTGATGACCTCGCCGACCTGCTTGACCGGATAGGCGCGGCGGCCGATGGTCACGGACTCGCCGACGACCTCCTCGGGCTTGATGCCCTTCATGGAGTCCAGGACGCCGCTCCTGGTGAGTTCGAACGGGAAGCGGGCGATAACACAGCGCACGATGCCTCACAGGGATCACAGAGAGAGGAAGGAGATTGTTCCGCCGTGGTGAGACGGTTCAGAGGGCCAGGACGAGGACGCCCGACGCGCTGTCCTGTTCGTCCACGGCGGACGGGGTAGCGGGCCGGCGGTGGTGCGTGGCGTGCTCGGCCATCATGGTGGCGGGCGAGGTGTGCGGCCCGCGGTCGCCGAGGATGTCGCGCAACTGGAGCCGGTCCGTGTAGGCGGGGCTGTCGCGGACGGTGGTGAGCTGGGCCTGGGTGACCAGTCCGGTGCACAGGCCGTCGTTGTCGCAGACTCTCAGGTGTCCGGTCCTGGCACTGGCCATGACGGACAGGGCCACCTCGACGGTCATGTCGTCGCAGACCTGTGGCCCGGCCGTGTTCATGGTGTCGAGCGCCGTCCGGGGCACGGGGGTGGCGTTCGCCGAGTGGGGCTGCATCTGGACCAGCGTCACAATGTGCCTCCTGCAGAGATGGGTCAGCTTCCGGATCACGCGGTGTTCAGGCCGCCGAGTCGAAGGCGGACTTTCGCCCGCTCACGCGCCGGGCAGCCGTGGCGGGGCTGCGTCGACCGCGGGAGGCCGTGCCGCGCTTGCGTCGCTCGGGTGCCGACGTGGTGATCGTCACGGGGATGCCGGAGGGGGTCCGGGCGCCGGTGATCCGGCGGAGTGCTTCCTCGCCGGAGCGGACCTGGGTGGTCCGGGGCACGATGCCGACGGCCGCCATGAGGCGCGTCATGTCGCGGCGCTGGTTGTTGGTGACCAGGGTGACGACACTGCCGGACTCGCCGGCCCGCGCGGTACGGCCGCCGCGGTGGAGGTAGTCCTTGTGGTCGGTCGGCGGGTCCACGTTCACGACGAGGTCGAGGTGGTCGACGTGAATGCCGCGCGCCGCGACGTTCGTCGCGACCAGGACGGTGACGTGCCCTGTCTTGAACTGGGCGAGGGTGCGGGTGCGCTGCGGCTGTGACTTACCTCCGTGCAGGGCGGCAGCCCGGACACCGCTGGCGAGGAGGTCCTGGGTGAGGCGGTCCACGGCGTGCTTGGTGTCCAGGAACATGATCACCCGGCCGTCGCGCGCCGCGATCTCCGTCGTCAGCCGGTGCTTGTCGGCACCGTGCACGTGCAGGACGTGATGTTCCATCGTGGTGACCGCACCCTGGGAGGGATCCACGGAGTGGACGACGGGGTCGGTGAGGTAGCGACGGACCAGAAGGTCGACGTTACGGTCCAGGGTCGCGGAGAACAGCATGCGCTGGCCCTCGGGGCGGACCTGGTTCAGGAGCGCGGTGACCTGCGGCATGAAGCCCATGTCGGCCATCTGGTCGGCCTCGTCCAGGACGGTGATGACAACCTGGTTCAGTCGGCAGTCACCGCGGTCGATGAGGTCCTTGAGGCGACCGGGGGTGGCCACGACGACTTCGGCGCCGCCCCGCAGTGCAGTCGCCTGTCGGCCGATCGGCATTCCGCCGACGACGGTGGCCAGGCGCAGCTTCACGGCGCGGGCGTAAGGGGTGAGGGCATCGGTGACCTGCTGAGCGAGTTCCCGGGTGGGAACCAGGACCAGGGCCAGCGGCTGACGGGGCTCGGCGCACTGCCCGGCGGTGCGGGCCAGCAGGGCCAGGCCGAAGGCGAGAGTCTTGCCGGAGCCGGTCCGGCCGCGGCCCAGGACGTCGCGGCCCGCCAGAGAGTTCGGCAGGGTCGCGCCCTGGATCGGAAACGGCGTGGTCACGCCCTGCGCGGTGAGCGCGGCCAGCAGGATCCTCGGCATGTCGAGGTCGCTGAACGCCTCGACTGCGGGCAGCGCCGGAGTGATCGTCTCGGGCAGGGCGAACTCTCCCTGCATCGCGGCGGGTCGTCGGCCACCCGAACGGCTCGGACCTGCCGAACGGCTCGGACCTGCCGAACGGCTCGGGGCGGACGAACCGAAGCGACTGCCCCGAATCGAACCAGCAGCGGAGTCGTACCCGTGGCCGCCGTTGCGGCGGGCACGGGAGGAACGGCTGTTCGTGCGTGTGGGGTTCATACAGAACCTTCCTTGATACGGCACGTATCAAGGAATTCCTCAGCGAAAGAGTAGCGCGGGGAATCGCAGGCACGGACCGAATGGTGCGAACGTGGCACGCGGGAAAACCGTGTCGACGTAAGCAAAAATGGGGAATGGTGTTCGGAAGTGAATCCGGTGCATCGCCGGGCGCGGCTCCGAGGGGCGGCGTCCCAAAATAGTGTGCTGCGGAAATGCGTGCAGCTGGGGCCCGCACCCCGAGGGATGCGGGCCCCAGCTACGAAATGCGCGTCAGCGTCAGGCGGAAACGATGTTCTCGGCCGTCGGGCCCTTCTGGCCCTGCGCGATGTCGAAGGCGACCTTCTGGCCTTCCTGCAGTTCACGGAAGCCCTGGGCGGCGATGTTCGAGAAGTGGGCAAACACGTCAGCGCCGCCACCGTCCTGCTCGATGAAGCCAAAACCCTTTTCCGCGTTGAACCACTTCACGGTGCCAGTAGCCATGTCATATCTCCTTTGGGCAGTACACCGGAATCCGTACTTTACGGAAACCGTGTCGCCGCGATGATGCCCCGCCCGGGAAATGACCGGAAATACAAAGCGCTTCCCTGCGGCGTCGAGACCGACCGGAGGCGCTTGGAGTTTTTTTGGGTACCAAAACTGCAACCGAGTCAGACAGTAGCACGCCGTGGTGGCTTGCGTGTGTCAAATATTTCCCCGTGTGCCCTGCGGCAGAAATTCTCCCAGTAAGGGTCGTTAAATTCTATGACCGCCGGCGCAGATATTCATTTACCTTGAGTACAGCGTTTTTCGAAAGCAAGGAGGTCAATCGGTTGCGACGTCTGCAGTCCATCGGAACCGGTGCCTGCGGGCCCGGGGGCCCCGGGGAGCCCTCCCAGCAGCTCGCAGGAGACCCTGTGGCCGCGAGCCCGCCGGCATATCGTCCGGTCAACCGTCCTTCGGGATCGAGCAGCGGTACCGAGCTTCCTCCCGCCGTGGGAACCGGTCGTGAGCTTCCAGGAGCCCCCGGCGATGTCATCGGCCTGTCCTGAGACTCATGGACGCCGTTCGAGGGTCTGGTGGTTGTTGAGTCCGTACGCGGCGCGTTCGGTGCCATTGATCCAGTCTGCGTCAGCAAGCCAGACTGAAGGTCTGAGACCGGTGAAGCGGAATGGCTTCGAGATGGCACTGGCGGGACAACAGCCGGTGCGGGCCATATGGGGCCCTCCGAGCAGCACCCATGAACAGTGCGGCATGACAGCGCTACTGCCCCAGGGACGGATCCGGTCCGAAGTCGGCGACCTGCATCGTGGCAGCGCCTCCGGGCGGGCTGTTGAGCACACCGCGGACACGCACGGGGATGCCGGAGTCATGGCAGCGGACTGCCTCGTGGTAGCCGGCGTCGGGGAGGTCCATCCAGACCGTGCGGCTGCGTCGCTGGATGAGGGCTTGGACACCCACCCTGCCTGTCTCGTCGTCCGGATGCCGGTTCAGGTGGGTGACCAAGCCGAAGATCACGTTCTCGCGGCTGTAGACACTCGTCTTGAGCTGATCGGACACCCGTTCCACGATCGCGATGGCATCGTGGTTGAACTCGACTTCACGTGGCGTGCCGGGCGGCGCTGCCGCCACGCGGGACCAGTTGAAGGTGACCTCCAGCCGGTCAACCGCGTCGCTGTTCACGACCTTTGACAGAGCTTGGCACAGCTCGTACGAGACGCCTTCCCCGATGGAATCCGTGATCTCACTGGGAGTGGGTGCCCGCTCGGCACCAGCCATTTCCTCCAGCACGCCCAGGGCGCGTGACATGGTCGCGGTGACCCGTCGGTCGAAGAGCGTCTCTTCGACCTCGATGTCGATCTGGTTCTGTCCCCGCTCGTACACGTCCAGCGGCGACCGCGCCTGGCTGATGATGGGCACGATGTACGAGCCCTTGCGGGTCTGTCCGAGGCGGACGTCGCGTGCCTGTTCCCGGGCGCGGGTGGGGAAGTTGCGAAAGTGTCCCTGGCGGCGGATGGTGGCCGCTGCTGAGGCCACGCGGAGCCGCTTGGCGGACTGGAACAACTCGAATCCGGCGTCCAGGGGAATCGAACCGTCGTGAATGGTGGGGTGGGAGGCCCTGAGGTCCGTGACGTCGTGGAACACGGATGCGATGGCGTCCTGCACGGTCCGTGTGTCTTCGGCGCTGACACGCGCCAGGTCTTCGACCAGAATGCGTGCGCGCTTGCCGAAGTCCGGAGCCCCCGGCTTCATGGGGACGAGCACGACTTCCTCGGCCGGCCCCGGCAGGCGCCAGAGTTCGGCCACGTCGCTGCCGGACACGGTGGACCAGCCGGTGACCTTGAGATAGCTCCGGATCTCGTCGGGCCCGAAGGAAAGTGTGTCGGTAGCCATGTCAGTTCACCCCGCGCTGCCGGACAGGAGAATGCTGCGTGCCATGTCGAACATGCCGCGCATGGACTTCACTGAGAGTTGTTGCTCCTCCGGGAGACTGATCGCGGTCGTGGCACGGCTGGCTACCGAGTCGCGGCCGTGTAAGCAGGCCCAATATCCGTGGCAGGCGAGCACGACGGAATCGGAGTGCTGGGTGACCCAGAGTTCGAGGTTGGGCGGCACCACCAAGAGCAACAGGTGCCCAGGTGCCGAGCGTTCCGTGCTGCGCAGCTTGTCGTAGGTCTCGACATCCAGGTCGAAGCTGTACCCGCCTCGGATGACTCGCGGTTTCTGGGTGCACTTGAGCTGAAAGTCGACCATCAGGCCTCGATCCCGGAGCGTGACGTCCACACCGTCTTTGCCGACGTTCCACTCGCCCACGGTGAAACCGCCTTGGGAAGCGAGTGCGTGCACGTACGCGCGGCTGATCTGTTCCTTCTGCCAGCTTGTCGCCTCGCCTGCCACGCGCCCTCCCCCTCGCCGCTTGATCGCGAGAATAGGCGCGGGCGAAGCATGTGGGAACAGGGCCTCAACGTCCAGATCGTCAGCAGGAGTCGGCGACGCTTCTTTTGCGCCACGCGTGTCCAGCAGGGCCACGAGGCCTCGTCCTTGAAGCCGTTTTACGGTCAATGACATCGGCGTTCTGCTCTGGGCCGCACGGCAAGGTCAGGCAAATGACTCCTGGCGAAAGGCGTTACGGACATCGGTCAGCGGTTGGCGGTCGCGGGTGTAGTAGAGCTTGTTGGTCAGCAGTGCCGCCCACCGGTCCTGGGTGGGGGAGATCCACATGCCGGTGCCGGTGAAGCCGTAGTGGACCCAGACGTCCTGCTCGTCGGTCGCGCCGGGTGCCAGAACAGGCCGCGTTCCGGCCGGAGGCCGCCGGTCTGCACGGTGAGGGAGTGGGCGCTCCACTCGGCGCCGAAGCCGGCCTCGGTGGGGACGGTGGTGTGGTCGAGCATGTGGCGCAGGAAGACGGCCAGGTCGTCGAGGACGGTGAAGGTGCGCGAAGCCGAGCTGCTCCTCGCCCAGGTTCAGGCCGTCCAGTCGCGCGGCGACTGGATCGACCCGACCGCCGGCGAGGTGCTGTTCGCCGCGTACGCCACGCGCTGGATCGACGAGCGTGGGGTCGCAGCCACCACCGAGGAGCTGTACCGGCGACTGCTCCGCCTTCACCTGGAGCCGATCGGCGGCGACCAACACGTCAACGCGATCAGCCCCGCGGAGGTCAGGACCTGGCGCGCGGAGCGGCGGAAGGCGACCGGCGCCACCACGACGGCCAAGTCTTAACCACCTGCTGAAAGCCATCATGCAGACGGCGGTCGAGGACGACCTGATCCGCCGGAACCCTTGCTTCATCCGAGGGGCGGGCCGCGAAGACGCGGACGAACGGCCCGTGGCCACCGTCGAGCAGGTCTACGCCCTCGCCGAGGCCATCGGAATCCGCTGGCGGCTGATGGTCCTGCTCGGCGCCTTCGCCTCCAATGCGCCCGGAGGAACTGGCCGAGCTGCGCCGGTCGGCCATCGACCTCGCCACCGGCTCCGTACGGGTCCGGCGTGCCGCGCCGGAGCTGAACCCCGGCCGCCGGGTAATCGGCGACCCCAAGTCCCGTGCGGGCAAACGGGAGATCATGCTGTCTGGCTTCATCCTCCTCGATGTCCGCCGACACCTGGAGTGGTTCGCCCAGGACGGTCCCGACGGTCTGGTCTTCGTGGGAGAGAAGGGGGCGGCCCTCCGAGGCACCACCTTCGGCCGGAAGCGGCGCAGGCCCGCGACGCGGTCGGCATGCCGAAGGAGTTCCGCTTCTACGACCTCCGGCACACCGGCAACACCCTGGCCGCCGACACCGGAGCCAGGCTGAAGGACCTCATGGTCCGCGCCGGCCAGTCCTCCGAGCGGGCCCAGCTCATCTACCAGCACTCCACCATGGCCCACCAGCGCAAGCTCGCCGACGACATCGACGCCGACGTCCGCCGTCGGCGTGCGGCGACTGGCCGGAGCCCGGAGAGCGGCACGGCTGCCACCGTTCACCAGCTCCCGCCCCCGTTCCGGGCGTCGCCGGAAAACGCACAAAGGAGGTGACGCGGATCACCCGATGCGCGTCCCGGTATTCGAGACCGCGCAATGTCGCCTGGTCGCGGGCCGCGCGCCGGAACCCAATCTGACGTCTTGTGGCAGCGCGTGTGGCATGCGAAGGGCACGCGAGACCGGAGTGGTCTAGACAACAAACAAGGCCCTGATCTCCGACCAGGGCCTTCGTCATGGAGCGGGTGACGAGAATCGAACTCGCGCTCTGAGCTTGGGAAGCTCATGTTCTACCATTAAACTACACCCGCGAAGCGCATCGATTGATTCGCTGCGTATCGCCACACACTGTACCCCATGCCAGGTCCCCGGCGTTCGAGCCGTGGGGCCTTCTTGTTGTGGGGGAGGGTGGATGCGGGTGCTGTGGGCGGGAGTTGGGGGCGTAGCGTGGGTGGTCGGAGTGCCGCCTGGAGTGGCGTCCTGTTCATCCCCTAATGTGGCTTTCTCGTCCAAGGCTTGTTGGGGAAGGGACTTGATGGACTTCATGGAGCGCACCGTCGTCCGCTGTGCCGAAGGGCACGTTTTCGCTACCGCTTCGTTCCCGATGCAGCAGCTCGGGTCCGGGCGGATCGGTCCCGGGCGGCTCATTCGCTGTCCTCGTTGTGCGCGGCTGCGGCATGCCGTGCCCGTGGTGTTCGAGGAGCGGTAGCGGCGGTGTCAGGCGCGCGGAGCGGTCCCGGATTGGGGCGGGCCCGCGCGTTCTGCGTATCCTCGGGGCGTGCTTCTCTCAGACAAGGACATCCGGGCCGAGATCGACGCCGGACGTGTTCGTATTGATCCGTTCGACGCGTCGATGGTGCAGCCCTCCAGCATCGATGTGCGGCTCGACCGCTACTTCCGGGTGTTCGAGAACCACCGCTATCCACACATTGACCCAGCCGTCGAGCAGGCCGATCTGACGCGCATGGTCGAGCCGGACGGGGACGAGGCGTTCATTCTGCACCCCGGTGAGTTCGTGCTCGCTTCGACGTACGAGGTCATTTCGCTTCCCGACGATCTCGCGTCGCGGCTGGAAGGGAAGAGCTCGCTGGGCCGGCTCGGTCTGGTGACGCATTCGACCGCCGGGTTCATCGACCCCGGTTTCTCCGGGCACGTGACCCTGGAGCTGTCGAATCTCGCGACGCTGCCGATAAAGCTGTGGCCGGGCATGAAGATCGGGCAGCTGTGCATGTTCCGGCTGAGCTCGCCTTCGGAGTTCCCGTACGGCTCCGAGCGGTACGGATCGCGTTATCAGGGCCAGCGTGGGCCGACCGCGTCGCGGTCGTTCATGAATTTCCACAGGACGCAGGTGTGAGCCCGATGAGCGATGAGGTGCGGGAGAATCTGACGTACGACGGCTTCGGCCATGCCGTGCGTGAGCTGGCGCAGGCCGTGGCCGACGACGGGTTCGAGCCCGATGTCGTGCTGAGCATCGCGCGGGGCGGGGTGTTCGTCGCGGGCGGGCTCGCTTACGCCCTGGACTGCAAGAACATTCATCTGGTGAATGTGGAGTTCTACACCGGCGTGGGCACCACCCTCGAAATGCCGGTCATGCTGGCGCCGGTGCCGAACGCCATCGACTTCTCGGACAAGAAGGTCCTGATCGCCGACGATGTCGCCGATACCGGGAAGACGCTGAAGCTGGTACGCGATTTCTGCATCGATCATGTTGCGGAGGTGCGCAGTGCGGTCATCTACGAGAAGTCGCATTCGCTCGTGAAGTGCGAGTACGTGTGGAAGAAGACCGATCGCTGGATCAATTTCCCGTGGAGCGTGGAGAAGCCCGTCGTGCGACGCAGCGGGCAGGTTCTTGACGCCTGACGCGCGAAGCCCGGCGCGTGCGCCGTGCCCGATGGGCCGTGGCCCGATGGTGGGGTGTGCGTGATGCCTCTCGGGCCCGGTGCGGGACGGTGTTCACCGTAAGGACGGACGGATGGACGGATGGACGGAAAAACCCCCGGGGCTTGTGCGCCGGGGGTTTGGTTTTCCGTCCGTCCGTGTTCTTCTCGTCCGTTCTTCTTGTCCGCTCTTCTTGTCCGCGGATTCCTCTCGTCCGCGGGCGGGACCGTCAGATCGTGCCCAGCTTGATGATCGACAGAAGCGCGATCAGCTGGATCGCGGAGGCGCCCAGCGCCTTCGGCCACGGCAGGTCGTGCGATTTGCTCACCATCGAGGTGAAGAGCGCGGCCGAGGCCAGCCAGGTGATCCAGCCGAGGATCTGGACCAGGGAGTTCTCGCCGCCGAGGAAGAGGGCGAATATCAGGCGGGGCGCGTCCGTGATCGACATGATCAGCATGGAGAGGCCCACGGTCGGCTGCCAGGAGCCGTCGCCCCCGAGCTGGCGGGCGAGGGTGTGCGTGACCGCGCCGAGGACCAGGCCGCCGATGACGAAGCCGATGCCCGTGATGACGACGTAGGGGACCGCGGTGGAGATCGTCGCGTGGATCGCGTCGTCCCGGGCCTGGTCGAAGCCGAACAGGGCGAGCAGGCCGTACAGGAACGTGACGATGAGCGCCGGGCCCCAGACCGGGTAGTCACGCATCTGCCAGAACGTCGGTCCAGGGCGCAGCACGATGCCGGTGAGCAGGTCCTTCCACGGCAGTCGCGGGCCCGCGGGCTGGGCGGGGGCCTGGCCGGCGCGGTAGGTGTTGGCGTCGCCGTACGGGTCCTCACCGATGCTGAAGGCCTGGGTGTGGCCGGGGGAGTTGGCGTACGGGTCGCCCTGCTGGGGCGACCCGTGGGGGTGGTGGGGCTGTTGGTACGGGTCGCCGAAGTACTCCGGCTCTCCGTGGCCGCCACCGTTGTAGCCGTTGCCGTTGCCGTTCCCGTGGCCGCCGTTGTGGCCGCCGTGGTGCCCACCGTTGTTGTACGGGGGCGGGGCGCCGTTGCCTCCCGTCGGTGGCCAGGGCTGCTGCCCGTACGGCGGTGGTGCCTGTGTGCCGTACGGCTGCTGCCGCGGTTGCTGTTGCCCTTGCTGCGGGGTGCGGTTGTCCCGGCCGCGTCCGATCCTGAATCCAGCCACTCATCGAACGTACCTGGTCCGCGTGGGTGTGGTGAGAGGGCCTGGAGAACCTGCCCGCCATTGCGGCCGAGCTGTGACATCCCCTAGGGGAACCCCCGGGGGCTGCCCGACGTGCGCCGTACGCAAGACAGAAGCGGGGGGGGGGGGGCCCGCGGGGGGGGGGGGGGCGGCGGGGGGGCCCCCCCCCCGCGCTGAGAAAACCCGGCCGCGGCCGGGGGGGGCGCCCGGGACGGGACGCGGGCGGGGGCGGCGGGGGGGGTAGGGG
>NZ_JBEYTM010000045.1:0-66421 GCF_040643055.1 Streptomyces sp. NPDC047515
AGCAGCTCTCGCAGAACAAGCACACCCTGTTCGTCGTCGCCGCCGGCAACGCCGGTCCGGGCACCGAGACCGTCTCCTCCCCCGGCTGCGTGCCCAGCGTGCTGACCGTGGGGGCCGTCGACCGCGACGACACCACCGCGCCGTTCTCCAGCCGCGGTCCCGTGGCCGTCACCCACACCCTCAAGCCCGAGATCGCCGCCCCCGGCGTCGACATCTCGGCGGCCAACGCGGGCGGCCGCGGCATCTACGCCTACCAGACGATGTCCGGCACCTCCATGGCCACCCCGCATGTCGCGGGCGCCGCGGCCGTCGTCCGCCAGGCCCACCCGGAGTGGACCGCGCAGCAGATCAAGGCCGCCCTGGTCTCCTCCGCCCGCACCGGCGGCAAGGTCGCCGGCGCCGACCAGACCGGCGGTGGCGTCCTCGACGTGTTCGCCGCGGTGAACCAGAAGGTGCTCTCCGCGCCCGCCGTCCAGGCCGGCAGCTACAACTGGCCGCAGGACGCCTCGGACCGCACCACCGTGCAGGTGCCCTTCACCAACACCAGCGGCAGCGACCTCACCCTGAGCCTGAAGGTCAGCGGTGTGCACGGCAACGACGGCAGCGACGTCAACTCCGGCATCGTCAAGCTGGAGGAGGGCAAGGTGAGGGTCCCCGCGGGGGCCACCGCTCAGGTGCCGCTGCGGATCGACCCCACCGCCCGTCTGAAGGCCGGCCAGTACGGTGCGGTCACCGGCCGGATCCTGGCCACCGGCGGCGATGTGCACGTCTCCGTGCCCGTCACCCTCTACGTCCAGCCGGAGACGGTCACGCTCCGGGTCAAGGCCATCGACCGCAACGGCAAGCCCGCGACCGGCCCCTCCTCCCTGGACCTGGTCAGCCTCGACACCGACAAGGGCGAACGCCGCAGCAACTCGGGTGCGACCGACCAGACGTACCGCGTGCGCCCGGGTGACTATGCCCTCAGCAGCTTCGTGGGGAGCTACGGCACGGACAACGCGCCCGAATCGGTCAGCTACCTGGCGAAGCCGCAGCTGCGGATCACTCATGACACCACCGTCGTCCTCGACGCCCGCAAGGCCCACCGGCTGAGCCTGCACACCGACCGGCCCTCGACGGTGGACAACACCACGTTCAGCTACGCCCGCACGTGGGACGACACCTGGCAGATATCCGGATCGCTCATGGCTGGCAGCACCATCCAGAAGTTCTACGCGGACATCGACGGTCGTGCCGAGAACGGCACCTTCGAGTTCCGGCCCACCTGGCGCGCGAGCGGCTCCGAGAACGGCTCGCCCTACGTCTACAACCTGTCGTTCCCGACCCAGGGTCCGCTGCACTCCGACCAGGTCTACAAGCCCAAGGACTCCAAGCTGGCCCAGGTCAGCGAAACGTGGCACGCCATGGGCAAGGAGGCCGACTACATCGACGCGATGTTCGTCCGTCCCTCCTGGAGCAGCAACGCCTACGTTTCCGTGAGCCCGTTCGGCCAGGTCCACGTGCCCGCCACCCGCACCGCCTACTACACGACCGGTGACGAAGCCTGGTTCCACAGCGCGATGACCAGCTTCCCGTTCGCCGCGTTCCTGGGCGACCACGACCGCATCTACCGGGCCGGACAGCGGAGCGCCGAGGAGTGGTACGGCGGCCCCCTGCGGCCGGCCGCCGCACGCGACGCCGACGGCAAGCCGGCGCTGGCCGCCGAGCGGCAGGGCGACCTGATCGGCATCCAGACCGCGCTCTGGGTCGACGGCTCCGGCGACCACTGGTCCTACGGCGGGTCGTTCGGCGACCTCGGCAAACTGGTACTGAAGCGCAACGGTCAGCAGATCGCCACCAGCGCCTACCCGTACGACGTGTTCAGCGTGCCGGACGAGGACTCCGCGTACGAGCTCACCCAGTACCTGGAGAAGATCGACACCTCGGACCGGAACTGGCTGCGCTCCACCGCTGTCGCCACCACGTGGAGCTTCCGCTCCCACCGGGAGCCGGACGTCTACTCGCGCGGCCTGCCGATCCTCTTCCCGGTGTACGACGTGCCGGTGGACGGCATGAACACCCTGCCGGCGCAGAGCGGCATCAAGGTCGGCCTGTCGGCCGAGGGCCATGCCGGGTACACCCCGGGCGCGATCACGGCGGCCTCGCTGTCCTACTCCTACGACGGCGGCAGCACCTGGACCCAGGCGCCGACCCAGCAGAAGGACGGCAAGTGGACGGCCGTCCTCGACCACACCGGCGCCGCCGGCAAGCAGGTCACGACGAAGGCCACCCTCACCGACGCCAACGGCAACGCGGTCACCCAGACCATCACCCGCGCCTACGACATCCGGTAACCATCCGGCCCGGCCGGGCGCTCTCCCCTGACAGGGGGGCTGCCCGGCCATCCACCTGCTGCCCGCGCCCGTGTTCATCGGGTGCGGGCAGCAGATTCGGATCGCCATACATCTGGCAGGCCGCCAGTTTGCCGGCGCCGCAACTCACTTCAGCGCGCTCTTCGCCTGCCAGTCGCTCCAGGCCACGTTCCACGCCCCGTATCCGTTGCCCTCCGCGACCGTGCCCTTGGCGTCGGCGCCGGTGATCTCGAACGGGTCGCCGACCCGCACCTGCTGGTACAGCGAAGCGGCGTTGGCGTCACTCATGCCGACACAGCCCGAACTGTGGTTGGCCACACCGAAGTAGGCGGCGTTCCACGGTGCCGCGTGGGCGTACATCCCCGACCAGGTCAGCCGCATCGACGAGTCGACCATCTTGTCGTAGGCGTCGCCCAGGCCCACCGTCTCGGAGCGCATGTTGATCGTGCCCTCCTTGGCCATCAGCACGGCCGTGCCGCGCCAGGACGCCTTCTCGCCGCCCGGCGTGCCCGCCGACATGGGCACGTCCATGACGGTCTTTCCGTCCCGCTTCAGCGCCAGCCGGTGACGGTCGAGGTCGACCTTGACCACCTGGTCGGCGCCGATCGCGAAGGTGGTCCTGTAGTCGCGGACGAACCAGCCGCCGGACGGGCCCGAGTCGATGCCGTTGAGGTCGGCGTCGAGCGTGACCTTCGTACCGGACTTCCAGTACTCCTTGGGCCGCCAGTCGACGCGGTCCTTGCCGGAGTAGTCCTGCAGCCAGCCCCAGGAGCCCTCGGTGTTGTTCGAGGTGGAGACCTTCAGGGCCTTCTCCACCGCGGCCCTGTCCTTGACCGGGTTGTCGAAGACGATCGACAGCGGCTGGGCGATGCCGACCGTGGTGTTCTTGCCGGGAGCCAGCGTCAGTTTGTTGACCTTTTTGGCTGCCGCGGTGGTGAAGCCGGCCTTGTCGCTGCCGCCCTCGGTGTCCTTCGCCTCGACGCTGTACGTGGTGCCGGGCGCGGCCGGCCGGTCCGACGTCCAGGTCCTGCCGTCGGTGGATATCCGGCCGGTGAGCGCGTCGCCCCCGGTCGCGTTCACCGTGACCGTCTTCAGTTTTCCGGCGCCGAGCGTCACCGTCACCGGTCGGCCGGGGGCGGCCTCGGCGCCCGTCAAGTTCACCGCGATGCTGGTGTCGTGCGCCGGTGCGACCCCGGTCGCCCCCTTTCCCGAGTCCGACGCGGAGGCGCCGGAGCAGGCGGTGAGCGTGGCACCGAGCACCGTGGTGCCGGCGATCAGGGTGAGCCGGACCGGGCGGACGAGCGGGGCGGTACGGCGTATGCGCCGGCGTGCGGAGAACAACGGAAAACCTCCAAGGCATTGCTTCTCATTGATGAAGAGGCGTTGCAACCGAAGATAGGTTCCACAAATCGGCCGAAAACCAGGAAATCCTCTGTGTGACATGGGCCGCAGCAGAACGGTCATCGTCCGGTCACATACGCCGCTCGGCTCCGTCACGGACCGCTGTGAGCATCCTGTGCAGCCCCGCGGAGCCGACAGCGGGGCGCACCAGGGAGGGCCACGAACATGTCAGCACTGCTCGCGACCGGGAACCGCAGCCGCGACCAGGAGCTACGGATACGCGGCCTGACCGCCGCCGAGCACCGGGCATTCGTCGCCACCCGCACGGAGGCGAGCTTTCTGCAGTATCCGTCCTGGGCCGGAGTGAAGGACCAGTGGACGTCGGAATCGGTCGGCTGGCACAGTGACCTCGGCGAACTGGCCGGAGCCGCTCTGGTGCTCTACCGGCAATTCCCCGGAACCCGCAAGTACTTCGCCTATCTGCCCGAGGGCCCGGTGGTCGACTGGGCCGACCCCGACATCGACCGCTGGCTGCGGCCGCTCGTGGCCCACCTGCGCAAGGCGGGTGCCTTCGCCGTACGGATCGGCCCCTCACCCGCGTACCGCCGTTGGGACACCGCCCGCCTCAAGGCGGCCACCGGCCCCGGCCGGAGGATCGGCGACGTGCTCGCCACCGAGGTGGACCCGCTCGGCACGGCCGTCGCCGAACGGCTCCGGGCCCGCGGCTGGCGCCGCTGCGGCGGCGACGGGGGCGAGGACGCCGACGCGCAGCCGCGCTACGTCTTCCGGGTCCCGCTCGCCGGGCGGACCCCCGACGAACTGTGGTCGGGACTCAACCAGGAATGGCGCCGCAACGTCCGCAAGGCACAGCAGGCCGGGGTGCGGACCGTCATCGGCAGCGAGGCCGAACTCCCGGAATTCCACCGGCTGCTGAGGATCACCGAGGAGCGCGACGGCTTCCGGCTCGGCCGCTCCCTCGCGTACTACCAGCGGCAGTACGCCGTACTCAACGCCGAGCAGCCCGGCCGGATGAGGCTCTACCTCGCCGTCCACCAGGACGAGATCCTGGCCGCCCACACCATGATCAGCACTGGACGGCGCGTCTGGTATCAGACCGGTGCCTCCGCCGACCACCGCCGAGAGGTCCGTCCCAGCAATGCGCTGCAGTGGAAGATGATGCTCGACGCCCATGGGCTCGGTGCCGATGTACACGACATGCGCGGGGTACCCTCCACCCTTGACCCCGACGACCGCCCCTTCGGCCTGCTCCGTTGGAAGCTCGGCACCGGAGGCCAGGTCGTCGAGACCCTCGGAGAGTGGGAGACATCGGTGGGCGGAGCCGCCAACAACACCTTGTACCGTGCGTTCCAGGTATACCTGGCCCGCCGATGACGGCCACCGAGGCGGCCTCCAAGGCCGCGGAACGAGGGTCCGGCTCGGTGCTGCGCAGCGGCGCCGTCATGGCGTCCGGCTCCGTCGTCTCCCGGGCGACCGGCTTCGTACGCTCGGCGGTCGTCGTCGCCGCGCTCGGCACCGGACTCCAGGCCGACGGGTACACCGTCGCCAACACCGTGCCCAACATCCTCTACACGCTGCTCATCGGTGGCGCGCTCAACGCCGTCTTCGTCCCGGAGCTGGTGCGGGCCGCCAAGAACCATGCCGACGGCGGAGCCGCGTACACCGACCGGCTGCTCACCCTCTGCACGATCGGGCTCCTCGCCCTCACCGCGCTCACTGTCGTCGGCGCACCGTGGATCGTCTCGGTCTACGCCCCCGACTACCACGGCGAACAGGCCGATCTCACCATCGCCCTGGCCCGATACTGCCTGCCGCAGATCCTCTTCTACGGACTGTTCACACTGCTCGGCCAAGTACTCAACGCCCGCGACCGGTTCGGCGCGATGATGTGGACTCCCGTCCTCAACAACGTGGTGATCATCGCGGTGTTCGGGATCTACCTCGGCGTCGCGGCCGGCTCCGACGGTACGTTGACCTCGGCGCAGGCCCAATGGCTCGGCTGGGGAACCACCGTCGGGATCGCGGTGCAGACGCTCGCCCTGGTGCCCGCGCTGCGCGCCGCGAAGTTCCGTTGGCGACCAAGGTTCGACTGGCGGGGCAGCGGTCTCACCCGGCCGCTGCGCGCGGCCGGGTGGCTCGTCATGCTCGTGCTGACCAACCAGATCGCCTACTGGGTGGTCACCCGGCTCTCCACCGCCACCGGTCAGCAAGCCGTGGAACAGCATGTGTCGGGCGGCGTCGGCTACACCGCGTACAGCTACGCCTATCAGCTGTGGGTGGTGCCGCACGGCATCGTGACCGTCTCCCTCGTCACGGCGCTGATGCCCCGGATGAGCCGGTCGGCGGCCGACGACGACCTGACGGGTGTGCGGCGCGATGTCTCGTACGCGTTGCGCACCTCGGCCGCGGTCGTGGTGCCCGCCGTGGCCGTGCTGTTCGCGCTGGCGCCGTGGGTGATGGGGGCCGTGTACGGATACGGGCGCACCGGCGCCGCGGACATCACGGCCATGGCGGGGATGATGATGGCGTTCGCGCCGGGGCTGATCGCCTACTCCGGGCAGTACGTGCTCTCCCGCGCGTTCTACGCGATGAGCGACACCCGCACGCCGTTCCTCCTCAATCTGGTCATCGCGGCGCTCAACGCCGGATTCTGTGTTGTCGCGTATCTGCTGCTGCCGGTCCGCTGGGCCGTGACCGGAATGGCCGGGGCGTACTCGGTGGCACTGTTCGCCGGCTTCGGCGTCACCGCGTACGTGCTGCACCGCAGGGTCTGCGGCAGCTCCGCCGCCCGGCCCTCGCTGCTGCGCTCGGCCGGCCTGTGGGCGCAACTGCGGCTGGTGGTGGCGAGTGTGCCCGCCGGGCTGCTGGGATACCTGGCCGCTCGCGCCTGCGAGGGATTCGGCGACTTCGCGGCGGTGGGGGCGGGGACTGCCGTGCTCCTGCTCACGGTCGCGCTGCTGGCCCGGCCGCTCCGGCTGCGGGAGATCAGCGCCCTGATCGCGGCGGGCCGCAGGCGGCTGCGGCGGGCCTGATCCGCCGGGCGCAAGGCTCGCTCACCGGTTCGAATTCACTCCTTGATCGCTGGGATACTGCTGCCATGCCTCGCGTGTTGCTGATCGAAGACGACCCCTCCGCACGGGAAGGGGTCGAGCTGGGGCTGCGGCGGCGCGGCCATGAACTGCGGGCCGTCGAGACCGGTGAGGCGGGGCTGGCCGCGCTGGGAGAGTTCCGGCCCGATCTGGTGCTCCTCGACCTGATGCTCCCCGGAATGAACGGGGTCCAGGTCTGCCGCCGGGTCCGGGAGACCAGCCAGCTCCCGATCATCATGCTCACGGCGCGCGGCGACGACTTCGACGTGGTCGTCGGTCTGGAGGCCGGGGCCGACGACTACATCGTCAAACCCGCCCGCACCGAGGTGATCGAGGCCAGGATCCGTGCCGTACTGCGCAGGCTCGCCGAGCCCGCGGGGCGCAGCGGCCTCGAACACCACGGCGAACTGGCTGTCGACCGCACCGGGCTCTCGGTCGCCAAGGCGGGGGAGCGGCTCCTCCTGGCACCCTCCGAACTGAAGCTGCTGCTCCATCTCTCGGCCTCGCCCGAGCAGGTGTTCAGCCGGCAGCAGCTCCTCGAATGCGTCTGGGAGCACAGCTACCACGGGGACGCCCGGCTGGTCGACGCCTGCGTGCGGCGGCTGAGACAGAAGATCGAGGACGTGGCGGGCAGCCCGCGCTACATCCAGACCGTCCGCGGTTTCGGCTACCGCTTCGGGCCGCTCGCGTGAAGCTCTTCGCCGCCCGGTTCGGACTGCGGACCCGCCTCATAGCCGCCTTCCTTCTGGTCGCGGCGATCAGCGCCATCACCACCGCGACCCTGACCTACCGCGAGGCCCGCTCCGCCATCCTCCAGCAGGCCCAGGACACGGCCGTCGACCAGTTCCGCGACCGGATCGGTGCGCTGGCCGTGACGTTGCCCGTGGGCGAGGAGCAACTGCGGCGGAACTGCCAGCACCTCGCCAGGGAGGGCCGGCCGCAGACGCGCGTCTTCGCCGAGTACGGGAAGATCCGGGTCTCCTCGTCGGACCGGCCCACCTCCAACGTGATCACCCCCGCACTGCGCGAGGCCGTCCGTGGCAACGCACGCGGCTCCTTCCAACGGGTCGTCAAGGACGGCAAGCCCTGGCTGACCGTCGGGATGCCCGCGGTCTTCGACCATGGCGACGGACGCCAGCCCACCGGGCTCGTCCTCTACGCGGTGATACCGCTCACGACCGAGGAGGCCAATGTCAAGGCCATGGTCACCGCGGCCCGCGACGGTGCCCTGCCCGCACTCCTGATCGCGCTGGCGCCCGCCCTGCTCGCCGCCCGCAGCGTGCTGCGCCCGGTGCGCGATCTGCGGCGGGCCGCGGCGGGCATCGGCCGGGGTGAACTCGACACCCGCATCGAGGTCAAGGGTTCCGACGAACTCGCCGGACTCGCCTGGACGTTCAACGAGTCCTCGACCAAGCTCCAGGAGTCGGTGGAGGAACTCCGGCGGGCGGAGGCGCGGGCCAGACGCTTCGCCTCGGACGTCTCGCACGAACTGCGCACCCCGCTCGCCGGTATGCTCGCCGTCACCGAGGTGCTCGACGAGGACGCCGCCCAGCTGAACACCGACACCGCGGCGGCCGTCCGATTGATCAGTGCCGAGACGGGGAAGCTCGCCACCCTCGTCGAGGATCTGATGGAGATCTCCCGCTTCGACGCGAAGGCGGCGGATCTCCATCTCGACGAGGTCGATGTCGCCGAGACGATCCGCAAGACCCTGCAGAGCAGGCACTGGGAGGACAGGGTGGACACCGAACTGCCCGACGGAGTGAGGGCGGTGCTCGACCCGCGTCGGTTCGACGTCGTCGTCGCCAACCTCGTGGGCAACGCCCTGCGGCACGGTGCGCGGCCCGTCACCGTACGGCTGCGGATCGAATCGCGGGGCGCGGCCTCCTGGCTGGTGACCGAAGTCGCGGACAGCGGGCCCGGCATCGACCCGGCAGTGCTTCCGCACATCTTCGACCGGTTCTACAAGGCCGACGCGGCCCGCACCCGTTCGGCGGGCAGTGGGCTCGGTCTGGCGATCACCCAGGAGAACGTACGGCTGCACGGCGGCACCGTGCACGCGGCCGACGAGCCCGGGGGCGGCGCGGTCCTCACCGTGGAACTCCCGCTGGAGGGGCGGTGAGAGGCGTCCGCGCCCTCGGCCTCCTGCTGCCCCTCGTGCTGCCGGTGGCCGGATGCGGGATACAGGCGACGGATGTCGTCGAGGTCGGCGACCCGGCGACGGTGGACGTGGCGCCGGGCGGCCCGGAGGGCACGCTGCTCTACTTCGTGTCCGCGGGCCGGCTGATGCCCGTCGTGCGGCAGGTCGACCTGACGGCGCAAGGCGACGCCGACGCCGGGGGCGCGGTGCATGAATGGCGTGACTCCGGCACAGCGGTCGCCATGCTCTTCGGCGGGCCCACCAAGGCCGAGGCCGCGGTGGGTCTGCGTTCGGAGCTGCCGCACATCAGCCCAGTGTGGGGCCTGACTCGGGGACCGGACGGGGTGAGCGTCCGGGTGAACACCGCCGTCACGGAATTCTCCGAGGTCGCCCGGCAGCAGCTGATCTGCACGGTCGCCCAGACCCGCACCGGCGACCGGCGCGGGGCGGTGAAGGTGATCGGCACCGACGGCGTCATCGGACCGACCCACTGCTCCGTCTGACCCCCGCCCGGTCCGCGGGGCGGGGGTCAGCCCGTCGCCCGGTGCGAATTGCGCGGCGCCGGCACGGGAGTCTGCGCGGCCCGTGTCACATCGGCGACGAGTTCCACCACATCGGGGCCGTACGCCTGCGAGTTGACCACCTTCAGCAGCAGACAGAAGGTGTTGTTGCCGTGCTTGCGGGCCAGCTTCTCGTAGTTGCGGGCCAGATAGCGGGAGGCCGCCTGGTTGGTGATCGCCCGCTGCCCGCAGAACAGAAAGACCGGACGGGCATCCTGACTGACTGTCAGCCGCGCCAGCAGCACATATTCGACGACACCCTTCTCCACCCGGTAGCGCTCCGAACCGATCTGGAAGGCGGCCCGGTCGGGGCCGGGCTCCGGATCGGTGTTCACCTTCACACCGGGCAGCAGCGAATGCAGATGGGCGGCCATCCGCCGGTTGGATCCCGGTCCGCCGACACAGAATTCGGTGCGCTCGCCGAAACCCTGCTGCGCGACGTCGTGGGACAGGATCTGCGCGTGTGCCGAACAATCCTTGATCAGTGCGGAGAGTTCGAGCAGGGCGAAGACGTCGTGGCGGTGGACGGCGCCGTCGCCGCCCGCGTCGCGGTTGACGACGAGCAGGCACTCGGAGTTGCGCGGCAGTCCGAAGAACGCCTGCTTGCGGTGGAGCTTTCGGCGCCAGAGACAGGTGCGGGCGATCCAGCCCAGCGCGGCGCTGATACCGGCGGCTATCACGCCCAGCACGATGTTGCGTACGTCGTCAGTCATGGGCGGGCATGTTAGCGGGCACACGGGCCAGGGTTCACCGCGGTCCTGACGGAGCGGCCTGGGCGGCGTTACTCTGCGACGAACAATCCTTCACTGGAGGTGTGCATGCGACGTTCCGTCGCGCGGAGTGTGTCGTTGTCGGCTGTTCTCGCCGCTGTTGTCACGGTCGGGGCAGCGGCCCCGTCGTCGTCCGCGCCACCGACCGCGCCACCCCCCAAGTCGCCTGTGGCGGTGGGGTACGGAGGGGCGGTCGCCAGCGTCGACGCGGATGCGTCGGCCGCGGGCATCGAGGTGCTGCGCAAGGGCGGCAACGCGGTGGACGCCGCGGTGGCGACCGCGGCCGCGCTCGGTGTGACCGAGCCCTACTCGGCGGGTCTCGGCGGTGGTGGCTACTTCGTCTACTACGACGCCAGGAAGCACACCGTGGAGACGGTCGACGGTCGGGAGACCGCACCGCGCAGCGCGGACTCCTCGCTCTTCCTGGAGAACGGCAAGCCGATCGCCTTCGACGCCGCCGTCACCAGCGGACTGAGCGTGGGCACCCCCGGCACCCCGGCCACCTGGGACACCGCGCTCGACACCTGGGGCAGCAAGTCGCTGCGGCAGGTGCTGAAGCCGGCCGAGCGGCTCGCCAGGGACGGCTTCGTCGTCGACAGCACGTTCCGCTCGCAGACCGAGGGCAATCAGGCCAGGTTCGCCGACTTCCCGGCGACCAGGAAGCTCTTCCTGCCGGGCGGCCAACTGCCGGTGGTCGGCTCCGTCTTCAAGAATCCCGATCTGGCGCGCACGTACGAGCAGGTGGGCCGCAAGGGCGTCGACGAGCTGTACCGGGGCAAGCTGGCCGAGGACGTCGTACGGACCGTGCGCAATCCGCCGGTGGACCCGGGGGCCACCCGGGTCGTACGTCCCGGTGACCTCACGGCCAAGGACCTGCGGTCCTACCGGGCGCTGCGGCGGGCTCCGACGAAGGTCGGCTACCGGGGCCTCGACGTGTACGGCATGGCACCCTCCTCGTCCGGCGGTACGAGCGTCGGCGAGGCGCTCAACATCCTTGAGTCCACGGACCTTTCGAAGGCGAGCGAGGCGCGGTATCTGCACCGCTACATCGAGGCGAGCCGGATCGCGTTCGCCGACCGGGGGCGGTGGGTCGGCGACCCGGCCTTCGAGGACGTACCGACGCAGGGGCTGCTCAGCCAGAGGTTCGCCGACTCGCGCGAGTGTCTGATCAAGGATGACGCGGTGCTGACCAGCCCGCTGGCACCGGGAGACCCCCGCCGGCCGGCCGACTGCAAGGCCGGCGGCAAGGCCGCCCCGACGACGTACGAGGGGGAGAACACCACCCATCTGACGACGGCCGACAAGTGGGGCAACGTCGTCGCGTACACCCTGACGATCGAGCAGACGGGCGGCAGCGGGATCACCGTGCCGGGGCGTGGCTTCCTGCTCAACAACGAGCTGACGGACTTCTCGTTCGCGCCCGCCGACCCGGCGGTCCACGACCCGAATCTGCCCGGTCCGGGCAAGCGTCCGCGTTCGTCCATCTCGCCGACGATCGTGCTGAAGCACGGGGAGCCGGTGCTGGCCCTGGGGTCGCCGGGCGGTGCCACCATCATCACGACCGTGCTGCAGTCGCTCATCGGCACGGTCGACCGAGGGCTGCCGCTGGTCGACGCCATCGCGGCGCCGCGTGCCAGTCAGCGCAACTCGGCGACGACGGAGCTCGAACCGGGGCTGTGGAACAGCCCGGTACGGGGACAACTGGAGGCGCTGGGCCATGTCTTCAAGCTGAACCCCGAGATCGGGGCGGCGACGGGTGTGCAGCGGTTGCCGGACGGACGGTGGCTGGCGGCTGCGGAGAAGGTGCGCCGCGGTGGAGGTTCGGCCATGGTCGTGAATCCGAGCGGCCGTCCCTGACGGTTCGTCAATAGGGGTCTGTGCGGGGCCGGTTCTTCGTGGGTGTCACACGGAGAGCCGGCCCCGCGGTCTTGACGGGAGCATGACTCAGGAGTCATCTTTGCCGCGTCGGTAAGGAAAGCTTCCTAATAGAAGGGCACCCCCACTGTGCGTACTCGAACGCTCGCCCTCGCCGCCGCTTCCGGCGCGGCCCTGCTCGCGGCCGCCACGCTGACCCCCGCCGCCGAGGCCAGTCCGGTCCCGGGCACCGCATCCGCAGCCGCGCCCCGGGCGGATTCCGGCACCGCCGACCGGGCCGGGGCCGGAATCAAGGAGGGCTCCGTCAGCGCGGCCGATCTGCTGGCCAAGGTCACCTCGTGTTCGCAGATCTCCAACGGCAAGTACCGTACGGACGAGGAGACGTCGGCGACCATACCGGTCTGCGGCAAGAACGGTGCCGTGTTCTGGAAGGCCGACATGGACATCGACTGCGACGGCCGGATCACCACCGCCTGCAACGCGAACACCGACCCGTGGTTCCAGGACGACACCGCGTTCCACGCCTCCGACGACAAGCCGCTGAGCGCCGAGAAGCTGCCGTACGTCGTCGTGCCGAGCAGCAGCAGCATCTGGAACTACAGCAGCGCGGGGATCAAGGGCGGTGGCGTCGTCGCCGTCGTCTACAACAACAAGGTCGAGTACGCCGTCGTCGGCGACACCGGCCCCAGCAAGATCATCGGCGAAGCCTCGTACGCCACCGCCAAGGCGCTCGGTATCGACCCCGACCCGGAGACCGGCGGCGCCGATTCCGGCGTCACCTACATCCTCTTCAAGAACTCCAAGGTGTCACCGATCGAGAGCCACAGTGCCGCCGTCACCGCCGGTGAGGCCCTGGCCAAGCAGTTCCTTCAGAACAACTGAGTGCTGTCCCGTAATCCCTGGTGGATCAGCGTGCGGCGTCGGATGCGGTGCATCGCAAGGCGGAGGGGCGTCAGCGCACTGGAAGCATTCGGGCGTTCCGGCAATCCGATCGCCGAATCGCCCGCCCACCGCCGGGCGTCGCGCCCGCGTCGATGCTCACCAGATCGCCGTCGCGCAGCCGTTGATCGGTCGGGATGCCGCGCACGATCGCGTCGTTGACCGACGCGCAGATGACCGCGGGGAACGGGGTCGGGGCGAAATGCGGCCGGTAGTTGAGGAACGGCGAGCCGGCGCCCGCCTCGCGAAGAACCTCCCGGGCCACCGCGTCGAGTGCATTGCGGGGAGACGCCGACCGCCGCCGCTTCCCGCACGGCGTGGTGCTCCCGAACGGGTGGGGCGACAGCCGCAGTTCGGGGTACCCGGCGACGATGCCGACACCGTGCGGGGCTCAGCCGTGCTCGGGTCCCGACGTGGTGACCCCGGAGGATTCACGCCGCGTCGGCTCCGTCGCGGCGCCGGACCGGCCGACCTCGCCCGCCGTGGTCGAGCCGTGTCCCCCGTGCTCTCCCGGCGGCGGATAGAACCGCCGGGCCCAGCGTCGGAACGGGCCGATCGGGCCGTCGCCCGGAGCGAGCCGGGGCGGCTGCCGGTACTGCTTGTGGTTCCAGATCGGGAAGTCGGCGGCGGTGAACTCGCAACTGGACCGGAAGACCGCGCGGTCGAGCAGTCGCGCGGCGGTCCGGCTCACCGCCCGCGCGAGCGGGGCCGGCAGCCGGGCCGGCTCCGTGAACGCGATGCGGTTCCTCTGCCGGAACTGCATCCGGTTGGGCGCGATCGCCGTCGGCAGCACCATCGTGCACATCCGCAGCCCGATCCGAGGCGTGTGCACATCGGCGTGCAGGCAACCGAGGCCGTATCCGTCCACCTCCACCTCGACGACGAAGTCGCCCAGAAGGGGCGCCGACTCGTGGGCCCGCATGGACACGTGGAACGCGGCATCGTCGTAGACCACAGGTCCGCCGATCTCGGCCTTCGCCCAGCCGTGCAGGGTGGCGAAGTGCCCGAGGTCCACCGAGTTCTCGATGACTTCCTGGACATTGCCGGCCAGCTCCCAGGCGGCACTGCGGGCCGGACGGTGACCCACCTCGTGCCAGTCGGGAATGAACCAGTCCGGTGCCCGGCCGTCGTGGTGCCGCCAGACGAAGACGGCGCCGTTGACCTCGTGCACCGGCAGGTGCGTCAGAGGCGACTTCGGCGGCTTCGTGTCGTATCCCGTCCGCACGCACGCGCCATCGGGGCCGAACGCGAAGAAGTGGAAGGGGCAGACCAGATCGTCGCCGTCGACCTTCGCCAGACCGAGATGGGCGCCGAGGTGCGGACAGTACGGGCGGATGGCGCGGACCGCCCCCGTACCGAGCCGGTAGAGCACCACGTCCTGCCCCGCCAACGGCCGGGTGAGCACGGTGCCCGGCCGTAGCTCGTCGGAGAAGGCCAGTGCGGCCCAGCCGCTCGGATACGGCAGGGCGGGCGCCCCCGCCGCATCGGCCGGTGTCGGCCCCTCGCTGATGGCGTGCCCGTACGCGCGTGACAGCCCCACTGCTTCCCCTCTCAGGATCGGTCGCCTGGAGGCTGCCCAGAGCGCTCCGAGATCCTCCCGACACGCCGCACATCACCCGAACGGGAAAGAACGGGGAACGCCTTGACGGCGCGCGCGCTCGCGCCGTGCGGGAGGTTTGCCCGCCGGTGCGGAGCGGCCGCCCGGCCGCCTCGTGGCGAACCCCGGGCGGCGGGCTCGGCGGGGCCGGGCTCCCCGCCCCGCGGGGTCAGCCCGGTGCCATGCGGCTGAGGGATTCCCATTCCCGGTACTGCTCCGCGCGCGCCCGGCTCATCTCCTGGACGAGGTCGAACGACCGGCCGCCGAGAATCAGGCGCCGAGGAGGGTCCGGCAGCGTGGCCAGCTCCATGATCGCGGGTGCCGCCGTGCTCGGATCCGGACCGGCGTCGTCGCCCCACATCTCGGCCAGCCGGGCGCGCAGCGTGTCGTAGGCCGGGTCGAGTGCCGTCGTTGTCGTGCCCGCCGTGAACAGCTCCGTGGCGTAGCCGCCCATCTGGACGACCGTGACCTCGATCCCGAACTGCTCGACCTCCATCGCCAGCGCCTCGCTGACCGAGTCGAGCGCGGCCTTGCCCGCCCCGTAGAACCCGACGGAGGCCATGCCGCCGCCGGTGCCCATCGACGTGATCTTGCAGGACGCGCCCGCAACCCTGCGCACGCAGGTGCGGGATCACGGCCTGCGACACCCACACCGCACCGAAGAAGTTGACGTCGAGGTGATCTCGGATCTGCTCCTCCGTGGCCTCCTCCACCATGCCGTACAGCAGACCGCCCGCGTTGTTGACCACGACATCGAGTCGGCCGAAAGCCGCCACCGACTGTTCCACCGCCTCGAACACGGCCCGGCGGTCGGAGACGTCCAGAGAGAGCCGTACGAGATCGTCCGGGTACTTCTCGGCCGACCCGGCGAGCGGCTCGACGCTGCGGGCGGCGGCCACGACCCGCTCCCCGGCGGCCAGGGCCGCCTCGGCGAACGCGCGTCCCAGGCCACGGGAAGCACCGGTGATGAACCAAACCCTGGCACTCGGCACAGATACCCACTCCTTCGTCCACGAAGAACGCCGTGCTTCACGACGGTGTCACAGGCAACAAGACGGACCGTACCGTCTTGTTGGAGACCATAACGAACCCGCTCGTCCGGATCCAGAGGCTTTTTCGATCACCCGCAGTCGTGCGGATCACCGGGCGGACCGGAGGGCGGTCCTATGGGTGTGTGTGGTCGCGTGGGGCCGGGGCGGAGGGGGCGCGAGCGGCCTATGAGGGGCCGGGCGGCTGCCCTGACGGCTTCGTGGCACATCGTGGGTGCGGTTTCCGTCAGAGAGCTGTAACCGCCAACAACGGCAAGGAGTGCACCATGAATGCTCGCTTGAACCTCTTCGGCAACCCCGTCACGGGCAAGGCCCTGAAGCACATCGTCGCGGCGGGCAAGGTGATTGCGGACTCGACGCTGCCGGACTCGACGCGGGAACTCGTGCTGCTCCGCGCCAGTCAGATCAATGGCTGCGCCTACTGCGTCGACATGCACACCAAGGACGCCGCGCACGCCGGGGAGACCTCGGTGCGTCTCCATCTGGTCGCGGCCTGGCGGGAGGCCACGCTGTTCACCGACGCCGAGCGCGCCGCCCTGGAGCTCGCCGAGGAGGGCACCCGCATCGCCGACGCGGCCGGCGGTGCCGGCGACGAGGTCTGGGCGAACGCCGCGACGCCGCTGACAATCGCGGGCGAGGTCGTAAGGGCTGGAAGCGCCCGGCCGGGACCCGTTCCCACGGGCCTCGGCCGGGCGCCGGTCGGCGCGCGCACGGGGGAATCCGTCGCGACGGCCCGGTTCGGATCCTCATCGGCGTCCTGACCGGATCGTCCGGGCGCGGTGGCTCAGCGCGCCCGCTGCTCGTACCCCACGAGACGGACGCAGACGGCGAGTCCCTCGATCGCCTGCTCCAGCTCCGCGAGGCCCGGGTAACTGGGGGCGATCCGGATGACCGCGTCGCGCGGGTCGTCACCGTACGGGTGGGTGGCGCCGGCCGGGGTCAGCACGATGCCCGCCTCGGCGGCGCGGCGGACGACCTCCTCGGCGCAGCCGTCCGGCACCTGGAGGGTCACGAAGTACCCGCCCTTGGGTGAGGTCCAGGTCGCGAGTCCCGTCCCGCCGAGCTCGGTCTCCAGGATCCGTGCCACCGCCTCGAACTTGGGCTGCAGCAGGGCCCGCTGGCGCTCCATGTGGGCCCGCACCCCGTCGGCGTCCCGCAGGAACAGGACGTGCCGCAGCTGGTTGATCTTGTCGGGGCCGATCGACCGCTTGGCGTTGTTGCCGAGCAGCCACTGCACATTCGCGGGCGACGAGCCGACGAAGGCGACGCCCGCGCCCGCCGCCGTGATCTTCGAGGTGGAGCCGAACACGAAGGCCCGGTCCGGGTTCCCGGCGCCGGTGCAGGCGGCGAGCAGATCGGCGATCTCGACGGGCTCGTCGGTGAGGTGATGTGCGGCGTAGGCGTTGTCCCAGAATATTCGGAAGTCGGGAGCCGCGGTGCTCATCGAGGCGAGACGTGCCACGGTCTCGTCGCTGTAACAGACGCCGTCCGGGTTGCTGTACTTCGGTACGCACCAGATGCCCTTGATCGCGGGGTTCTCGGCGACGAGCCGTTCCACGGCATCCATGTCCGGGCCCTCGGCCGTCATCGGCACCGGGATCATGTCGATCCCGAACCGCTCGCACAGCGCGAAGTGCCGGTCGTAGCCGGGCACCGGGCACAGGAACGTGATCCGCTCCTGCTCCACCCACCGCGACTCCGCACCCGGCAGCACGCTCAGCAGGGCGTGCACCAGGCAGTCATGCATCAGTTCGAGGCTGGAGTTCCCGGCCGCGAGCAGTTGCCCGGCCGGTACCTGAAGCACCCCGGCGAAGATCTCCCGGAGCTCGGGCAGCCCCTGCAGCCCGCCGTAGTTGCGTACGTCCGTGCCGTCGGCGGAGGTGTGCGGCCCGCCGGGCAGGCTCAGCAGGTCGTCGGAGAGATCGAGCTGTTCCGGCGCGGGCTTGCCCCGGGTGAGGTCGAGCGAGAGTCCGAGTCCCGCGAGGTCCCGGTAGTCCTGGCGGGCCCGCTCAAGGGGCTCCGTCAGGGCGGCGGGGCTCAGCTCGGTGGTCATGGTGTTTCCTCTCGCAGGTGCCGCACTGATGGGCTGGTGCCTGCCGAGAATACAAAGCGGCGCGCGGGAACAAATCGGGAGCCGGGTACCGTATCGGCCCGGCCGGTGCGGACGTGTGGCCCGCACGGGTGTGAAACATGATCGACTCCGCCGGTTCACGGCGATGGTCTTGCCCCGTTGTGTGACGGGGCCTACGTTCTCCTCTACGCACGTGTCTACGGGCGTAGAAACGCGTAGAGGCTCTCTGACGCCGCGTCGAAGGAGCAGCTCATGTCCCAAGTCGTACGCGCCGCACTCGTCCAGGCGACCTGGACCGGCGACACCGAATCCATGATCGCCAAGCACGAGGAGCATGCGCGCGAGGCCGCCCGCCGGGGCGCGAAGATCATCGGCTTCCAGGAGGTGTTCAACGCCCCCTACTTCTGTCAGGTGCAGGAACCCGAGCACTACCGCTGGGCGGAAGCCGTACCGGACGGGCCGACCGTCCTGCGGATGCGGGAACTCGCCCGCGAGACCGGCATGGTGATCGTCGTGCCGGTCTTCGAGATCGAGCAGTCCGGCTTCTACTACAACACCGCCGCGGTCATCGACGCCGACGGCTCCTACCTCGGCAAGTACCGCAAGCACCACATCCCGCAGGTCAAGGGATTCTGGGAGAAGTACTACTTCAAGCCCGGAAACGTCGGCTGGCCGGTCTTCGACACCGCCGTGGGCAGGGTTGGCGTCTATATCTGCTACGACCGTCACTTCCCGGAGGGCTGGCGTCAACTCGGTCTCAACGGAGCCCAGTTGGTGTACAACCCGTCCGCCACGTCGCGCGGTCTGTCCAGCTACCTCTGGCAGCTGGAACAGCCCGCCTCCGCCGTCGCCAACGAGTACTTCGTCGCCGCGATCAACCGCGTCGGCCAGGAGGAGTACGGCGACAACGACTTCTACGGAACCAGCTACTTCGTCGACCCGCGCGGCCAGTTCGTCGGCGAGGTCGCCAGCGACAAGGAGGAGGAACTCGTCGTCCGCGACCTCGACTTCGGCCTCATCGACGAGGTCCGGCAGCAGTGGGCGTTCTACCGGGACCGCCGACCCGACGCGTACGAAGGACTGGTGGAGCCGTGAGCAGCCTGCACCGACGCCATCTCGCCGTCAGCCCCGACTGGCTGGCGCTCTACTACAAGGACCCGCTGGAGATCACCCACGGCGAGGGCCGCCATGTCTGGGACGCCGACGGCAGGCGCTACCTCGACTTCTTCGGCGGCATCCTCACCACCATGACCGCCCACGCCCTGCCCGAGGTGACCAAGGCGGTCAGCGAACAGGCCGGACGGATCATCCACTCCTCCACGCTCTACCTCAACCGGTCGATGGTCGAGCTGGCCGAACGCGTCGCCACGCTCTCCGGCATCCCGGACGCACGGGTCTTCTTCACCACCTCCGGCACCGAGGCCAACGACACGGCTCTGCTGCTCGCCACCGCGTACCGCAGGTCGAACCAGATCCTCGCGATGCGCAACAGCTACCACGGCAGATCCTTCTCCGCCGTCTCCATCACCGGTAACGCCGCCTGGTCGCCCACGAACCTGTCGCCGCTGCAGACGCTGTACGTGCACGGCGGCGTCCGCACCCGCGGGCCCTACGCGCACCTCGGCGACGCCGAGTTCATCGCGGCCTGCGTCGCCGATCTGGAGGACCTGCTCGGCCACACCCGCGAGCCCGCCGCCCTGATCGCCGAACCCATCCAGGGCGTCGGCGGGTTCACCTCACCGCCCGACGGTCTGTACGCGGCCTTCCGCCGGGTCCTCGACCGCCACGGCCTCCTGTGGATCTCCGACGAGGTGCAGACCGGCTGGGGCCGCACCGGCGAGCACTTCTGGGGCTGGCAGGCGCACGGCGAGAACGGTCCGCCGGACATCCTCACGTTCGCCAAGGGCATCGGCAACGGCATGTCGATCGGCGGTGTCGTGGCCCGTGCCGACGTCATGAACTGCCTCGACGCCAACTCCATCTCGACGTTCGGCGGCTCGCCGGTCACCATGGCGGCCGGCCTCGCCAACCTCTCGTACCTCCTCGAACACGATCTGCAGGGCAACGCCCGCCGCGTCGGCGGACTGCTGATCGAGCGGCTGCGTGCGATCGGCGCGGCCTCGCAATGCGTACGGGAGGTACGCGGCCGGGGCCTGATGATCGGGATCGAGCTGGTCGAGCCCGGCACCGACGAGGCGAACCCGCGGGCGGCCACCGCCGTACTCGAAGCGGCCCGTGAGGGCGGTCTGCTCATCGGCAAGGGCGGCGGTCACAACACCAGCGTGCTGCGGATCGCACCGCCGCTCACGCTGACCGTCGCGGAGGCGGAGGAGGGCGCCAAGATCCTGGCCGAGGCCCTTCGATCGGTGGCATGAGCGACGGGGGTGTGGGCGACGGCCGGTACGCGGCTGTGTAGCTTGGCCGCCATCACACCCCCGCATCGCGAGCACACCCGTGTCCGCGCAGGAGCAACACCATGCCCGAGAACACCCTCCCCCTCCCGTCCACCGCCAGGCCAGGCGCATCGGCGGCCGATGCCGACGCCGTGTGGGCCGTCCTCACCGGAATGTACGAGGCGTACGACGCCGGCGACCGGGCCGGGATCGACCAGGCGCTCGATCCCGAGGCAACCGTCTGGGACTCCGCGGCCGACCCGCTGCTGCTCGGCAAGCCCGACCTCGACCGGATCCGCGACGCCCGCCCGGCTGCCGGTGCGGGACCGGAGGAGACCGGCCTCACCGCGTACGACCGCACCGTCGACGTCTTCGGCGACATCGCCGTCCTGCGCTTCTGGCTGCGCGTCGACTTCGCCCCCGCCGCGGACGGTACGCCGAGCAGCCCCGAGCTGATCCGCAACACCGTGATCCTGCACCGGGCGGGGGAGGCCTGGCGGATCGTCCACCTCCACGAGGACGTGCGTCAGCCGGGCCCCGTCGGCTGACGCCGGGCGCCGCGCACGGCCGGACTCCGTCCACCGTGCGCAGCGCACAGCCGCCCGCCGCTCCCCGTCGATAGCGTCACGCCATTCCGTTGAGAAAGCCGGGAGGCGGCATGACATACCGGGTGGCCATGGACATCGGTGGCACGTTCACCGATGTCGTCGCGTACGACGAGACGCGCGGCACCTTCGACGCGGCTAAGACCCCCACCACGCCGGGGGACCTCGCCGAGGGCGTCTTCTCCTCGCTGGGCCGGGCGGTCGACGACCCCGGCGACATCTCCTTCTTCGTCCACGGCACCACCCAGGGCCTCAACGCTCTGCTGGAACGCAAGGGTGCCCGCGTCCTGCTGCTCGCCTCGGCCGGGATGCGCGACGTCTACCGGATCGCCCGCGGCAACCGGGACCGCATGTTCGATCTGCACTACCGCAAGCCCGTGCCGCTCGTGGATCGCTACGCGACCGCCGAGGCGGGCGGCCGCTTCGACTCGCGCGGCACCGAACTGGTCCCGCTCGACGAGGACGCCGTACGGGCCGCGGCCCGTCGCGCCCGCGACGAGGACTTCGACGCCGTCGCCGTCGCACTGCTCTTCTCCTATGTCGACCCGACCCATGAACTGCGGGCCGGCGAGATCCTCGCCGAGGAGCTCGGCGACGACGTGATGATCGTGCTCTCCCACCAAGTGGCGCGCGAATGGCGCGAGTACGAGCGCACCTCGTCCGCCGTCCTGGAGGCGTACACCGGGCCGGTCGTACGCCGCTACCTCGGCCGGATCGAGGACCGCTTCGCCACTCACGGGCTGACCGTTCCGGTCCAGGTCATGCAGTCCTCCGGCGGCGTCGTCAACGCCTCCTTCGCCCGCCGCCACCCCCTCCAGACCCTGCTGTCCGGACCGGTCGGCGGCACCATGGGCGGCGTCGCGGCGTCCGCGCTGCTGGGGCGGCCCAACGCGATCTGCGTCGACATGGGCGGCACCTCGTTCGATGTGTCGCTCGTCCTCGGCGGGCGGCCCCATGTCTCCAGCGAGGGTGTCGCCGACGGCTTCCCCGTGCTCATGCCGCTCGTCGACCTGCACACGATCGGGGCGGGCGGCGGCTCCCTCGCCTACGCCGAGGCGGGCGGACTGCGCGTCGGCCCCGAATCGGCGGGAGCGGTACCCGGCCCCGCCTGCTACGGACGCGGCGGCACACAGGCCACCGTCACCGACGCCAACACCGTCCTCGGCCGCGTCGACCCCGACTGGTTCGCCGGCGGACACATGACCCTGGACACCGAAGCCGCCCACCGGGCCGTCGCGGAACTCGCGGACACCCTCGGCCTCGGCCCCGTCGAGCTGGCCGGCGGCATCTGCGACGTCGCGAACGCCAAGATGGCCCAGGCGATCCGTACGCTCACCGTCGAACACGGCCTGGAACCCCGCGAGTTCGTCCTCCTCGCCTTCGGCGGCGCCGGCCCCATGCACGCCGTGGAGATCGCCCGCGAACTCGGCATCGAGGAGGTCGTCGTACCGCGCTTCCCCGGCGCGTTCTCCGCCTGGGGCATGCTCGGCACCGAGGTCCGCCGCGACCTCACGCTCCAGTTCTTCACCCCGGGCGCCGACCTCGACGGCTTGGCCATGGCCGACGCACTCACCGCTCTGCAGGCCGAGGGCTTCGATGCCCTCGCCGAACAGGGCGTACCGGCGGACCGGCACCGTATCGAGCACGCCGTGGACATGCGGTACGAAGGCCAGGACTACACCCTGACCGTGCCGCTCTTCGGCCCGGCCGAGCCCGCCGCCGAAGGCTTCCTGGACTCGGTGGCCGATCGCTTCGCCGAACTCCACGAGCGCCGATACGGCCATGCGACCCCCGAGGCGCCCGTCGAGTTCGTCACGCTGCGCACCACCGCGCTCGGCGGACTCCCCGAACTCGCCGCCGTCCCGTACGCCGCGGCGCCGGGCGAGGCCCCGGAGACCACGGTCAAGCCGGTCGTCTTCGGTGGCGCCGCGCACGACACCGCGGTGCTGCGCCGTGAACACCTCGCCCCCGGGCAGTACATCCCCGGCCCCGCCGTCATCGTCGAGGCCACCTCCACCACCGTCGTTCCGCCGGACGCCACGGTCACCGTGGACGACAACGGATTCCTCGTCATCAAGCTCGGAGGCGTCGCATGACCAGCACGACCACGGCAGCCGTCGACCCGATCACCACGGAGATCATCCGCTGCGCGCTGCTCCAGGCCGCCGAGGACATGAACACCACCCTGATCCGGTCCTCGTACACCCCGACCATCTACGAGGCCAAGGACTGCGCCGTCGCGCTCCTGGACCGTGACCACCACGTCCTCGGCCAGTCCTCCGGCCTGCCGATCTTCCTGGGCAACCTGGAGGAGTGCACCCGCGCCACGGAGCAGATGTACGGCCGCGAGGTCTGGCGGCCCGGCGACGTATGGGTGCTCAACGACTCGTACATCGGCGGCACGCACCTCAACGACGTCACCGTCTACGCCCCGATCTTCGTCGACGACGAACTCGTCGGTTTCGCCGCCTCCCGCGCCCACTGGATCGACATGGGGTCGAAGGACCCCGGCGGTTCCATGGACTCCACGACGATCCATCAGGAGGGCCTGCGCATGGGCCCGTTGAAGATCTACGAGAACGGTGAGGCATGCACACTCGCCCATGATCTGATCTCCCGGCAGGTCCGATTCCCACACCCCACCCTCGGCGACATGCGCGCCCAGGTCGCCTGCGCCCGCACCGGGACCCGCAGGCTCGCGGAGATCGTCGGGCGATGGGGTCTGGAGACCGTGCTCGCCGCCCGTGACGCGATCTTCGCCCAGACCGAGCAACTGGAGCGCCGGGAGATCGCCGCGATCCCCGACGGTGTGTACGAGGCCACGGGGCATCTCGACAACGACGGCATCGACCTCGGCGCACCGCTGCATGTCACCGTCCGCGTCATCATCGACGGCGACCGCATGACGATGGACGTCACCGACTGCGCCGACCAGGCGACCGGGCCCGTCAACTGCGGTGCCGCGCAGACCGTCGCGGCCTGCCGGGTCGGCTACAAGCTGCTCGTCAGTGGTGAAGTACCGCTGAACGGCGGCTCGTTCAAACCGCTCGATGTACTGACCCGACCCGGTACCATGCTCGCCGCCGTCGAACCGGCCGCCTGTCAGTACTACTACTCGCACCTCGGCCTGGTCATCGACCTGGTCGTCAAGGCGCTCGCGCCGGCCGTCCCGGACCGCGCCGCCGCGGCAAGCTACGGCGACTCGATGATCGTCCAGTTCACCGGTACCGATCCGCGCAGCGGAAAGCTCTTCGTCTCCCAGGAGGCGACGGTCGGCGGCTGGGGCGCCTGGGAGACCTCCGACGGCGAGTCCTGCCTGATCAACAACGTCAACGGCTCGCTGCGCGATATGCCGGTCGAGGTGCTGGAGACCCTTTTCCCGGTGCGCGTCGAGGAGTACGCGGTGCGCCCCGACTCCGCAGGTGCCGGCCGCACACGCGGGGGCAACGGGGTGGTTCGCCAGTACCGGTTCACCACCGACCAGCAGCTCTCGCTGTGGTGGGAGCGTTCGGTCACTCCGGCCTGGGGGGTCTTCGGCGGGACGGCGGGTGCTCCGCCGCGGGTCACGCTCAACCCTGGGCGCGACGACGGGCATTCACTGCTGAAGGTCAACGCGCTGACCGTGCGCGAGGGAGATGTGCTGCGCTGCGAGAGCGGGGGCGGCGGCGGGTTCGGTCCGGCGGGGGAGCGGTGCCCCGAAGCGGTGGCCGAGGACGTGCGGCAGGGGCTGCTGACGGCGGGGCATGCGGCGGCCGTATACGGAGCCTGACGGGCGGACGCTTTTGGTCCGAACGCGCGATCGCACCGTGGAGTGGGAGTCCCCCCGGGCGGGACGCCACCGCGGCCCCCGCCCGCCTCGTCGCGTCGGCAGTCGGTGATCGTGCGGCTGCGGTGGCCGCCGAGCCGTTCAGTGCTCGCGGGCTCCGTCCCCGTTCCCGTCCCCGGACAGCAGTACCCGGCAGGCCAGATGGAGCGCCAGCCGTTGTGACGCATCATCAGAATCGAATCCCAGCGCGCGAATGCGGTCCAGTCGTGCCGCCACCGTGTTGCGGTGCACCCCGAGCACCTCGGCCGCCGCCGTCGGTGCCGCGCCCGCGTCGAGGACGACCGCCAGTGTACGCAGCAGCGTGCCGTCCCGGTCCGCCGCGAGGAGTGGAGCGAGTACCACCTCGGCCGGGCCGCGCAACAGCTCCGTCGGTACGGCGGACAGGAGTTGGGCCGCGCCCATGCGGTCCCCGCGCACCACGCTCCCGGGGTCCCCGGCGGCAGCCACTCCGGCCGCCGCGCACGCGTCGGCGAGGACCGGGCCGAGGGCGGACAACGAGGCCGCCGTGCCCGCCACTCCGCCCGCGACCGGCGCATGGGCGGCCAGCGCGGCGAGGGCGCCGGTCAGCCGCCGGGCGGCTCCGTCGAGCGGGTCCGCGCCGTCCGCCGGAGACACCGACTGCCAGGCCACCCAGCAACCCTCGTACGCGACCAGCGGTCCACCCGGTCCCGCCGCCGCCCACACCGCGCGCAGCGCGGGGCCGGGGTCCGGGCCGGTCCGGCCCGCGACCGGGCGCAGCGCGTACGCGACGAGCGGGCCACGGGCGGGCCAGCCCAGCGCCGCCGCCTCGGCGCGCATGTCCTCACCCGGCCCCGCCCCGGGCCCGTCGCCGGCCGGAGCCTCGGAGGCCGCCTCCAGCAGTCGGTGCAGCAGCGACTCGGCACGGTGGCCGGTCCGTTCGTCGTCCAGGCGGCGCACCGCGCACCACGCGGTGAGCGGAGCGACCGCGAGCCGGAGTACGTCCCGCACGGTCTCCCCCCACCCCGCGACCCGCGAGCCCGACCGGGCGACCAGAGCACCCAGCGGGCCGCTGTCGCCGTCCGGCACCTCCACCCGGACGGTCAGCGCGCCGCCCTCCGCCGAGAGCGCGGCCCGCCGGCCGGCCAGCACGTCACCGGTCGGCCCGGTGAGCGCCACCGCCGTGGACGGCAGGATCGCGTGCAGGGCGGACAGCACCCGCCCGGCGTGCGGCCCGGCGTCGGCGAGCGCGCGGGCCGCCTGCGCCACCAGCGCGGTCCGTCCGGCGTCGGGCCGGGCGACGGCGGAGGCGATCCGGACCGCCGCGTCCAGCGCGTCCTCGTCGATCACCAGCAGTGGCACCCCGAGCCGGTCGGCGAGCGCCCCCACCGAACCGGGCCGGCCCGCCGACTCGGTGACCACGACACAGGCCGCGGCATGCTCCCACGCCTTGCGCAGCGCCATCTCCACGGTCCAGCCCGCGGCGGCCACCCGGCCGGTCAGCACGACCGCCGTATGAGGTTCCAGGGTGTCGAGTGCCGCCGTACGGTCCACGATGCGCACCGACCGTACCTCGGTGTCCCGGCCGCTCGCCCCGGACATCCGGACCCCGGCGAGCCGCCCCTGCTGGACGAGTTCGGCGACGGTGAGCGCGCCCTCGCGGACCGGGCGGCCTGACGGGCGATTCACCATGGGTCCTCCTGTGTGCCCTGCGGATCGACCGCGCCCGCGCGGGCCAGCCGTCGGCCTTCGGGCGTGTGCCAGGCGGGCGCGGCGGGGATGACCACCACCTCGACCGCCACGCCCGGCACCGCCCGCTCCACATCCAGTACACGCCGGTCGGCGGAGGCCGACAGGATCAGGATCTGGTCCGGGGCAGCGGCGACCGGCGCCCCGTCCGCCAGCGCCAGCAGCACTTCGTTGTGCGCCTCCAGACGGAAGTGGCGGCCGAGCCCCTCCGTCTCGGCGACGAGCACACTCGTGGGGCGGGACGGCAGCGCGGGCCACGGGGAGGCATCCGGGGCGCCGAGCCGGCCGTACGGTTCCGGCGTCCCGTAGCCGTACTCGTCCCCCGGGTGCTCCACCGCCGTGATCCGGCCCCGGCACAGCCGCCGCGGCGACCAGGGGGCGAACAGATCGCGGGCAGCCGCCGTGCCCGCGCGGATCGCCCTGCTCACCGTGGAGGGCACCACGGAACCGGCCAGGACCTCGCCCGGCATGGGGTAGCAGACGGCCACCGCCCAGCCGCCCGCCGCCGGAACGAGCGGACGCACCAGGTCCTCCACCCGTCCGCCCGCGGATTCCACCACGACCACGTCGCCCGACCCGGTCGCCAGCGCGAGCGGTGCCGCGGCCACCCCGGCCAGCGTGAACGTCGACTGCTCCAGCAGCGGCAGCACCCGTCCGCAGCCGTCGCCGTCGACCAGCGGAAGCCCGCAGTCCGCCGCGGCAGCCACCGACAGCAGCGCGTTCTCGCCCGCCGTGTTCAGCGCGACGACCGCATCGGCGCGGGCGCCCAGCAGCCGTTCCAGGGCGCGCACCGCCCGTACCGTCTCCGCGCCCGTCGGCAACTGCTCGGCGAGCGCCGCCGACGAGCCGACCAGGGTGACGGTCACACAGAGCCGCAACCCGCTCAGCTCGCCGGGGGCCAGCAACCGCACCGGCCCGTGCGTGGCCACCGATGCCCGCGCCCAGTCCAGCGCCACCCGGAAAGCCGACTCCGCCGCGCCCGCCGCCAGCACCAGCGACCCGGCCGCCAGCCGCTCCAGCACGGCCGCGTCCACCTGGAGCGGTGGCTCGCTCATGACATCGCCCCGGCGGGTGCGCCCACGGCCCGGACCCTGATGCGATGCACCCCGCCCGGCAGATACGAGACGGGCGTATGGACCGCCCGTGCGACCCGGGCACCGCCCGGCGCCGCACCCGCCGACACGACCCGCGCCAGCGCCTGGTCGCGGGCCAGTCCGATGAGCCGGTCCAGTTCCGCCCGGCCCGGTGCGACCACCACCTGCTCCAGCTCCACCCGCGTGTCGGCGCGCGCCGCGCCGTACGCCGCCGCGCAGATCCCGTCCGTGCCGCCGCCGAAGTACGGGGCCGCCCCGCCCGCGTACAGCACCGTGCTGCCCGGCGAGCGCTCCAGCACTCCGGCCACCAGCGCGTCGACCCGGGGCCGTGCGTCGGCGGGCAGTTCCTCGCCGCCGAACGGCAGGGTGTCCAGGCGCGGCCTGCCCACATCCATCCAGAGGCCGCCGGGTCCCGGGCCCGCGTCCCCGGCCTCCAGTTCGCCGTCCGTGACGGCCGAGCAGCGGATCGCGGAACCGGCCGCGTCGACCACGACGGCCCGCTCCGCGCCTGCCCGCAGCGCGGCTCCGCGCAGCGCGCAGGCCGCGGCGGAGACGGTGGCGATCACCGGGAAGCGGCGGACGTACTCGGCGGAGACGAGACCGGCGTCGTCCCGGGCGAAGAACAGCGGGGCGGTGATGCCACGGGCGCGCAGTGCCCGTTCGGCGGTGGTGGTGAGGTGCTCGGCCCAGTGGCCGAGAGCGGCATTGGCGGCCGCGGCGTTCTCGCGCTCGCGCAGACCGGGGGAGCCGATCTCGTACGAGAGGGTGATGTGCGCACCGGGCAGGTGGCGGGCGATCACGGCGGCCGCGGTCAGTTCGGGTTCGGAGCGGGCGGGCGAACCGGCCGCGCAGAGTGCGAACGAGGTGATCGAGGCAGCCGCGGCGTCCCGGGCGAACGCCTCGACGCCGGCCCGGTCGAGCGGCGCCAGCGGCCGGCCGGTGAGCGAGGACCCGCCCGCGACCACGCGGGTCAGCCCGCCCGGGTGCGGGGACGGGCCGAGCGCGGGATGTCCGGGAGGCGAGATGCGCAGCACGGCGACGGGTGACGGAGCGCAGGGCGCGCGGTCGAGGTCGGTCGTGAGGCAGACGACCTCGACACCGTCGTACGGGGCTTTCGCGTGCGGGTCCAGCGCGTCGAGCACATCGCGCAGCGAGCGGTCGAGGGAGGCCGACGAGCCGACCACGGAGTGGGCCTGCACGGTGCCGTCGGGACCGACGAGAACGGCGACCGTCGTCGTACGCCCCACGTCCACACCTAGTCTCACCTGCGTCATCCTGCCACCAGGCGCTGGACCGCGCCCCTGTTCCAGGTCCCGGCCCTATTCCAGATCCCGCCCCTCGGTCTCCGGCAGCGGAGCGGCGAAGAGCAGCGCCACCACCAGGAAGGCCGTGATGAACAGGATCGTCGTGGAGAACCCGGTCGCCTGCGCCAGCAGGAAGCCGACCACCGAAGGGGCGAGGGACGTCGCGACCAGCTGGGCCGCGGTGGCCCAGGAGTACCCCGTACCGCGCAGCGCGGTCGGGAAGAACTCACCGTTCCAGGTGTTCCACACGCCCCAGGCACCGAGGCTGAAGAAGGAGAGCGCGAAGTTCGCGAGGTACAGCTCGGTCACCGAGCTGGAGTAGGCGAAGAGGATTCCGCTGACCGCGGCGAGCGCGACGTACGGCAGGAAGACCTTCTTGCGGCCGAAGCGTCCGGTCAGCAGTGACGCGGACACGTAGCCGGGGATCATGAACAGCGCGCTGAGGGCGACGAAGCCGAGGCTCGCCGACATGCTCAGGCCCCTGTCCTGGAGCAGTGTCGGCAGCCAGGTCTGCAGACCCCAGTAGCCCCAGTTGAAGGTGAAGTTCACGACGAGCATCAGCACCGTGATCCGCAGCAGCCTGCCGCGCAGCAGCTCCACCGGACGTCCGGCCTTCTCGGGGGCGACGACCTCGAAGCGGGCGCAGTCCGGGACGTCGGCGCCCAGCCGGCGCAGCACGGCCGCCGCCTCGTCGTGCCGGTTCTGCGCGGCCAGCCAGTACGGCGACTCGGGCACCCAGGCGCGGATCGCGAACACCCAGAGCCCCGCCAGAGCGGAGGCGATGGCCACCACATGCCAGCCGAGGCCGACCAGCAGCTGGGTGACCCCGACCGCGGCCAGCACACCGATCGGCCAGCCGATCGACAGATAGACCGCGGCCCGGCCGCGCATCCGGGACGGCAACAGCTCCAGGAAGTACGGGAAGGTCACCGTGTAGATCCCGGCCAGCGCCAGCCCGGACAGCACCCGGGTGACCAGCAGGACCGTGAAGTTCGGTGAGAAGGCGCTGGCCAGCGCGACCACCCCGTACGCGGACAGGCTCCACAGACACACCGCGCGCCGCCCGATCCGGTCCGAGACCGGACCCCAGACCAGCGCACCGGGGATCATGCCGAGCGCGACGGCGGAGAGCGCCCAGCCGATGCGGCCCGCGTCGATGGAGAAGGCGTCACCGAGATCACCGGAGACATAGACGAGAGCGAGCTGTTCCCACGACTCGATGACGAAGGCCATGAAGAGGGCCAGCGCCGCCAGGACATGGGCGCGCCCGAACGGCATGGCCTCGAAGTACGAGCCGATGGGACGCGGCCCGTGGATTCGGTCCTCGCCCGGTCGCAGGGGTTCTCCGGTTGCACCGGAACGTGCGGTTGTCGCGCTCACCGGCTGTCCTCCAGGCTTTCGTACCGACCGACTCACCACTCAGCGGGTGGAGATGGCGGCACAGTAGACAGGCCCGGGAGCGGGTACCTGTGCGCGGCGCACAGTGGCTTGCGGGGCCGCTGTGCTGTGTGCCCCGGCGGGCCGTGGAGGGCCGCACCGGCGGGAACTGCCACGGTAACCCGGGGCGGGAGCGATGCGGCCGGGCCCCGGTGACTCCGGGGCCCGGCCGGACGGTCAGCCCCGGTGGCCGGTGGGGCGGGTGAGGTCCAGGGTGCGGACCGGGTCGAGCTCGCCGTAGTACGCGAGGTGCTCGTAGCGCACCTCGGTGACGGTGAGCGCGGCCTCGGCGACGCCCCGGTCCACGGTGGCCCTGAAGCGCACCGAGCCGTCCTTCTTCGTCGTGCCGGTCAGCTTCCGCACCTTGCCCCCGGCCGTCAGCTCGGCCGTGACCTTCGCGCCCTTCACCGGCCTGCCCTGCGCGGTCCTCACCACACCGTTCGCGGTGACCTTCCAGGCGGCGTCGGAGCCGGGCCGGCCCAGCAGCTGCGTGTCGGCGTTCAGCGAGGCGACGGCGAGCTGCGACGGCGGGTTGGGCTGACCGAGGGCGACCTGGTCGACGGTCCAGAAGGCGCTGTTCGTGCCGGTGTAGCGGAAGCTCAGCCGGGCCGACTTCGCGCCCGCCGGAACGGCGAGCTCAAGGCGCTCGACGGCGTTGACATCGCTCCGGTACGACGTGACGAGCTGCGGGGCGCCACCGTCGTAGGCGACGTACACGTCGCCGGTCTGCGGACCGTCGACACGGTAGTTCGTGGCGTACGAGAGGGTCGCCCTCGCCGCCCCGTTCAGCTGGTACGCGGGGCTGACCAGAGTGGAGTCGAACTGTCCGGCGCCGTGCGCCTTGTCGTCCCACTCGTCGGAGTCGGCGACCGCGAACACGTCCCGGGCGCGGACGTTCGTCTCGCGGCCCTGGCCGCGCTCGGTGTTGCTCCAGAACTCGTCGGTGGCGAAGGCCCAGCCGCGCCACTCGGTGACGCCGCCGGCCGGCATCTTCGAGTTGTCGATGGACCAGCCCTCGGGCGCGGTGTTCGTCCACCCTTTGGTGCCGGCCGGGAGTCCGGTCTCGGCGACGGGCGTGCGGAGCGACCCGCGCAGCGCGTCGAAGGCATCCGGCTTCAGCTCGGCGAGCGCGGTGCCGTCGAGGTTCCAGGCGGGGTCGGTGGCGACGCCTTCGTGGCGCAGGACGGTGGGCGCAATATCGGTGATCTTGACGTCGTCGCGCACCGAACCGGGCGCGATGCCCTTGCCCTGGGCGATCACGAACGTACCGCGCTCCAGCGGGGTGTTGCCGCCGTGGCCGCCGGTGGGGGTGTGGCCGTGGTCGGCGGTGACGACGACGAGCCAGTCCTCGTCGGCGTACGTCGGCCGCGAGGTCACGGCGTCGAGCAGTCGGCCGACCTGGGCGTCGGCGGTGTGCAGGGCCTTGAGGTAGGCGTCACTGGCGGAGCCGGAGCTGTGGCCGGCGCCGTCGACCTCGTCGAGGTGGACGAAGGTGGAGTCGGGGTTGCCGTGCGCGAGGTAGTCGGCCGCCTTGGCGGTGGTGCCCTCGTCGTTGCCGCCCGCGATCCGAAGATCGGTCTTCGCGCCGAAGACGATCTGGGGGATCGGGCTCCAGGTGCCGACGACCAGGGTGGACGTGGCCGGGTCGGCGGTCTCCAGCCGGGTCGCGTAGTCCGGGTACTGGCCGTAGTTCGGGGCCGTGAAGTTGTTGTCCTTCACGTGGTGCTTGTCGGGCCAGACGCCTGTGGCGATGGACGACCAGCCGGCACCGGAGACGGTCGGGGCCATGGGGTTGGCGTACAGGTTGCTTCGTGCGGTCAGCCCCTTGGACATCAGCTGCTTCAGGTGCGGTACGTCGGCGCGCGAGAAGGTGTCGAAGGTGGCGCCGTCGATGCCGATGACCAGGGTCTTCGCCTGCTTGGTGCCGGACGGCAGACCGGCGTACGGGGCAGCGGCCGCGGCCTTGGACTCCTGGGCGTTTGCGGCCGTGGTGGCGAACGGCAGGGCGACGGCGGCGACGGTGGCGGCGGCCAGCACCGTACGCGCGGAGCGCGACAGGGACACGTGATCCTCCGGGATCGGTCGGTGGGCACCGGACGTCGAAGGCGTCCGGCGATGTGTCCGAGGTTCGCCGTCGGTGGTGAGCGGATCACGCCGCGTACGGGACGAGCGCATGAACCGTACCCAACATGTGGACCAGACCCGTCATCATTTCGTTACCTGGACGTGCCTGGGCCCGCGCGGGCCGTACCCGCGGGAAGGCGCGTATACGAAGCGGCGCGGCGCCGCTCCCCATCCGGGAGCGGCGCCGCGCCGTTTCCCGTTGTGGGCCGGTGGAGTGCCGGGCGGGGGAAACAGAAACGTCTTCATCGGTTGGCCGCAGCGGTATTGCCACAGTGGGTAACCCACTTCTACGTTCTTCACCACGCACCTCGTCTACGTGCGTAGACCCATTCCGCCACTGTGAGGAGGGGTACATGAGCCGCACCGTCATCCACGGCGGTCTCGTCATCACCGCGTCCGACGGAATCCATGGCGACGTACTCATCGAGGACGGCCGCATCGCCGCTCTGGATGTTCAGCCCGAGTAGGTGCCTGACCTGCAGGAACATGCCTGTCTCGGCCGGTCGTCAGGGCGGAATCGCCTCATTTGCCGCGCCGGCGGCGCTCCATCGGGCATGCAGAACGGCTCACGAGTGAGTACCCCGTATCCGACGTAAATGGAGCAGAAGCTATGGCACGCACTCTGATCACCGGTGGCCTGGTCATCACGGCCTCCGACGAGTTGCACGTCGACGTACTCGTCGACGGTGGCCGCGTCGTGGCCATGGCCACCCATGACAGTCATGAGTGGACGGCCGATCATGTCATCGACGCTGCGGGGAGGTACGTGATTCCAGGCGGTGTCGACGCCCATACGCATATGGAGATGCCGTTCGGCGGCACGTTCGCTTCCGACACCTTCGAGACCGGAACTCGCGCTGCGGCCTGGGGTGGCACGACGACCATCATCGATTTCGCTGTCCAGTCCAAGGGCGGATCGCTCGGTGAAGGGCTCGATGCGTGGCATGAGAAAGCGGATGGAAAGTGCGCGATCGACTACGCCTTCCATATGATCATGTCCGATGTGAACGAGTCCTCGCTCAAGGAAATGGACAGACTCGTCTCGGCCGGCGTCACTTCGTTCAAGCTCTTCACCGCGTACCCGGGGGTTTTTCTCTCCGACGACGGTCAGATTCTCCGGGCCATGCAGCGCGCCGGCACGAATGGCGGGCTGGTGATGACGCACGCGGAGAATGGTCTCGCCATCGACGTGCTGGTGGAGCAGGCGTTGGCACGTGGTGAGCGGGACCCGCGCTACCACGGTGAAGTCCGCAAGGCACTCCTTGAGGCGGAGGCCACGCATCGAGTGATCAAACTGAGCCAGGTGGCGGGGTCTCCTCTCTACGTGGTGCACGTGTCGGCGCAGGAGGCCGTCGCCGAACTGGCGCGGGCTCGGGACGAGGGCCTTCCGGTTTTCGGCGAGACCTGCCCGCAGTACCTCTTCCTGTCGACCGACAACCTGGCAGAGCCTGAATTCGAAGGCGCGAAGTACGTCTGTTCCACTCCGCTGCGTCCGAAGGAGCATCAGGCGGCGCTGTGGCGGGGGCTGCGGACGAATGATCTGCAGGTGGTTTCCACGGACCATTGCCCGTTCTGCTTCAAGGGACAGAAGGAGATGGGCCGTGGGGACTTCTCGAAGATTCCGAATGGCATGCCGGGTGTCGAGAATCGTATGGACCTGCTGCACCAGGCCGTCGTCGACGGGCACATCAGCCGTCGCCGCTGGATCGAGATCGCCTGCGCGGCGCCGGCCAGGATGTTCGGCTTGTATCCGAAGAAGGGCACGATCGCTCCGGGGGCCGACGCCGATATCGTCATCTACGACCCGCATGCCGAGCAGACCATGTCCGCCGAGACGCATCACATGAACGTCGACTACTCGGCCTACGAAGGCAAACAGGTGACGGGACGGGTAGAGACGGTGCTGTCACGCGGCGTTCCGGTGATCGACAAGCGCACTTATGTGGGCCACGCGGGGCACGGGGCGTATCTGCCGCGAGGAATCTGTCAGTTCGCGAACTGAGATGTCTCGCGGAAAAATCCCTCGTTCTCGCGTCCGGGTGGCACCTCGGCAGACAGTCCTCCGGGGCTGATGGGCGTCATCGGCCCCGGAGGACGCGCAACCAGCGTTGGCGGTGGTGGTGAAGGTAGTGAGGTGCCAAACTCAACGGCTTCTCGTCCAGGACGCAGCGGACGTGTGGGCCGCCGAAACGGCAACGGGCGATGCGCGGTTGGCGCCGGCGTCCACGGAGGAACCTGCGGGTCTCGGCGACGAGCTCGGCCTGGTCCCGGGCCCGGTGCTGCTTCGGCAGACTGTGCTTGAGGTCGGCGTCGACCAGTTCGTCGGGGTTGAGCTAAGGGCTGTCCCGTAATCCCTGGCGGGCGTGCGACGACAGCTACGGCACCTCGCCGCGTTGTCGGAACGCCCGAATACATCCAGTATTCGGGCGTCCCTCCGCCTTACGATGCACCGCATCTGACGCCGCACGCTGATCCACCAGGGATTACGGGACAGCCCTTACGGTGAGTACGGGGGCTGGAAGTGCAGGTCGACGGTGTCGGGGCATATTCAGCGGCAGTTCAGCCACTCCACTGATCCGACCACTGGAACTCAAGCCCCGTCCGGGGCCCGATCAGCCGCTACGCGCGCACCGTTCCGGCGCGGTTCTCCAAGGGCCGACCCGGCTCCCCTTGCCGTAGAGACGACATGTCGCAGTCACGGCACCCGCAACAGGTGACACATGTGCCTTGGAAGCCGGAGTCCTGATCCGATCCGTGCGCTCCACGCCCGCACCTTCTCGCGGCTCGTATCTCATGACAGCCACCCCCGCCGCGCCGCCTGCCACACCAACTGCGTCCGGGTCGCGGCGCCGGCGCGCTGCATCAGCACCTGGATCCGGCGCTGCACCGTGCGCTGACTGACCCGTAGCTGCGAGGCGATCGCCTTGTCCGCGACCCCGGCGACGACCAGGGACAGCAGATACCGCTCGTCGTCGGCGACGTTCGCACCGGGCCGCGGACTGCCGCCGAAGTCGGCCAGCTCACCGGAGTCCGTGACGTGCAGCGGCGACGCCGCCGCCCACTGGCTCTCGAACAGCGCGATCAGCGCGTCGAGCAGGCTGCTGCCGTGCACCACCGCGGCCGTCGGCTCACCCAGCGAACCACCCGAACCACCGTGCATCAGTGGGCAGATGGCGATCGAACCGTCCGCGATCACCATCCGCACCGGCAGCGTCCCGGTAGCCCGTGCCTGTTCACCCGCGCGGATGCTCCGGGCGACGTTGTCGACCATGCCGGGCTCCTCCAGCAGAGCCCGCTCGTAGATGGCCTCGTACCGCACCCCACGGGCGAGCAGCTCCCACTCCTCGTCGTTCTCCGCCGCAGGCATGGCCACATGGCCGGCCTTGCAGAGCCACCGCATCTCACTGGCCCCGTACGCCATATGACGCAGCCGCTGCCGGATCACACTCGCCCCCGTGATCACCTCGACAAGCTGCCCCGCGTCATGCCGCCGCCCCCCGGCCCGGTACTCCTCGGTGAGCTGCTCCACCCCCCGCCGTGCCGCCTCCAGCGCCTCATGCCCACGCAGCAGCAGCGGACGCAGCGCCGCATCGGGCGCCACCGGCACATAGCGCACCGCGCCCCCCGACGGCGAAACGGCCACCCGCCCCACCAGCCCCTTGTCGTGGAGCGAGGCCAACAGCCTGTGTGCCTGCGCCACTTCGAGCCCCAGCTGCTCCGCGGTCAGCGCGGCATCAGCCTCACGCACCCCGACGAGGAAGCGGTACACCCGCTCCTCCCCCGCCCCGATCCCCGCGGCCTCCAGCATGTGTCCGCCTCTCACGACGCCCCCACCCACCCCAACCGATGTACCAGCCACCGGACACAGCGTGATCTAACCACAGCGGCACACCAGGACGATGCCCGCGCTATCACGCACGACGACCATCCGACTTCGATACGCGCAAAGTGGCGGCGAGCGGACATGTCACTTCTTCGTCAGGCGCGGCCGTAGCGTCGATGCCCCTTCCTGCCGAGGCTTGACCCGCCGGTCGCGGAACCCCTTCCTGCCGGCGGAAGGAGAGCGTTCAGCATGCGTTTCAGGCGAAGAGCCGCACTGCTCGGCTTCACCTTGGCGACCACCATGGCCACCACCGTGGCCGGAGGCGGCGTGGTGTACGGTGCCACCCCCGCACCGAGGAACGGGGAGGACGCGGTAACCACCCCGTCCCAAGCGCACGTCCGCACCGCGAAGGTCACCCTTGTCACCGGAGACCAGGTGACGGTGGCCACGAGGGCGGGCAAGACCCTCGCCGTCAACATCACCCCGTACCACCGCAGTGCGGCCGAGCTGCGGACGTACACCGTCGGCACCGATGTGTACGTGATCCCGCGCGACGTCGAAGCGCTGGTGCACAACGGCCAGGTGGACGACCGGCTGTTCAACGTCACCCAGCTCATCGCCCAGGGGTACGACGATGCCCACCACGCGTCGACCCCGATGATCGTGCGCTACGCGTCCGGCGCCAAGGACACCGCACCCGGCGGAGCCCGCATCACACGGAAGCTCCCCGGCGTACGCGGAGCCGCCGTCAGCGCCGACAAGCGCAAGGGCGCAGCGTTCTGGGAGGCCGTCGACGACGACAGCGCCCGCGCAGGTACCCCCAAGGCCCGCCTGTCGGGCGGCGTCCAGCGCCTCTGGCTGGACGGGCAGGTCAAGGTGCTCCTCGACAAGAGCGTCCCGCAGATCGGAGCCCCGGAGGCGTGGAAGGACGGTTACGACGGCACCGGTGTGAAGGTCGCGGTGCTGGACACCGGTGTCGACGCCACCCACCCCGACCTCGCCGACCGCATCGTGGAAAGCCGCAGCTTCGTCCCCGGCGAGACGGTGCGCGACGGCCACGGCCACGGCACCCACGTCGCTTCCACCATCCTGGGAAGCGGAGCCGCCTCCGGCGGGAAGTACCGGGGCGTGGCACCGGGCGCCGGACTGATCGTGGGCAAGGTGCTCGACGACGGCGGCAGCGGCTCGGAATCCTCGATCATCGAAGGTATGGACTGGGCCGCGCACTCGGGGGCGAAGGTCATCTCCATGAGCCTGGGCGGCGGGGAAGGCGCCGACGGCACCGACCCCATGTCGATGGCGGTCAACGAACTGACGGCGCAGACCGGTGTGCTGTTCACCATCGCGGCGGGCAACAGCGGCCCCGCGGCGACGTCCGTCGGCTCACCCGGAGCCGCCGACGCGGCCCTGACGGTCGGCGCCGTGGACTCCACCGACGCGGTCACCGACTTCTCCAGCCGGGGCCCACGAGGCGGTAATGGCGGGCTCAAGCCGGAGATCACCGCGCCGGGCTCACGGATCGCCGCCGCCCGCGCCGCCGGCACGACGATGGGCACACCGGTGGACGACCTGTACACCACCGCGAGTGGTACCTCCATGGCCACGCCGCACGTGGCCGGCGCCGCTGCGATCCTCGCGCAGCGCCACCCCGACTGGACGCCGGCCCGTTTGAAGAGCCAGCTGATCAGTACGGCCAAGACCACCGCCGCCACCTCCGTCTACGCCCAGGGCGCCGGCCGCGTGGACGTGGCACGCGCACTCCGACAGCCCGTATCGGCCAGCGGCACGGCCGACTTCGGACTGCGGGACTGGGACGCCACCGCCCCGGTCGGGAAGAAGATCGAGTACGTCAACGACGGCGACCAGCCGGTCACCCTCGCCCTGAAGGTCGAGAACGCGGGCGAGGAACTGCCGGCCGGAGTGCTCAGCCTGGGAGCCGACTCGGTGACCGTGCCGGCGCACGGCACCGCCGACGTCGACCTCACCCTCAACACCGCCGGCGTGACGACCGGATCGCACGGCGCGCACGTCGCCGCGGTCACCGCCGACGGGCGGACGACGGCAGTGACAGCGGTTGGCTTCGGCCGGGACGTACAGCGCTTCGACGTCACGCTGAAGGTGCTCGACCGCGACGGCAAGCCGACGAGCGGCATCGCCGCGGTCACCGCCTGGCAGCTGGGCGGCTACGGACTGCCCGAGACGTACCCGGTCGAAGAGGACGGGACCGTCGTGGTGCGGGTGCCGCGCGGCGAGCACGCCTTCATCTCGGAGATCTTCCACTACAACTCCGACTGGAGCCGGCTGGAGGAGTACACCTACGCCGCCCAGCCGGGCACGGTGATCGACTCCGATCGGACCTTCACCCTGGACGGCGCCAAGGCCGGCCCGGTCACCATGACCACCTCCCGGCCGACGGAGACCAATCGCGCCCGCATCGGTCTGAACTTCCAGGCCGTGGACAGCGGTTTCATCTACGACCGCGAGGTGTGGCTGGACGGCGAGACGGCCGCGTACTCCGTCCCGTCGCAGACCGCGAACGAGCGCTTCGAATCGCGCGCCGGCTGGTCGCTCGGCGCACCCGCACTCGACGCCCGCCTCGTCGGGCACGGCAACCGGACCCTGGACGCGGCCTACTTCGAGGGCTGGACGGGCTCCGCACGTATCGACGGTACCCGCGTCCTGCGCGTGGCAAAGGCCGGCGAGGACGTCCGGGGCAAGCTCGCCCTGGTGAAGCGGAGCGCCGAGCGCACGGAGCGAGAGCAGGTCGACGACGCCGCGAGCGCCGGTGCGCTCGCCATCCTCATCTACAACGACATCCCCGAGAACTGGCTCGCGGGCAACTGGGGCTCGACGGCCACCAAGATCCCGGCGATGACCCTCTCCGGCACCCAGGGCGAGGAGCTGGCGGCCCTGGACAACGCCGTGATCAGGATCTCCGGTACGGCGGTGAGCCCGTACTCCTACGAGCTGCTGAAGTACCGCAAGGGCGGCATCCCCGCCGACCAACGCTACCGGGTACGCGACGAGGAACTGGCCACCGTGGACTCCTCGTTCCACGCCTCGACGCCGGCCACCGAAGGCGGATACGCCCGGCTGATGCGCTCGCCGATGCAGCCGACGGTGAACTTCGGCTTCGACCGGGTGGTACTGCCGCGCTCCCGGACCGAGTACGTCTCCGCGGACGTGCCCACCTGGGAAGCGGTGAAGGCAGCTCCCGTGTGGACGGCGGACGGCTCCTGGAAGGTGACGAACCCCTCGACGCTCAAGGCCGGACAGCGCGTGCACCGCGACTGGAACAAGGCCGTGGTCCGCACCGCGCTGCCGGACGCACAGACCAACTCGGCCGTCCGGCAGGGCGATGTCGGTGTGGTGGCGTCGGGCGGGCTGCTCGACACCGCGCCGGACCAGGCATTCTCCTTCGAAGCCGGTAGCGACAAGGCGCTGTCCACCGTCTACCGGGACGGCCAGCTCCTCGGCAGCGTCCGTTCTGCGCCCGTCGCCTTCCCGATGACGCCACAGCGCGCCGAATACCGCGTGGTCACCGACGTGCAGCGGGTCGCCCCCGGCTGGACGACCTCCACCAAGGTGCGCACCGACTGGAGCTTCCACTCCGAGCGGAAGGAAGGACTGACCCTGCTCCCCGTCCTGTCGGTCGACTACCGACTCGACGTCGACCAGGCCAACAGCGCCCGGCCGCACTCCACCACCCGCATCGGACTGGGCGTGCGCTACCCCAAGGGCCTGAACGGTCTGAAGCTCGCCGGGGCGAAGCTGTGGGCCTCGTACGACGACGGCGCCAACTGGCGTCAGGTCCGCCTCGACGGCGGCCTCAACGGCACGATCGACAACCCCGCGAACGCGGGCTTCGTGTCGCTGCGGGTGCAGGCCACCGATGTCGATGGCAACACCATCGAGCAGACGGTGACCCGCGCCTACCAGATCCGCCGCTGACCGACGCCGGGGCGCCTGCACCGCAGGCGCCTCCCACGTAGGCGGAGGCCCTGGGAAAACCGACCGAAGCGGTTCCCCAGGGCCTTCGCCGTCGTGCCAACCGCGGCAGGCTCAGCCGACCAGCGTCCGTATGCGTCGCCTCCGCCGCCTGGCGCCTGCCGGCCGGCATCGACTCCGCTGCACTCGCCCGCCTGCGCTCGGCCAGGGCCACTGCGCGGGAGGTCGCACGGCCGCAAGCCGCCGAGGCCGGAGCAGGGATACCCGCAGCCCGCGCGGGCGGACACGACCTGCCCGGTCGTGTCCTGGACCTCGACGCCACCCTGGTTACCTGCCACTTTGAGAAAGGGCAGGCAGCGGCGATCTACAAGCGCGGCTTCGGCTACCACCCGCTGCTGTGCTTCCTGGACAACACCGGCGAAGCCCTGGCCGGAGTCCTCAGGCCCGGCAACGCCGGTGCCAACACTGCCGCCGACCACATCACCGTCCTTGAGCAGGCGCTCGCCGAGATCCCCGACGCCCACCGGCAGAAACATGACGTCCTCGAACTACTGGACGCCAAGCAGCCGTGGCCGGCACGGTGCCAGGAGCCCTCCGCAACGCAGGTTGCCGCTTCGAGACCTGGTTCGACGACCACGAGCGCCTGGTGCCGCCGGTACTCACCGACGAGCAGTGGACGTGTGGGGAGGACCTCTTCCCAAGGCCCAGAAACCAGTCCAGGATTGTCCCCCGCGACTCGCGTTCGAGGCGTCGTTGCACAAGGTTCCGTACGGCCTGATGTGGAAGGATCTCCCGGAGCACGTCACCCGAGGGCAGCGCTCCCAGGGCTTCTACCAGCGTGCGCCTGAGTACCTGAAGACCGGAGTTTGGGAGAGGGCGGTATGCGCGCTGGGCGACTACGACGGCACCCCGGTTCCACCGTTGTACGGGCTGCCGGACCTCCACATCACCGGAACCTTCGACCCGCGCCCAACGGCATGCCCGGCGTGGAGAACCGGATGGACCTCCCGCACCAGGCGATCGTGGACAGCCACCTCTCGCGTCGCTGCTGGATCGAGATCGCCTGCGCCTCCCCGGCCCGGATGTTCGGCCTCCACCCGAAGAAGGGCACCATCGCCCCGGGCGCCGACGCCGATGCCGTCAGCCACGACCCGGCGGCCGAACAGACCATCTCCGCCGAGACCCACCACATGAACGTCGACTACTCGGCGCACGAGGGGGAGCGGATCACCGGCCGGGTCGAGACGGTCCTCTCGCGCGGCGAAGTCGTCATCGACGGAAGGAAGTTCACCGGCCGGGCAGGCCACGGCATGTACACCCCGCGCGCCACCTGTCAGTACCTGAACTAGGAGCACCCGTCATGGACTTCGGACTCGTTCTCCAGACCGACCCGCCCGCCTCGTCCGTCGTCGGCCTGATGCGCCGCGCCGAACGCAACGGCTTCCGCTACGGCTGGACCTTCGACTCGACGGTGCTCTGGCAGGAGCCCTTCGTCATCTACAGCCAGATCCTCGAACACACCGAACACCTCGTCGTCGGCCCCATGGTCACCAATCCGGGTACCCGCACCTGGGAGGTCACCGCCTCGACCTTCGCCACCCTCAACGACATGTACGGCAACCGCACGGTCTGCGGCATCGGGCGCGGCGACTCGGCGATGCGTGTCGCCGGCCGCAAACCCAACACCTTGGCCCGCCTCGGCGAGGCCATCGACGTCATCCGCGATCTCGCCGAGGGGCGGGAGGCCGTCGTCGACGGGCAGCCGGTCCGGATCCCCTGGGTGAAGGACGGCAGACTGCCGGTCTGGATGGGCGCGTACGGCCCGAAGGCGCTCGCTCTCGCCGGGCAGAAGGCCGACGGCTTCATCCTCCAGCTCGCCGACCCGTTCCTCACCGAGTGGATGGTCAAGGCGGTACGGGACGCGGCGGCACAGGCGGGCCGCGACCCGGACTCGGTGACCGTCTGCGTCGCCGCCCCCGCCTATGTGAGCGACGACCTCGACCATGCCCGCGAACAGTGCCGTTGGTTCGGCGGCATGGTCGGCAACCATGTGGCGGACCTGGTCTCCCGATACGGCGAGCACTCCGGTCTCGTCCCCGAGGCCCTCACCGCGTACATCGCCGGGCGGTCCGGCTACGACTACAGCCATCACGGCCGTGCCGGGAACCCCGACACGGCCTTCGTGCCGGACGAGATCGTCGACCGGTTCTGTCTGCTGGGCCCCGCCGAGGCTCACATCGACAAGCTCCGGGTCCTGCGCGACCTGGGGGTCGACCAGTTCGCCGTCTACAACATGCACGACGCGCGCGAGGCGACCATCGACGCCTACGGCTCCCGGATCATCCCCGCCCTGTCCACCTGACCATCAGGCCCGACCCCCCACGGCTGTACGTACGCCCCGCGCCTCCCGCCCGCACGGCACCGTTCCCGAGCGAAGGGTCCAGCAGCCATGACGTCGACCGTCCCGCCCACTCCACCCACCCCACCGCCTCCACCGCAAGGCCGGACACCCGATCCGTCGGGCCGCATCGAACTCGCTCCCGGCACCGTGCCCACCGACAACCGTTTCGTCAACGAGGACCTGCTGCCCGTTCCGCTGGAACGGCGCCGCTGGACGACGTACAACTTCGCCGCGCTCTGGGTCGGCATGGCTCACAACATCCCGTCGTGGCTGCTCGCCTCCGGCCTGGTGGCGCTCGGCATGGACTGGAAGCAGGCCGTTCTCACCATCGCCCTCGCCAACCTGATCGTGCTCGGCCCCATGCTCCTCACCGGGCACGCCGGACCCAAGTACGGCATCCCGTTCCCCGTGCTGGCCCGCGCCTCCTTCGGTCTGCGCGGAGCCAACCTGCCCGCGCTGATCCGGGCGGCGGTGGCCTGTGCCTGGTTCGGCATCCAGACCTGGATCGGTGGCGTCGGAGTCTTCACCCTGCTCGGGAAGATCTTCGGCGGCTGGGCCAAGGCGTCCGAGATCGGCGGGCAGCCCTGGACGCTCTGGCTCTGCTTCGTCCTCTTCTGGGCGCTCGAACTCGCCATCATCTACCGGGGGATGGACGCCCTGCGCCGGTTCGAGAACTGGGCGGCCCCCTTCGTCATCGTCGGCGCGGTCGTTCTGCTGGTCTGGGTCGCGGTCAGGGCGGGCGGGTTCGGCCCGCTGCTCGACCAGCCCTCCCGGCTCGGCTGGGGCAAGGAGTTCTGGCCGGTCTTCTTCCCCTCCCTGATGGGCATGATCGCCTTCTGGGCCACGCTCTCGCTGAACATCCCCGACTTCACCCGCTTCGGGGCCGGCCAGCGCGCCCAGATCCGGGGTCAGTCGCTCGGCCTGCCGACCACGATGACGCTCTTCGCGCTGCTCTCGGTCCTGGTCACCTCCGGCTCGCAGGCCGTGTACGGGGAGGCGGTCTGGGACCCGGTCCAGCTCGTCGCCAGGACGGACAACGTCTTCGGACTGCTGTACGCCCTGGTGACCGTGCTCGTCGCGACGGTCTCGGTGAACATCGCGGCGAACGTCGTGTCACCCGCGTACGACCTGGCGAACCTGGCCCCCAAGCTCATCAACTTCCGTACGGGAGCGCTGATCACAGGTGTCGTGGGCGTCGTCATCATGCCGTGGAAGCTCACCGGGACCCCCGAGCTGTACATCTTCACCTGGCTCGGGCTGGTCGGCGGGCTGCTCGGTACGGTCGCGGGCATTCTCATCGCCGACTACTGGATCGTCCGCCGCACCGTGCTCGACCTCGCGGACCTCTACCGTCCCGGCGGCCGGTACTGGTACGTCAACGGCTGGAACTGGCGGGCGGTCCTCGCGTTCGCCGTCGGCGGTGTCCTGGCGATCGGCGGCTCGCACTCGGCCCCCGGGACGGGCCCGTTCCCGGCCGGGGGACTGATCCCGTTCCTGAAGCCGCTCGCGGACTACGGCTGGGCGGTCGGGCTGGCCTCCTCGCTGGTGCTGTACGCGATGCTCAGTGGACGTTCCGACGTCACAGCGGCGCCGACGTCGTACGGCTCAGCAGAGCATTGATGTCGTACGTCTGATCGGGCGGCGGCGTGGCCGTGGGCACCGGCTTGTCGAAAGCCGAGAAGCTCACCACCGCGTTCGCCCCGCCGCCCCGCACCGTGATCCTCAGCGGGTAGGGCTTGCCCGTGTCCGCGACGTACATCGTCAGCGTCCGACCGTCCCTGATCCGGGTCAGCGGCACCACCGAAGCCCCGTCCAGCGTGGTCTTCCTGCCCTTGTTCAGCGTTCCCCGGTCGTTGTCCGCATGGTCGCCGACCACCCTCTGGAAGGTGTGCAGATCGCATCCGGCGACCACGTCGCGCAGCCTCGGGTCGGTGGCCGAGCCCTTCATGTAACGCCCGTTGAGGATCGCGGCGAAGGCCGGGCCGCCGTTGGGCACCTGGTTCTTCCAGAAGTCGGCGTCCGGCTTGACCCAGATGGCGTCTCCGCGCTTCACGATCCGGACCGATCCCTGTTGGCTGCCGAGATCCACCGCACCGTTGCAGTTGCCGTCCTGGTCCAGCGTGAGACTCAGGGCCATCGGCGGATTGCCGCCGTCCAGGCCGCCACGCGCGCTGAGGTGCAGGGACTTGACGCTCAGGAGCGCGTCGCGCGAGCGGTCGGCGATCTGCTGGGCGGAGAGCGTGTCGATGCCGTTGTCCGCTCGTGCCACACCGCCGCCGACGAGACCGCCGCTCGTGAGTCCCAGCGCGAACACCGCCGCCAGGGCGGTCCCGCGTGCGCGGATGAGTCGGCCGGTCACGGCGCCTCCCTCGAAGGGCCCGTCAGGCCCGCTCAGGTGTGCGATCCGATCCTCTTGAGCGTACGCCGGGGCGCGGCGGGCCGCGCGACGGAGGATGTGGGGGAGAACCGCCTGTGAAGCGCATGCACAGTGTGATGTTTTGCCTCGTTTTGCGTAATGGGTGGTCGGGGACGGTTCCGGACGCACCGGGTTCGTCACCGACGAGGAGGAACAGGGAGGCATGAAGCCGTCGAGCCGTGGCCGGCCGGGTCGGCCTCCGGGGACCGGTGGCCGGCCCGAACCGCGTGACGACAAAACCATTCCCGCGCCTCCTCACGTCGCTGACCCCGCGTCCACACCTCCAGCAGGGCTTTTTCGCCGTCCGTGTCCCCGGACGAACACAGCGAGCCGTGCAGCCGTCTCCGGCCGCCCTCCTCCGAACGGTTGAGCGGACCGCCCGCGAATCGTTACCCTTCGGTAAGTTCGTTCTGGCGTACAGGTGCGGGCGCGCGCACCTGCCGATTCGAGGAAGGCGGGCAGCCCATGTCCTCAACGGAAGCCGTGGAAACCGGCGAACCGGCCGACGCGATCGGGCTGACCGAGAGCACGCGCGAGCTGGCCGAAGGCCGTACCACCTCGGTCGAACAGGTACGTGCCGCCCTGAGCCGGATCGAAGCCAGCCAGGGCAGCCTCAACGCCTTCCGGCACCTGCGGGCCGAGGCCGCGCTCGCCGAGGCCGCCGAGGCCGACCGCCGGCTCGCCGCGGGGGAGCGGCTGCCCCTGCTCGGGGTACCGGTCGCCGTCAAGGACGACACGGATGTCCTCGGGATGCCGACCTACTTCGGCTGCGACGGAGATCTCCCCGCCGCCATCGCCGACAGCGAGGCCGTACGCAGACTGCGGGCCGCCGGGGCCGTGATCGTCGGGAAGACCAACTCCTGCGAGCTGGGCCAGTGGCCGTTCACCGAGGGCCCCGCCTTCGGCGCCACCCGCAACCCCTGGAACACCGGACACACCCCCGGCGGCTCGTCCGGCGGTTCCGCGGCGGCCGTGGCGGCCGGGCTGGTACCCGCCGCGCTCGGCTCGGACGGCGCCGGATCCGTCCGTATCCCCGCGGCCTGGACCCACCTCGTCGGCATCAAACCGCAGCGGGGCCGGATCTCCGTCCACCCGCAGAGCGACGCCTTCCAGGGCCTGACCGTCAACGGACCGCTGGCCAGGACCGTCGCCGATGCCGCCCTGCTCCTCGACGCGGTCGCCGGACCGCATCCCGACGATCCGCACCGGCCGCCCCCCGTCCAGGCCTCGGCCGCCGCGCGCCGCGACCCCGGCCGGCTGCGCATCGCCCTCGCCTGGCGTCCCCCGCTCACGCTCACGGGCTCCGCGCCCCACCCCGAGGTGCGGCGGGCCGTCACCGCACTGGCCGAGGCCCTCGCCCGTCTCGGCCACGACGTGGAGGAGGCCAGGCCCCGCTACGGGCTGATCGGCCTCGGCTTCGTCCCCCGTGCCACCGTCGGGATCGCCGAACTCGCCGCCCGCCACCCCGACCCCGCCCTCCTCGACCCGCGCACCCGCAGTGCCCTGCGCACCGGCACCCGGCTCGGCGGCCGGGTGGTGCGGGCGGCCAGGGAACGCGAGGTGCGTCAGCACCGCAGGATCGGTGCGTTCTTCCGCACGTCCCGGACCCGCGTCGGATACGACGTGCTGCTCACCCCGACAACCGCCCTGCCGCCGCCCCCGATCGGCAGGTTCGACGGGCTGAGCGCCTGGCGCACCGATGTGACGATGGCCGAGGCCTGCCCGTACGCGTGGCCCTGGAACGTCCTGGGCTGGCCCGGCATCAACGTACCGGCCGGGTTCACCACCGACGGGCTGCCCGTCGGGGCCCAGCTGCTCGGCCCCTCGCGCAGCGAGGAACGGCTGATCTCCCTCGCCGCCCAACTGGAGGCCGACCGGCGCTGGTACGAGCACCGGCCCCCCGCGCCGTCCCTGTCCGTCAGGCCGGGAGGCGGGCGCTGACCACCCACGCTCCCGCCCGCATCAGCACACCCTCCGGGGTCTCGTGCGGCAGCAGCACCTTGGTCAGTTGTAGCGGTCCGGATGGCCGGCCCAGTGCCGGCCGAGCGGTCCGTTCCAGGCGTCGGCGACGGTCGTGCTCACGCGTGCTCCTTCGTCGAGGTGGTGAGAGTGGCCTCGATGCGGTCGACGGCGCAGATCGCGCCGAACGCGATGAGGTGGACCAGGCAGTGGTCGGTGTACGGGGGCACGAGCCAGGCGGCCACGTCGTCGTCGCTGATCCGGTACGGCGCACGGGCCGCGAGCAGCGCCAGCCGGGCGCCGGGCAGTTCGTCCCGGTCCGGGAGTCCCGCTTCGTGCAGCGGCAGCGGCGTGACACCGTCCCAGGCCGCCACCGACTCCCGTACGAGAGTCTGCTCCTCGTCGCTCAGCAGCCCCGAGCCGAGATGCGCCGCGGTACGCAGCGCGCCGATCGCCGTGCCGATCGCCGTGCCCGCCGCCCACCAGGGTGACTCGCCCTCCGTTTCGAGCAGCGCCAGGCTCTGGCCGGGTGTCAGCTCACGGCGTACGGTGCCGGCCAGGGAGCGGCCCGCCACGGTCCGTACGAGGCGGTACTTCTGGGCGCCCCCGGACGTCGCACTCGTCGATGTGCAGATGCCGGTGATGGGAGGCATCGAGGCCACCCGCGAGATCGCCGCCGACCCCCGGCCGGCCGGCGTCCATGTCGTGATCCTCACCAATTACGGCCTCGACGAGTACGTCTTCGACGCGCTGCGCGCCGGAGCGGCCGGATTCCTCCTGAAGGACACCGAGCCGGCCGAACTCCTGAGGGCCATCCGCGTCGCGGCCCGTGGTGACGCGCTGCTCTCGCCCGCCATCACCCGTCGGCTGATCGGCGAATTCGTCGCCCGACCACCCGACCGGATCACCGCGCCCGGTTTCGAGCACCTCACCCGTCGGGAACGCGAAGTCAGCGCACTCGCCGCCCGTGGTCTCACCAACGAGGAGATCGCCGCACACATGGTGATCAGCCCGTTCACCGCGAAGACCCACATCAGCCGTGCCATGACGAAGCTGGGCGCCCGCGACCGGGGCACAGCTCGTCGTCTTCGCGTACGAGTCGGGACTCGTCGCTCCCCGGGAGCCCCGCCCCTGAACCTTCGCCCAGCGGTCCCGCTCCCCGATCCACGGCCGCAGACATTCGCACCGGAGCGCCACAGGCGGGATCATGGACTGGGACCGGAGTGGATGGGTGGTGACCAGTATGGGGTCCGCAGGCCCGCCGTCGGCGCCCGGCGCCGAACCGCCGCAGTCCGGCACCGTCCCGCACTCCTCCTTCGACACGGCGAACGACGCGACCGCGGTGGTCGCCGGGAACGGAACGGTCGTCGGCTGGACACAGAGCGCGCAGGACCTGCTGGGGTACCGCGCCGCCGAGGTGGTGGGGCAGCCCGCCGGCTTTCTCCTCGCGACGCCCGGGGACCCGCTGCGCGTGGCGGGGATCGCCGAGCGGTGCCGCGCCGGTGTGGGATGGAGCGGCGCCGCAGCCGTGCGGCGACGCGACGGCCGGGAGATCGATGTGGATCTGCGGGTCTCCGCCTCGTTCCACCTGGACGGCCGGGAGTGCTTCCTCGTCTCGGGACGCGACCGCGGGCCGGAATGGACGCTCGGGCAGTCCGTGGTGGACGCCTTCCTGACCAGCTCACCGATCGGGGTGGCGGTGCTGAGCCCGCAACTGCGCTACGTATGGATGAACGACACCCTGGAACGCTTCGGCGGCGTCCCGCGCGAGCAGCGCGTGGGCCGCCGGATGAGCGAAGTGCTCCCGGGGCTGGAGGCCGACGCCATAGAGACCCTGATGCGCAAGGTGCTGGACACCGGCGTCCCCGTCATCGACTACGAGTACCGGGGCTGGAGCTGGGCCGATCCGCACCGTCAGCGCGCCTACTCCACGTCGTTCTTCCCCCTGACCGACGGCGACGACACCATCACCGGCGTCTGCTACATGGTCCTGGACGTCACCGACCGGTGGAAGGCCCAGCAGCGCCTGGCCCTGGTCAATGACGCCGGAGTCAGCATCGGCTCCACTCTGGACGTGATGCGCACGGCTCAGGAGCTGGCCGACTTCGCGGTACCGCGGTTCGCCGATCTCGTCCTCGTCGATCTGCTGGAGCCGGTCGCCAGCCCCGAGGAGCCTGGACCATGGCCCGCCACCCCGGGATTTCCCGGTGCGGGGCTCCCCGACGCGGGTACCGCGCGCCCCGGTGCGGGCGGGGCGTCGTCGTTCCGGCCGAGGATGCGCCGCGCCGGGCTGAGTTCCGTACGGGAGGGCTGCCCGGAGGCGATCGTCCGGATCGGGGAGCCGGTGGATTTCGAGCCCCCGCCCCACGACTTCCGCTTCCTCGTGGCGGGTGAACCCGTCCTGATCCCGGTCCTCGACTCCGTCCGTCAGCTGTGGGCGGTGGAACAGCCCGCCAGGGCGGCGCGCATCCAGGAGTTCGGCCTCCACTCCCTCATCGCTGTGCCCATGCGGGCCCGGGACACGGTGCTGGGCGTGACCACCTTCATACGATCGGTGAACCTGGTCCCCTTCGAACCGGACGACGTGCTCCCGGCCCGGGAGCTGGTGGCACGGGCGGCGGTGTGCGTGGACAACGCCCGCCGCTACACCCGTGAGCACGCGGCGGCGCTGACACTCCAGCGCAGTCTGCTCCCGCACACGCTGCCCGGCGGAATGGCCCTGGACGTGGCCTCCTCGTATCTTCCGGCGGACGCCAAGGACGGTGTCGGGGGCGACTGGTTCGACGTGATCCCGCTGTCCGGTGCCCGGGTCGCCCTGGTCGTCGGCGATGTCGTCGGCCACGGCATAAGCGCAGCCGCGACCATGGGCAGGCTCCGCACCGCGGTGCACACCCTGGCCGACATGGACCTTCCCCCCGACGAACTGCTGGCCCACCTCGACGACCTCGTGCTGCGCCTGAGCGAGGAGGAACCCGAGGGCGAGGCGAGCGGCACGACCGTGCTCGGTGCCACCTGCCTGTACGCCGTCTACGACCCGGTCACCCAGCGCTGCACGATGGCACGCGCCGGCCACCCGCCCCCCGTCGTCGTCTCCCCGGACGGGCGTGTCAGTTTCCCGGAACTGCCCGCGGGCCCCCCGCTGGGCCTGGGCGCGATGCCTTTCGAGACGGCGGAGATCGAGCTGCCGGAAGGCAGCCTGATCGGCCTCTACACCAACGGTCTCATCGAAGGCAGGGACCGGGACGTCGAGCTCGGGATGGCCCGGCTCGGCGGCGCCCTGTCTCAGCGCGGACTCTCCCTCGACACCCTGTGCGCGACGGTCGTGGATCAGCTGCTCCCCGTCCCGCAGCCCGACGACGTCGCCCTGCTGCTCGCCCGCACCCACGAGCTGAGCCCCGACCACGTCGCCTCGTGGGACGTGCCCTCCGACCCCGCCGCCGTCGCGGGCGTCCGGGCCCGGACGGCCCGTCTGCTGAGGACCTGGGGCCTGGAGGAGCTGGAGATGACCACCGAGCTGATCGTCAGCGAACTGGTCACCAACGCGGTGCGCTATGCCACGGGCCCGATCCGGCTGCGACTGCTGCGCCAGTCCGTCCTGATCTGCGAGGTCTCCGACACCAGCAGTACTTCTCCCCGGCTGCGCCACGCGAGGACGACCGACGAGGGCGGTCGTGGCCTCTTCCTCGTCGCCCAGCTCACCCGCCGCTGGGGTACGCGCTACACGCCCGAAGGCAAGATCATCTGGACCGAGCAGGAGATTCCGACGCCGGCGGCCTGAGGACGTTCCTGGACGTCGGCCCCGAGCGGGGCACATGGCTCCGGCCGTGCGACACCGGCCCTACGGGACGAGCCGGCGGTTCCGTCTCCGCGTGGCCGGCGTGATCGGCTCCGTTGCGCTGCACCCGTTTCACGGCGCCCGCTTCACGGCACCCGCGCGGTCCATTCCTCGGTGCCGAACTCGTGCGTACGAGCTCCTCGGCCCGCGCCATCTCCTCGTCCGTCACCTTGTCCCGAGTGAGGCCGTGCCGGGTCCGGAAGGAGTCGATCATCCGCTCGATCACGGCCTCGCGTGCGAGGCCCGTCTGACGACGCAGCGGGTCGACGCGCTTCTTCGCGCTCCTGGTGCCCTTGTCGGAGAGCTTCTCCTTGCCGATCCGCAGTACCTCAAGCATCTTGTCGGCGTCGATGTCGTACGACATGGTCACGTGATGCAGGACGGCCCCCTCCCCGCCCACCACACGCTTCTGGGCCGCGCCCGCGATCTTTCCGGCGTCCCTGGCGATGTCGTTGAGCGGCTGGTACCAGGCATTGATGCCCATGTCGCCGAGCGCGCCGAGCACCCAGTCGTCGAGATAGGCGTAACTGTCGGCGAACGAGAGGCCCGAGACGAGCGCGTCCGGGACCGAGAGCGAGTACGTGATGGTGTTGCCGGGCTCCACGAAGGTCGGACAGCCAAGACACTACGAGCCTGCGTGATCACGGGCAAGTGTTTGTTCCTGCCGGATGCCACACGGCATCCGGCAGGGTGCTTACGGCACCCGGGCGATCCACTCCTCGGTGGCGAACTTCGTCCGCACCAGCTTCTCCGCCTGGGCCATTTCTTCCGCCGTGATCTCGCCGGTGGTCAACCCGTAGCGGTTGCGGAAGGAGTCGATCATGTTCTCGATCACCTGTTCCCGGGCGAGGCCGGTCTGGCGGCGGAGCGGGTCGACGCGCTTCTTGGCGCTCCTGGTGCCCTTGTCGGAGAGCTTCTCCTTGCCGATCCGCAGTACCTCAAGCATCTTGTCGGCGTCGATGTCGTACGACATGGTCACGTGATGCAGGACGGCTCCAGAGCCACCATCAGAACCGACGATCCGCTTCTGAGCGGCGCCGGCGATCTTTCCGGCATCGGTGGCGATGTCGTTGAGCGGCTGGTACCAGGCCTTGATACCCATGTCGCCAAGGGCGCTCAGCACCCAGTCGTCGAGGTAGGCGTAGCTGTCGGCGAAGGAGAGGCCGGAGACCAGCGACTCCGGCACGGACAGGGAGTACGTGATGGTACTCATGGGCTCTACGAACATGGCCCCACCACCAGAAATACGGCGTACCACGGTCATGCCGTGTTTCGCCGCCCCTCCGGGGTCCACCTCGTTACGCACCGACTGGAAGCTGCCGATGACCACAGCAGGCGAGGCCCATTCCCAGACCCGCAGAGTGGGCGCCCGCCGCCCGGCGGCCACCTCGGCGGTGAGAACCTCGTCCAATGCCATGTGCAGGGCCGGGGCCTGCGCGTCCGTGTGCACCAACTGCCAGTCGTAGTCGCTCCACTCGGTCGCATGGGCCAGCGCTCGCCGAACCGCGATGCCGACGCCCTCCGCCGTCAGCCCGAGCATGACGGTCGACTCCGGCAGCCCCGCCGTGATCCGGGCCGCCAGGCCTGCGGCGTCCGTTGAGGACGGGGCACCTTCCAGGGCCCTATTGATCGAGAGGATTGCCTCGTCGGGCTCTAGGAAGAAGTCCCCGGCGACGCGCACGTTGCGTAGTACGCCTTCCTCGACGTCCAGGTCTACGACGACAAGCTTGCCGCCGGGCACCTTGTACTCGCCATGCACGGCTTCGTTCCCTTCCAGCGCGCGACGTGGATCGTGAGCCTGTCGCTCCGACATCCGGATAGAGGCGCACATACTTCGCATGGCATTTTAATGCCTCGCTCGTGACGAGCGGCTATGCAGCCTCGATGCCGTTGGAGCGGCATCGGAAGTGTGACCGTCAGGCCTGTCATACGCCTGCGGGCCGAACAGAACCTGGCGTACAGCCCGACTCGTCTGCCGCTGCCTGCGGCTTTTCCTTCGAAAGGGCCTCTGAACTGCGTCGGAGGTCCTTTCCGGGCTTTCAGGGGCTTGCTGCTTTGGGCGACAAAAAGTCCCTCGAAAGTCCCTCGGACAGCGCTGAAAGTCCCTGAAAAGTCCCTGAGGGATCGAGGTTCAGAGCAGGTGCCGGTTGGGCGCCTGCGCGGCGTTCGCGTACTCAGGCACTGCCACGACCGTTACGCCGGAGTCTTCCAGAATCTCGGTGCCTTCAGCACCGGCAACGAAGGTGTCGGGCTCGCTCCAGGCGGTGACGACGCGGCGAAGGCCGGTGTCCCGGATGAGCTGGGCGCAGGGACGAGGGCGGGAGGCTCGCTTGGCGCAGGGTTCCAGGGAGCTGTAGATCGTGGCGGTGGCGAGCCGGGCATCCTCGGCGGGGAGCTTGGTGAGGGCACCTTCCTCGGCGTGGTCGTGGGGATCGCTCTCGCGGGAGTAGCCGCGGGCAAGCTCGGTCCCGTCGGCCGCGACGATGACCGCCCCCACGCTGAAAGCGGTCGTCGAAGGCGGGCAGAGGGCGGCCAGCTCACAGGCGAGGGCGAGCCAGTTCCGGTCCGCGGTGTTGGGCTTGCGGCCCGCGCCGGGGGCACCGGCTGAAGAGATGGTGCTCATCGGGGCTCCGTCGCGGTGTCCTTGGGGGCGTACCTCAGGAGTACCACGTCGCCGATCTGGCGGGTCTCCAGAAGTCGGAGTCGGGCGGCGGGGCCGCCTGGGTAGCTCGCTGGGCCGAGCATTCGTACCGCATCCGGCTGGCCGACCAGGAGCGGGGCGATGACGAGCTGGAGTTCGTCAGCAAGCGCTGCTTCGAGGAGTTGTGTGTGGACGGTGCCGCCGCCTTCGACCATCAGCCGCTTGACGGCGTACACGTCGCCGAGGAGGTCGAGTGCGGTGGGCCACACGGCCTCGGCAGGGACGCTCTGGACGGTGGCCAGTTCACCGAGGTTGGCGCGAGCCTTCTTGGTGGCCGTATCGCCGACGGCCAGGACGAGTTTGTCCCCGCCGTGGTGCCAGAATTTCCAGCCGGGTTCGAGGTCGCCCGTTCCGGTGATAGGTGACCTTCAGCGGGTACTCCGGCTGACCGGCGGCGACCCGGGACGCCCTGCGTTCTGCCGAGTTGACGAGGAGGCGGGGGTTGTCGGCGCGGAGTGTTCCGGCGCCGACGAGGATGGCGTCGACGCTGGCTCGTACGGAGTCGACGCGCTCGAAGTCCTCCTTGTTGGAGAGCAGGAGCCGGTCCTCACCCGGGCGAGTGTCGAGGTGGCCGTCGATCGATACAGCTGCGGACAGCAGGACGTACGGGCGAGACACGCTATCTCCAGAGGGTGTGCACAGGTGAGTCAGGCGGGATGCAGGACGATGCGGTCGAGCGAGGCTCGGAACCCGGCGACGCCGTCCTCGCCGGCTGCGGGGGCCAGCGCCTGGTCGAGCCGGTCAAGCTGACCGAAGATACGCGCGGATCCGGTCTCGGCGGCGATCCCGACGGCCTGCCCACCGATTCGGGCAGCCAGGGTCATGTTGCCTGTACCCGCATGGGCACGGGCGGCACGAGCGAGGCAGACGCCGCGGTCCCGGCGGTATGTGGGCGGAAGTATCGCGATGGCGCTGTCGAAGCCGGCTGCGGCCTGCTCATAGTCGCCGAGTGCAGCGAGGGAGCGGGCTCGGGCGGTGCTGATGTATGCCGTATCGAGCCACGAACCCCAGACGCCATCGGCGCCCGCGCGACCGAGAAGGGTGAGTGCGGTGTTGTAAGCCCTGTGGGCTTCACCGCCTTCACCGAGTACGGCATGTGCATGGGCCTCGTGCAGAACGGCGATGACTTCGAGACGGCTCCCGGGCCGGGCGGTGCGCCGGGCGGCGGCGAGGCCGAGGGCGTCGGCAGGATGACCGGTGTCGACCGCGAGCTGGGCCTTACGGCCGAGGATGTACGCGGTGAGATCAGCGTCGCCGGTGATGTGGGAAGCGTCGAGCGCTTTCGCGGTGCGACTGTGGGCGGTGCGTTCGTCGCCGATGTCCTGGGCGAACCAGCCTGCCAGCTCTTCGTATCGCGTCTCCAGGGCGAGAAGTTCGACGGCCTCGGTGCCACGGGCGGCGCGGCGTCTCGCGGCAAGGGAGACGAGGTGTTTTTGCAGCGCAGGCAACAGGTGCCGGGGACCGATGAGGTTGTCGGTCTGGATCATCACCCGGCGGAGCTGCGCGAAGTGCTCGAAGGGAGGCCCCATCTCGGCGAGTTCGGTGGCAGCCGCCGCCGTCGCGGCCGGGATGGCTGTCGCAACCAGGCCGGCGATCCCTGAGGCGAGAACAACACGGCGGGGCACGGGCACGAAGAGGATCCCGCGATGGCAGGGCCATAAACCGCCTCGTGACCGATGCCGAGGTCGACCTTTTCCTTCAGCGCATCAACCTGTCCGCCGGGTCGTCCGTGCTCGACGTCGGGTGCGGCATCGGCAGTTTCAGCAGGCAGCTCTTCCGCTGGGGCCACGACGTGCTGGGCCTGGACTTCTCGTCGGCCGCGATCCAGACCGCGCACAGGCAAGGCGTCGGAAGCCAGCTGCCCTACGGCGTTCACGACTTCGACGCTCAAGCCATCCCGCCCCGACTGCCGCCCGGCTCACTCGATCTCATCGTGTGCCGCAACGTCCTGCCGTTCATCGATCACCAGCGCTTCATGGTCGACGCTCGCCGTTGGCTGCGGCCTGGCGGGCAGCTGTACGTCCTCGTCCGTGTCTGGTCCGAGCGTGGGGACGAGCCGGACGAGAGGCCGCGGCAACGCGGCTTCACCGAGGAGCAGGTGCGGGACCTCCGGAATGGGTGGGCCGAGCAGGAACGCTGCTGGCTCGGCAGGCACACCGCTCTGTTCCTGTCCGGCGAACGCCGTCGGACTTGGTGACCGATCGCTTGCACGGCCACGGTCACGTCCGCTTGCCCAGCCCACCAGTGCCTTCCCTTCGTTCGAGGAGATCTCGCCGTGATGACTCGCCCGGTTCTTCCCCCTTCACAACGCTCTGCGCTGGCGAAACGCCACCTTTCCAGCTCCGCACCGCGTGCCCTCCTGCTTGACCTCGACGGTGTGTTGCTGGACACACGGCCGGTCATGGAGAAGGCGTGGCGTGAAGTCCAGGTGGCTCATGGCCTCGACATACCGTTCGCCGCGTACGAGGGCAACTTGGGGCGAGAGTTCAGCGACATCATGCGCCGTCTCGGAGTGGGGGACGCTGAGCTCGTCCACGAGACGTACGAGACAGCGTCCAGAGCCGCCTCCCATCTCGCCCGTCAGTTCACCGGCATCGCGAAGGTCCTCCACGCCTTCGCTGCCGCGGACTGGCGACTGGGAGCCGTGACGTCAAAGCCCCTGGACCGCTCCCTCCCACTTATCGCCCAACTTGGCTGCCCCTTCGCCACCGTTCGCGCTCCGAGCAGTGTGGGTTGTTCGAAGCCCGCGCCGGACCCGATCCTGCTGGCCCTGATCGACCTCGGGGTTGACCCCTCCGCAGCCACGTATGTGGGGGACATGGCGGTCGACCAAGAATCGGCGGCTCGCGCCGGCGTTGCGTACGTCCACGCCGCGTGGGGATACGGGCAGCCCATTCCGCCCGCGCCGGAGATCGCCGCTTCGCCGCAGGAGCTGCTGCAGCTCCTGCGCTCAGCCCCGCCGTCCACACCGTTCGTCGAGGGGAGCCTGGTGTGAGTACCCGTGCGAACGGCGGCCTCGGTTTGGCCCGTTCCGACTTCGGCGGCGAGCCCAGATGGGCTCTTGTCGGCAGCGGTGCTCTCGGCCACGTCCAGACCGACTGCATCAAGACGGTGGAGCTGGAAGCCATACCGCTCGACCGACAGATGCTGCGCGACCTCGTCGAGACCGTCATGGCCGCCCTGGAGAGCTACAGCGGTGTGCTCGTCTCCACGCCCGGTGGTGTCGGCTGGTTGCATGTGCAGCACGTTCCCGTTCGGCGCTTCGTGGCCGAGATCCTGCGCAAGCCGCTGGCCCTGAGCGCCTGGGAGCCGTTCGCGGCGGCTCCGGGGCCCGCGACCCTCGCCCCGCACGAAGGGCTCGTCGGTCTGCGTTCGAGCAGCTCAAGGGAGTACCTGGCCTACACCGTCACCTGGTCCGGCATCGCCTGCCTGCTCGGAGCAGCGGCCCCGTACGACCCTTCCCGCTCCGCCCAGTTGCGCAATCTCTCTCGGGCCAGCACGGCGAACACGGAGCCGAGCCCGCTCCCCTCGGGGCTGCGGGAGAGAGACGTCGTAGCGCTGTCCTGGTCCTCCCGTCACGCGGCCACCCTGATGCCGGTGCTCGTCGAGCTGGAGCGCGACGGGCGGACGAGCCTCCTGCTCGACCTCGCCACCGATCCGGCGGAGCGGTGCCCGGCACCGACGGCCATGGGCATCGAAGTGCGCTCGTCGCCGAGCGAGCTCTTCACTCTTTCCGGCACCGCCGACGACCTCCATCTGCCCCCGGACCGCCACGCCGTCCGCATCAAGGGCCACGCTGTCCAACTCGACCGTCTCGTAAGGCTCTTGTCCGTACTCCTGGAATCGAGCGGCGGGTGCACACAGCCCTCATGGCGGGCCCTCGTCCGGGCGGAAACGTGGCTGGACGGTGTCCTCGTCGCGACCCGGCCGCATACCGTCCTCCTCAGCAACGACACCAGCCCGCTGGGCGCGCTGGCCGTGCACACGGCGGAACGCCACGGCGCGAACACGGTCCACGTCCAGCACGGATCTGGCCCGCACCATGGTCCTGCGTTCCCTTGCCTCCCCGCTCCCCATCACCTGGGTCGCCGCGGATGCCGCCTACGGGCGGGACTCCCGCTTCCGCCGCTTCCTGGAGGACGCCGGCCTGTCCTACGTCGTGGCCGTGCCGAAGTCCCAGCAGGTCCACGGGGCCCGCATAGGCCGGGCCTTCGCCGAGGCACGGCAGCGGCTCTTCTGTGGCGACGGCGCCAAAGGACCACGGTGACAGCGGCCACCGGAACCCCCCCCACGGACGGCCAGGTGCCGATGTGACGGGGGTAACCGCCGTCGTCTGGACGTCGCAGCTGTGGGCTCGTGGCCCGCCCTGAAGCGAGTCAGGGCGGGCACAGCGACTCGGGTCAGCGGACGACGTCGAAGATGTTCTTCTGGATGCCGTTGCTGAAGACCTCGCTGTCCACGAGCTTCAGCTTTTGGGCGTCCTTGTCAGTGTTGCTGAACAGCTGCTCGCCAGCGCCGAGCAGCAGCGGGAAGACGAGCAGGTTGTAGCGGTCGATCAGGCCGGCGTCGGACAGGGCATGGTTGAGAGCAACGCTGCCGTGGACGATGATCGGCCCGCCCTCGGAATTCTTGAGTGCTGCGACGTCGTCGAGCGAGTGCAGGATCGTAGTCGGGCCCCAATTGGAGACCAGCTTGTCGTCCGTGAGCGTGGTGGAGACGACGTACTTCGGCAGGTCCTTGTAGTGGGCGAACTCGTCCATGTCAGGCCACACGGGGCTGAAGAGCTCGTAGCTCTTGCGGCCCATGAGGATGGCGGTGGATTCCTGCTGCTCCGTTCCCTTGAGCGCGTACGCCTCGGGGACGAACTCGATGTCCTTGAAGGTCCAGCCGCCGTTGCGGTAGTCGCTCTGGCCGCCGGGGTCCTCGACGACGCCGTCGAGGGAGATGAAAGCGGTGCTGATGAGAGTGCGCATGAGGGTTCCTCGGTGTTTCGTGGGGTGGGATTGCACGCTCCCCCTCGGCGGGGTGGAGCGTCTCAGCCATATGTAGCGGCAGATTTTGTTACAAAGTATGGCGCTTCCGGACGAATTGGGGCGTTGGGTCGGTGAGGCGGAGGGTCAACTGACGTTGCGCGCTGTCCTGTGGTCCCGGCTGGGTGCCAGGCTGCCGCGGCGGCGGGCGAGGAATGCCCGCTCCGCGGGGTTCTGGGTGGCGGCTATTGCGGCGTCGTAGGCGATGCGGGCCTCGGCGCTGCGTCCCAGACGCCGCAGGAGGTCGGCACGAGTGGCGTGCCAGGCGTGGTAGCCGTCAAGCGGTAGCGTGTCGATCTGGGCCAGGGCCACGGCGGGCCCGTCGACCTCGGCGACGGCGACGGCCCGGTTGAGGGCGATCACTGGTGTCGGTTCCAGGGCGTAGAGCTGGTCGTAGAGTGCCGCGATTTGGCTCCAGTCGGTGGCTGCGGCGTCGGGCGCGTCGGTGTGGACCGCGTTTATGGCCGCGAGGAGCTGGTAGCGGCCCGGCCGGTTCACCCGCAGGCAGGTGCGGATCAGCTCGTGCCCCTCGGCGATGAGGTTGCTGTCCCAGCCGCCGCGGTCCTGCTCTGCGAGGGGGACCAGTTCTCCGTCTTCGGCCAAGCGGGAGGCGATGCGCGACTCGGACAGCAGCATCAGGGCCAGCAGGCCGGTTGCCTCCGGCTCATCGGGGATGAGGCGGTGCAGGAGCCGGGCGAGACGGATCGCCTCGGTCGTCAGTTCGCGGCGTACGGGGGCCTCGCTCGATCCGGCGAGGTATCCCTCGTTGAATATCAGGTAGAGGACCGCGAGGACCGTGGACAGTCGCGGGGGGAGGTCCTGCGCCCCGGGTACCTGGAACGGGATGCGGGCCTTCTTGATCTTGCCTTTGGCGCGGGTGACGCGCTGGGCCATCGTGGTCTCGGGCACCAGGAACGCGCGGGCGATGTCCGCAATGGTGAGTCCGCCGAGCAGCCGAAGGGTGAGGGCGACGCGCGCTTCGGGCGCCAGCGCCGGATGGCAGCAGGTGAAGATGAGCCGGAGCCGGTCGTCGCTGATCGGGCCGGTCGGCTCGATCGGAGTGTCGTCGATGAACATCAGGGCCGCCTGGTGTTTGGACTTCCGGGCCGATTCGCGTCGCAGTCGGTCGATGGCCTTGCGCATCGCGGTGGTCGTCAGCCAGCCGCCGGGATTGGCCGGCACACCGGACTGCCAGTGTTCGACGGCAGCGACGAGGGCATCGCTGACGGCCTCCTCCGCGAGGTCGAGATCGCCGAAGCGGCGCGCCAGTGTGGCGATGACCTGGCCGTACTCCTGCTTGAAGACGGCATCGAGGTCAGTCACTCCGCGTCCTGGGGGTCGGCTTCGAAGGGGCGCACTTCCACCTTGCCGTCGCACGCCCGCGACGCCTGGGCAGCGAGTTTGAGTGCGACGTCGAGGTCAGGGACCTGGATGACCCAGAAGCCGCCCAGGTACTCCTTGGTCTCGACGAACGGTCCGTCGGCCAGGACCACCTCGCCGCCCCGGGCGTCGACGGTTGTCGCCGTCGCCGGTTCGGCAAGGCCCCCCGCGAAGACCCAGGAGCCTTCTTGCCGGAGCTTCTCGTTGAAGGCGTCGACGGCCTCGAAGATCGGCTGTGCCTGGTCAGCCGTACGCTTGCGGGAGGACTCGTCATCGACGACGGACAGCAGGTACTTCGGCATCTTCTCGCCTCTTTCGGTGTGGACATCGGGGTGTCGTTTCACCAGTCCTACGAATGGCGGGGGCCCGATTCGACAGTGCGGTGACAATTCTGCGGCCGGGGTCGGGGACGTGCCCGTCGGCTATCGCAGGCGGGACCTGATCCCCGGGATGACGATCGCGGCGACGGCAAGGTGGGTCAGGATCAAGGTCACCCGTGTGGCGGCATCTACATCTGCGATGAGCAGGTCCGGGAGGAAGGACAGCGCCAACAGTGCGAGGGTCGTCTGGACGAAGGTCCGAGCAGGCCGAGCTGCCCATCGACGGCAGGCGGCTGCCAGGGCGACGCCCACTACTGAGAACACGAACGCGAGCTGGGTGAAGCCCAGCAGGGGGACGGACTCGCCCGCGATTTTCAACGACGCGCCGACGGCATGACCCGCAGCCGCGACCGCCGTGGCGACCCCGGCTCCGGCCGCGGCGAACGCCAAGGCCGGCCACCACAGCGCGCGGCGGTTCACCACCGCGGGGGACGTGGTCTCAGTCGTGATCGAGGCGGTCTTAGGCATGTCAGTCACCTTCTCGGGGCGGGGCGACCGTGTGTCGCCCTCTGACATACCCACGAACGAGGTCAACCGGATACGACACCAAGCCGACATCAATTTCGCAAATGACCGGGCGTGCGGCCGTCAGGGACTACGCCCTGTGACAACTACGGCCATAGATGACTCTCCACTACCTGGCCGCGGATGGGGATTCTGAGCTGGCCACTGACACCGAGCGGGCACCTGCCACGCCGCCTCTCGTAGCATGGAGATACACGCGGCCTTCTTCGCGAAGTGGATATCGCTATGGCGGATAGCGAGGGCCTGGAACAAGATGCCGTCCAGGATCTACTGGACCAGACGCTCACCGGGACGGTGGAGAGCCTTGGCGCGTCTTCAGGGACGATCGTGCTGCTGGAGCGCGGCGGCGAGGTGCTGAGCATTGAGGTGATGGCCGGGATTCCCCCGGAGTTCGTCAGCCCGCTGCGGCACATGCGGCTGGCCACCGCGACACCGGATCCGGTGCTTGAAGCGGTGCGCGAACGCCACCTGGTGTGGATCAGCTCCAGCGAAGACCTGGCACGCCGCTATCCGCACGTCGCCCTGCTTCTACCGTACCCGCGGGCCCACGCCATCGTCCCGATCGCCAGCGGGCACACTGCCTGGGGCGCCCTCGCGGTGCTGATACCCCCTGAGCGGTCGCCTGAGCTCAGCGCCTGCGAGCGCCGCACGCTCACCACTGCCAGCGACCGCATCGCGAAGGTGCTGCAAGAGGCCGCCGACGCCGGACACCCTCTCCAACCCGCACCCGAGCCCCGATTCATCCCCCTGACAAGCCCCGCCTCGGCCAACCCCCCGGCCGCGTTCCTCGCGCGCCTCCCCGACGGCGCGTGCTCCCTCGACCCACACGGGCGGATCACCTTCGTCGATCCCACCGCCGCAGACCTGCTGGGCGAGAGTATCCCGCACCTGCTCGGCACCCGGCTGCGGGAGGCGCTGCCGTGGCTGGATGATCCGACCTGTGAGCACCGGCTTCAGGACACGGTCATCAGCCAACTGCCGACCTCGTTCACAGCGGTACGGCCACCCGACAGGCGCCTGCTGTTCCAGCTCTATCCTGACCGCACCGGCCTCAGCGTGCGCATCAGCGCAACCGGCAACGCGCACCCCGCGAAGGCACCGACTGATGGCGACGCCGGGCCGGACCGTTTGGACGCGATGCGTCATCTGGTACGCCTGGCCGGCGCCCTGGCGGAAGCGGCGACCGTCCGCGACATCGTCGACCTGGTGGCCGACCACCTCCAGGTCCCCTTCCGCGCGCAGGGCTTCCTGCTGCTGGTCCCCGAGGCCGGACGGGTTCACGTCGTCGGCCATTGGGGCTTCGCCTCCGAGCTGCTTGACTCCCTCAACCACACGCCCCTGACGGCGAACATCCTGGGCGTGCCGGGTCTGACCGCGAGGGTGCCGTCCTTCTTCGCCACCCGGGACGAATTCCGCGCGGCCTGTCCAGCAAGCCCCGCCGTCGACGGCGCCATGGCCGCGTGGGCATTCCTGCCGCTGATCGCCTCCGGGCACCCCATCGGGACCTGCGTGCTCGGCTACCAGCAGCCGCACCCCTTCACCTCCGACGAGCGCACCCTCCTCACATCCCTCGGCGCCCTGATAGCACAAGCCCTGGGCCGAGCACGGCAGTACGACGCCGAACACCGGCTCGCCCACGGACTCCAAGCGCGCCTGCTGCCGCACACCCTGCCGGAGATCCCCGGCCTGGACGTGGCCGCGCGCTACCTGCCCGCCAGCCACGGCGTGGACATCGGCGGCGACTTCTACGACCTCATCCACCTGACGACCACCGAGGCCGCCGCGGTCATAGGCGACGTCCAAGGCCACAACGTCAGCGCCGCCGGACTGATGGGCCAGGTCCGCACCGCAGTCCACGCCTACGCCGTCGCAGGCTCCACCCCCGGCGAGATCCTCGCCCGCACCAACCAGCTACTGACCGACCTCGACCCCGACCTGCTCACCAGCTGCCTGTGCGCACATCTCGACCTCGCCCACCACAGCACCCAGCTGGCCACCGCCGGACACCACCCGCCCTTGTTGCGCCGCCCCGACCTGCACACCGAGATCCTCGACGTACCGCCAGGGCCCCTGCTGGGCGTGGATCCCGCAGCGTCCTACCCCACCACCGAAGTCGACCTGCCTCCCGCCACCGTCCTCGCCCTGTACACCGACGGACTCATCGAAACCCCCGGCACCGACCACGACACCAACATGACCAAACTCGCGACGGCCCTCTCACACGCCGGCCACACCCTCGACGGCATCGCCGACGTGCTCCTCGACCAAGCCCACCCATCCGGCAACCAGGGCGACGACATCGCCCTCCTGCTCCTGCGCATCCAACCCACTTCGCGCCCCTCGTGAGCGCCAACTGCCACGTGGCGCTCATCAGCTCCGCCTTCAACCTCGACCGCGCCCTGGGCTGACCAGCACGCCCCGCTCCGTACCCCGTTTCCCCGTCTTACCGGGCGAGCCTCCGCCTCCTGGCTCACAGTGGACGAGGAGCGGGGGTGAGGCGACGGAAGGAGTGGAGTGGGATGCGAACCGTTGTGGACCTCGCGCGCTGCCAGGGCTATGCGCAGTGCGTGTTCCTCGCCCCGGAGGTGTTCCAGCTGCACGGGGAGGAGGGGCTGCTGTACACCCCGGCCGTTCCCGACGACCAGCTGGAGCGTGTGCGCCAGGCCGCGGCGGCGTGCCCGGTCCAGGCCATCCTCGTGGGCGAGGAGGTGAGCGCCGGTGCCCGGTGATCTTCGGGACGGCCGCATCGTCATCGTCGGCGCGTCGCTGGCCGGATTGCGGGCCGCCGAGAAACTGCGCGAGGAGGGCTTCGCCGGCTCACTGACCGTGGTGGGCGACGAGCCCCATCCGCCCTACGACCGGCCGCCGCTGTCCAAACAGGTGCTGCTCGGCCGGGCGGCAGCGGACACCACCGGGCTGCCCATGCACCGGGACCCGGACGCCGACTGGCGGCTGGGGGTACGCGCCACCGGCCTGGACCCGGTCGGGAAGCGGGTGGCGCTGGCCGATGGTGAGTCGCTGCCGTACGACCGGCTGCTGATCACCACCGGGACGCGGGCGCGGCCCTGGTCCAACCCGGATGAGGCCGCCCTTGACGGGGTGTTCACCCTGCGCACCCGCGAGGACGCCGCGGGGCTGGCCGAACGGCTGGCCGCCGGGCCGCGGCGGGTGCTGGTGGTCGGCGGCGGCTTCACCGGCTCGGAGATCGCCTCGGGCTGCCGGGAGCGGGGCATCGAGGTGACGGTCGCCGAACGCGGCCCCGCACCCCTGGTGGGGGCGCTCGGCGGCACCCTGTCGAAACTCGCCGCCGCCATGCAGCGCAATCACGGCGTGGACCTGCGCTGCGGGGTGACGGTCACCGCCCTGCGCGGAGACGGCGACGGCCGGTTCATCGGTGCGGACCTGTCCGACGGCAGCCGCGTCGAGGCGGACGTGTGCGTCGCGGCGCTGGGGGCGGTCCGCAACGTCGAGTGGCTGGCCGACGCGGGACTGGCGGCGGGCCCGCGCGGCATCACCTGCGACGCCGGGTGCCGGGCCTTCGACATGTATGGGATCGTCACCGACGACGTCTTCGTGGCCGGCGACGTCTCCCGCTTCCCCCACCCGCTCTTCGACTATCAGCTGCTCTCCTTGGAGCACTGGGGCAACGCGGTCGCCCAGGCCGAGGTGGCGGCCTACAACATGGTCAATCCCGGGCCGCTGCGGCGCCCGCACCTCACTCTTCCGACGTTCTGGTCGACCCAGTTCGGGCTCAACATCAAGTCGGTGGGCGTCCCCACCTTCTCCGACCAGGTGGTCATCGCCCAAGGCTCGTTGGAGGAACGCCGCCTGGCGATGGTTTACGGCTACAAGGGCCGGGTCACCGCGGCGGTCACCGTCGACATGGCCAAGTCACTGGAGTACTACCAGCACCTGATCGAAACCGCGGCCCCGTTCCCGCCCGCGCCCGGCGCGTCGGACCGCCCCCTCGCGGCCGAAGTCCCGGTTCCCTCCGATGTGCCGGACCCGAAGGGGCTCTCCCACGGCCCCACCGTGGCGCTCACCGGTCACCTGCCCGACCGCCGACTGATCATGGCGGCGGCCACCGGCTGACCCGCCCAACCACGAGGAGCCGAAACCCATGCCCGCCGACACCCTGCTGCAACGGATCACCGACTACACCAACCGCCCCGACCCCTACCCGCTGTACGCGGAACTCCGCGAAGCCGGTCCCGTCGTACAACAGGCGGACGGCAGCTACCTGGTCGGCACCTATCACGAGATCGCCGCGCTGCTCCACAACCCGCGGATCAGTGCCGATCCCCGCAGCCTCCCCAACTCGACCGAGGATGCGCCGAAGCCGCCGTTCCTGCGCCTCGACGACCCCGAGCACCACAGACTGCGCACCCTCGCCATGCGGCCGTTCGGCCCCCCGCACAGCCCCGGCCGGATCGACGCCATGCGCGGCCAGATCACCGACATCACCACAGAACTGCTCGACGGGCTCCAGGACCGCACACAAATCGACATCGTCGACGACTTCGCCTACCCCCTGCCCGTCACCGCCATCTGCAGACTGCTCGGCGTCCCGCGCGAGGACGAGCCGCTCTTCCGGGAATGGTCCAACGCCGTCGTCGCCTCCGCCGATGTCAGGCCCGGCGACGACACCACCGAGCAGGACCGGGCGGGCGACCAGGCGCGGAGAGAGATGGGCCAGTACCTGGTGAACCTCGCCGAGCAACGCCGCGGCCGGCCCACCGACGACATGCTCTCCGCCTTCATCAACGAACCCGACCCCGCCCTACGGCTCACCAGCGAGGAACTCGCGGAAACCGGCGTTCTGCTACTCATCGCCGGACACGAGACCACGGTCAACCTGATCACCAACGGCGTACTCACCCTCCTGCGCCACCCCGACCAGCTCGACCGACTGCGCCGCGACCCCGCCCTCCTCCCCAGCGCGGTAGAGGAACTGCTGCGCTACGAACCCCCGGTCCACATGCGGCAACGCATCCCCCGCGACGACGTGGACATCGCCGGCACCACCCTCCCCAAGGGCACCTCCGTCGTCCTCGCACTGGCATCAGGCAACCGCGACCCCAAACGGTTCCAGGACCCCGACCGATTCGATCCCGGCCGCACCGACAACCAGCACCTCGGCTTCGGCAGCGGCATCCACCTCTGCTACGGCGCACCACTCGCCCGCATCGAAGCCCAGACCGCACTCCACGCACTGATCCCCCGCCTCACCACCGCGACCCTCCTCCAAGACCCGCCCCACTACCGGCAGAACGCCATGCTGCGCGGACCCCGCCACCTCTCCATCGAGCTGCAACAACCCGCCTGACTCCCGCCCACAGAACGAAGAATCCCCGGGCCGTTGCCGCTAAAGCCCAAGGCCGTGAAGGCGAAGGCAGCCGGACGAGGTGCCCATTCGAGGAGGAACGCGAGACCGGTCAGGGCGGTGGAGCCGGTGGTGACCAGGACCAGGAGCGGGATGGCGTAGGTGGCCGTCGCACTGGCCAGAGCGTCGGCGGCCCGCATGAGGTAGGTGCGCGGCAGACCGGTGGTGGGAGCGTGTGAAGAGAGTATCTGGGTCACCGCGTCCGAGGGCCGCGGACCTGTGACGGACGTACGGTCGCGCTGGTGTCCGCTGCCCCTGAACCGCCCCGTGTCGAATGGAGACTCGATTTCATGAAAGGATCGGGTCATGGCACGACCTTCCCGTTACCCGCTTGAGCTCCGCCGTCGTGC
>NZ_JBEYTM010000046.1:0-63155 GCF_040643055.1 Streptomyces sp. NPDC047515
CCATCCCCGAGCTCTCAGCTTCGTTCGAGCAGGGGAGACCCCGTCCGAGGACATCCCGGCGCCTTGGAATCGCACGCACCAGACCGCGTCCGCTGCCCGATCGAAGGCCGCCCGACAGGCTCTGAAGCATCCGCCGGCACCCCGCCGCACGTCGGGTGCCGACGCCCGAAAGGACGACAGGCCGGGCGCGGCCTCAGGCCACCTTCTCCTCCTGCGGACTCGCACACAGCGCCCAGAGGATGAAGACATTGATCGCGATGAGCACGATCGACCACAACGGGTAGAAGGGCAGCCACACGAAGTTGGCGAGTGCGCCCAGGCCCGCCAGCACGATGCCCACGACGCGTGCCCACGCGGCTCCGGTGAACAGTGCACAGCCGGCGAGGAGGATGACGATGCCCAGAATGAGGTGGATCCAGCCCCAGCCGGTGAGGCTGAACCGGAAGACATAGTTGTGCGTGGCGAGGAACACGTTGTCCCTGCCGATGGCTGCGATCCCTTCGAAGATCGCCATCGCACCACCGAAGATCATCAGAATTCCGGCGAAAGCGGTCCAGCCGTACCGGAAGGGATGGCGCGAACTCGGGATGGTGTCACGCGCCACACTCGGCCCGCTGCTGGTACTGGCCACATCGGCCTCCTCGGTTAGCAGAGCGATCCGGCAGACCCGAGCGGGCCCGCCCGAGCCTCCCCGAACCAGCGTGGCACGTCCGCACCGGGTCAGCAGAACGACCCCGTCGGGCCGCTCCCCCCTGACAGGGATTCTCCAATCAGGGATATCCTCTCCATTGTGAGAGAATTTGGTGGGGCGGAGCCCGGCTCCGTCGACGCCCGGCTCGCCGCGCGACTGGGCGAACTGCGTACCGAACGCGGCTGGTCGCTGGACGAGCTGTCCCGGCTCAGCGGGGTGAGCCGCTCCACCCTGTCCCGGCTGGAGCGCGGCGAGTTGAGCCCGACCGCCGCTCTGCTGGGCACGTTGTGCACGGTCTACGAGCGGACCATGTCCCGGCTGCTGATGGAGGTGGAGGCAGAACCACCGCAGCTCGTTCCCGCCGCGCGGCAACCGGTGTGGCGGGACGACGCGTCGGGCTTCCTACGCCGCTCGGTCTCGCCACCGCACACCGGCCTGCGCGCAGAGATCATCGAGGGCACCCTGGACGCGGGGGCCGCCATCGCGTACGAGAACGCGCCCGTGTCCGGGGTGGAACAGTATATCTGGGTGCTGGAGGGGACGGTCGAGGTCACCGTCGACGACACCGTGCACACCGTGCGCAGCGGTGACTGTCTGCGCTTCCGGCTGCGCGGCCCCTCGCACTTCCACTGCCCGGGACCGGAGCAGGTCCGCTACGCCCTGGTGATCGTCCTGCCATGAGAACCGCAAGACCGTGAACGCTGTGAACGCCGCGAGAGGATCCGCCTCATGATCGAGATCGTCCCGGTCTCCGGACCCGAACTGATCACCTACGCCGATGAGTTGGCCGCCCTGCTGGTGGAGACCGTGAACGGCGGATCATCGGTGGGCTTCCTCGCTCCGCTGGAGCGCGACACGGCCGCAGCCTGGTGGCGGGAGAGGGCCGGGGCCGTGGACACCGGACACCTCCGGGTCTGGATCGCCCGGGACGGGGAACGGGTGACCGGGACCATCGGCCTGGTCCGGGCTCCGCTGCCGAACGCCCGTCACCGCGCCGAGGTGGCCAAGCTGATGGTCCGCCCGTCGGCCCGCGGCCAGGGGCTGGGCCGGTCACTGCTCGCCGCTGCCGAACGGTCGGCCGCGGACTCGGGGATCACGCTGCTGGTACTGGACACCGAGAGCGGCAGCCCCGCCGAACGGCTCTACCGTTCGGCGGGCTGGACGGAGTGCGGAACGATTCCGGACTACGCCGCCGATCCGGCGGGGGTCCTGAAGCCGACAACGCTCTACTACAAGTCGGTCGGCTTCGTGCCGAAGTCGTCGGATCAGGCAGCGAGCCCGTCCACGTCCTTGTAGGCAACGCCGTCCTTCATCACCAGCAGGATGTTTTCCGGCCTGCCGAGGGCGCGGATGTCGGTGAGCGGATTCCCTCGGGCGACGACGACATCGGCGTGCTTCCCGGGTTCGAGCGTGCCGATCTCGTGGGCGAGTCCCAGGAGTTCGGCGGCCTCGCTCGTACCCGCGCGCAGGGCGCCCATCGGAGTCATGCCGCAGTCGACGAGGTGACCCAGCTCCCGCAGGTTGGTTCCGTGCTCCGCTATGCCGCAGTCGGTGCCCATCGCGACGCGCACGCCACGCTCGATGGCGTGCGGGATGTGCCTGCGGGCGACCTCCTGCCAGTGCTTCTTCTTCGCGTACGCCCAGAGTGCCGCCTTCTTGGGATCCGGGTCGGTGTTGGCCGTGGTGAGGGTCGGCACGAGGAAGGTACCGCGCTCCAGCATCAGTTCGATGGCCTCGTCATCGATCTCGTAGCCGTGCTCGACGCTGGCGACGCCGCCCCGCACCGCGTTGAGGATGCCGCCGCGGCCCTGGGCGTGGGCGGCGACCTTCTTGCCACGGTGTCCGGCGGCGATCTCGGTGATCGTACGGATCTCGTCCTCCAGGAAACCGTCGTCGTCGGGCTGGTCGGTGGGGCTCCACACACCACCGGTCGCCGCGACCTTGATGCAGTCGGCGCCCTGGCGCAGCACGCCGCGCACGGCCTTGCGGCATTCGGCGGGCCCGTCGGCGAGGCGGCTCATCCCGGAGTCGTTCTCCCCGTTGTCCGTGGCCATCCGGAAGTCCCCGTGGCCACCGGTCGGGCTCAGCATCGCGACCGCGACCAGCAGGCGCGGTCCGACCAGCAGTCCGGACTCGACGGCCCTCTTGTGCCCCGCGTCGGCGCCGCCGAGATCGCGGGCGGTGGTGACGCCGGCCTCCAGCGTCTGCTTCATCCTGGGTGCGGCGAGAAACGTACGCAACGAGCCGGGCAGCGCCGCGATTTCGGCGTGATTGAGGGCCCCGCCGGGGGCCGACATATGGACATGGCAGTCGATGAAGCCGGGCAGGATCGCATCGCCACGAACGTCGATGTGCCGGGCGCCTTCGGGGAGTTCGGGGCGGTCCGGGGTACGACCCACCCAGCGGACCAGCCCGTCCTCGATGAGTACCGCACCGCCGCGGACCGGCTCACCCCCTGTGCCGTCGATGAGCAGACCGTTGTGCAGGAATACAGGGGTGGTGGGGGCGGGCATGGCTCGTTTCCTTCCCTGATGATGGTGCGATGGTGACAGGACGGTGGGGTGATCAGCGGTTTTCAGCGGTGCGGGGGCGGGCCGCGACGGCTGCCGCGACGGCGATCAGGGCCGCGACCCCGGCGCAGCACGACCACACGGTGGTATAGGCATCGATGGTGGGGATCTTGGTGCCCTTGAACGTGATGGCGGTGAGGATCGCCGCGAACACAGCGCCTGCAACGGAACCCCCCACCGTCTTGGCGGTGTTGTAGATGCCGGTGGCGATGGCCGTGCGCTCGTGGGGGCTGGATTCGACGATCAGGACGGGCATGGCGCTGAGGGCCAGACCGATTCCCGAGCCGACGACGGCGTTGACGACGACGAACTGCCAGGGCTCGTCATGGGCGACGATCAGGAACACATAGCCGATCACCATCAGTGTGCCGCTGAGCGCGAGAGCACCGCGTCCGCCGATGAGCTTGAAGAGCCGGGACGCAACGAGTGACGCCAGGAACGCCATCGCTCCGGAGGGCAGCATCAGCCAGGCGATGCCGAGGGCGTCGTAGCCGAATCCGTAACCGAGCTTGTCCGGCGGCGAGGAGAGGAAGACCACCGAGGCGGTCTGCGCACCGAACAGGGCGGTGCCGAGCAGGAAGCTCGCCGCGTACACCGGAAGCAAGGTGCGCCGCACGGTGAGGCGGATGTCGACGATCGGCTCGGGGACCCGGAGCTCGACGACGACCCAGGAAACGAGCGTGACGACGGCGACCACGAGCAGTGTGAGCGTGTAGGTGTCGGTCCAGCCCCACTTGGGGCCCTGGGAGATACCGAGCAGCAGAGTGGCGAGTCCGACACTGAGCAGTCCGGCACCGGCCCAGTCGACCTTGCTCCGCGCACGGGTCGTCGACTCGGGCACCAGGAAGAGGACGACTCCCGCGCACAGGACGGTGGCGACGGCCGGTATCCACAGCACGCCGTGCGCGGAGGGGATGACCTGACGCAGCAGTCCCGAGATGACCGTTCCGGCACTTGCGCCGAAGGTGAGCGCGCCGACGAGCAGGGCGATGGCACCGCGGGCTCCCGCAGCGTCGAGATGGTCACGGACCAGACCGATCTCCAGTGGAAGGAGGGCCGCGAGCGGGCCCTGCAGGACCCGGCCGAGGAGCAGCAGCCCGAACGAGGGCGACCAGGCGACCAGAACGGAACCGGCGACGAGGCAGAGGACTGCGATACGGAGCAGTCGCCGATGGCCGTACATGTCACCGAGACGGCCGAACAGCGGGACAGAGATGGCGGCGGCGAGGAGTTGTGCGGCATTGACCCAATTGAGGTCACCTGCACCGACGTTCAGCAAGGAGCCGAGCTCCGGCAGGAGGCTCGGCATCATCCCTTGAATGATGCCGCTGGTCAGCTCGACGAAGACCAGGAAACCGACGACTGCGACGACGCGGGCGCCGTCGAGGCCCGGCGCGCCTACGCCCGTGGTGGGCTGGATACGCGACATGGGTTCTCCACTTGGGCACGGCCGCGCGCACGGGCGCGGCGGGTGGGTCAGGAGGGCTTTCGGGGGTGTCACCAGGTGTGTCGGGGCGCGCGTGGCAGGGTGTGCGCGCGTCCGGAGGCAGGTTCGACTGCGACCGGAGACGGGGTCAGGCGGCCGGCTGTTCTCCGGCCTTGAGGAGTGCGTGGGCCACAGCCTGTACGGCGGCCAGATCAGCTGGTCCGGGGGTGATGCCGACGGCGGCCAGCGTGTCCGCGAAATGGCTGGTTCGGCTGTCCACGGTGGACGTCGCGGACGGCACGGGGGGGTCTTCGATCGCCCCCGCGCTGTCCGGGTCCCGCAGCGGCGTGGGGCGGTACCGGGGATCGGGCGCGGCTCGGCGCAGATGCCAGGCGGTTGCTCGCTGGAAGGCTTCGCCCACACCGAGCAGGGTGTTCTCCGCGTAGGGGCGGCCGACCAGTTGGAGGGAGAGCGGCAGTCCGGCGGGGTCGGCGCCCATGGGCAGCACGAGGGCCGGGAATCCGGTGGGGTTCCAGACGGCGGTGAGGTTCAGTTCGTCGCCGGGCGCCGCTTCTTGCGCGTACGGGCGGGCGGGTGCGGGCCACGTCGGGGTGGCGATCAGGTCGACTCCGGCAGGGCCGTCCATTCGCTCCAGCAGGCGTGCGGTGAGACGTTCGCGGCTGTACTGGGTACGGAGATAGAGGTGTGCGGGCAGTACGGCTCCTGCGGCGGTGAGCCGGCGAAAGCCGCGGCCGTGGCCGTCCCAATCGGCGGCGAGCCGCCCGCCGTGCACGGCAAAGGCCTCGGCCAGCATCGTGACGGCGTTCACGGCGAGCAGTGAACCGAACTCGGGAAAATCGAACTCCCGTATCTCTGCGCCGAGTTCACTCAGCCGTCGCAGGGAGGCACGGAAGGAGGTACGGCACTCCTCGGTGATCCCAGGACCGTCGGTGAGCGCGTACGGGACACCTATACGCAGTCCGCGTGCTTCTTCCGGCGCGGCGGGCCGTTGTGGTTGTCCGGTCAGCGCGGCGAGGAGGAGTGCGCAGTCGCGGGCGCTCACGGCCATCGGCCCGAGGACGTCCTGCGAGGGGCTGAGCGGTACGCAGCCTTTGGTCGGCAGCAGTCCGTAGGTGGTCTTCAGACCGGTGGTGCCGCAGAGCGCGGCGGGCAGCCGGACGCTGCCGGATGTGTCGGTGCCGAGGGCCCCGAGGAAGAGTCCGGCGGCGATGCCCGCGCCGTTCCCGGTACTCGATCCGCCGGTCCAGCGTTCGGGGTCCCAGGGATTGCGCGGTACGGGGAAGGAGTGCGCCGGGTCGGGGCGGCCCATGGCGTATTCGGCCATGGTGGTCTTCCCCAGGACTACGGCCCCGGCAGTCCGCAGCCGGGCGACGGCCGGTGCGTCGAGGCCGCGCCACCAGTCGCGATCGTGGACCCGGCTCTGCGCGGTGACCGGACCTTCGACGGTGGCGAGGTTGTCCTTCACGGCGAGCGGCAGTCCGTGCAGCGGGCCGCGCTCAGCGGCGGACCGGGCATCGGCTGCCCGCGCGGCGGCACGCGCCTGTTCCGGGAAGCGGGTCACATACACACCGAGCAGCGGGTCGAGTTCCCCTGCGTCGGCGAGCGCGGCGTCGACCAGCTCCCGACTGCCGATGGTGCCCGCACGCAGGGCCGAGGCCGCCTCAGCAAGAGTGGCGAAAGGCTGCTGCACGTCGCACCTCCGGAGTCTCGGAGTCAAGAAAGTGGCTGGATCTGTTGAGGTACGGCGATGCTAGTCTCCGATCAAAAGGTGGCATGGAATTGCTTTTTCCTGTCATGGATCAACATCCAATGCAGATTTTTCCCACAGCGACTTGAGAAGCGGACGCCTGATGACCGAAATCTTGTCCCCCCTCAGTGAGCTCGATCTGGCCCTGGTCAACGCCCTCCAGATCAGTCCGCGAGCGCCTTGGTCGGAGCTGGCGAAGGCTCTGGATGTCGATGCCGCGACCGTGGCCAGGCGCTGGGAGCGGCTGCGCGCGGCCGGACACGCCTGGGTGACGGCCTATCCGTACAGGGACGCGGGCGGCGGCGCACTGATCGAGATCGACTGCGCGCCCGGGCAGGCGGGAGCGGTGGCGGACACCCTGTCCACGGATCCGCACGCGGTGACGGTGGAGCACGCGGCGGGCGGCCGCGATCTGCTGATCACGGCGATGGCCACCACTTTCGGCGCGCTCTCGCGCTACATCGTGGACCGGCTCGGCTCGATTTCCGGCATCACGGCGACCAGGGCCCATCTGATCACCCGTAGCTACACCGAGGGCAGCGTCTGGCGGCTGACGAGTCTGAGCCGTTCGCAGCAGGAGGCACTGGCCGTTTCCCGCCGGGCGGCGGCGGGCGGCCCGCAACAACTGCCCGCGTACGCCCAGTTGGTCACGGCGATCGGCGAGAACGGGCGCATGTCGCTCAGTGAACTCGCCGAGCTGCTGGACATCTCGGTGAACACCGCGAGCCGCCGGCTGAACCGGCTGCTGGAATCGGGCCGGCTGGTGCTGCGCTGCGACCTGGCCCGCTCACTGTCCGGTTCACCGGTCGCCGTCACCTTCTTCGGTACCGTGGCGGCCGAGCATCTCGACTCCACCGCACGGGAGTTGGCGAGGCTGCCGGAGATCCGGCAGTGCCTGGCCCTGGCCGGCCCGCGGAACCTGATCGCGACGGTATGGGTCTCCTCCCTCGTCGACGCCCAGGATCTGGAGGTACGTCTCGCCGCAACCCTCCCCCATCTGCGGATCGCCGACCGGGTGGTCGCCCTGCGCGCCGTGAAGCTGATGGGCCGACTGTTGGATCCGGACGGCCGGGCAGTCGGATTCGTGCCGATCAACCTGTGGGCGTGACAATGGTCATGGAAGCCACTCTTACAAGGAGAGCCTCATGACGCTGTACGACATTCCCCTGCGCACGCTCACCGGCGAGTCCACCTCCCTGGCCGACTACCGCGGCCGGGCGGTCCTGTTGGTGAACGTCGCGTCGAAGTGCGGACTCACCCCGCAGTACGCGGGCCTGGAACGGCTCCAGAACACGTACGCGGACCGCGGCTTCACCGTTCTCGGCGTGCCGTGCAACCAGTTCGCGGGCCAGGAGCCGGGGACCCCGGAGGAGATCCGGACGTTCTGCTCGACGACGTACGGCGTCAGCTTCCCGCTGCTGGAGAAGACCGACGTCAACGGGGAGGGGCGCCACCCGTTGTACGCCGAGCTGACCGGCCTCGCGGACGCGGACGGCGAGGCGGGTGACGTCCAGTGGAACTTCGAGAAGTTCCTCATCTCGCCGGCGGGTGAGCCGGTCGCGCGACTGCGCCCGCGCACGCAGCCGGAGGACCCGGAGCTCGTCGCCGCCATCGAGTCCCAGCTGCCCTCCTGACCGGTTCGCCGCGTCGACCGCCGGACCGCTCGGTGCTCCGTCGCCGGAATGGGCCGACGTCCCGCCCCTTTGGCGAACGGGCGCGCGCACCGACCCCGCGGGCCGGTGTGCCCGGGGCCTTTCGTTCGGATCAGCTCGCCTGATCCGAACGAAAGAGCCTACGGGACGGCCCTCAGCGGATCGGCATGCCCGAGAGAGTGCGGGCGATGACCAGGCGCTGGATCTCGCTCGTGCCCTCGAAGATCGTGTAGATCGCCGCGTCGCGGTGCATCCGCTCCACCGGGTACTCACGGGTGAAGCCGTTGCCGCCGAGGATCTGGACGGCCTGTGCGGTGACCTTCTTCGCCGTCTCGCTCGCGTACAGCTTGGACATGGAGCCCTCGGCCGAGGTGAACGGCTTGCCGGTGGTCGCCATCCAGGAGGCGCGCCAGACCAGCAGCCGGGCCGCGTCGATCCGAGTGCGCATGTCGGCGAGCTGGAAGGCGACGCCCTGGTTGTCGATGATCGGCCGGCCGAACTGGGTGCGGGTCTTCGCATAGTCCAGCGCGACCTCGTAGGCCGCACGGGCGGTGCCGACCGCCATGGCGCCGACCGCGGGGCGGGAGGCCTCGAAGGTGGCCATCGCCGCGTTCTTCACCCGCTCGCCACCGGACGCGGCACGCTCGCGGGCCCGCGCCAGGCGCTGGTCGAGCTTCTCCTTGCCGCCGAGCAGGCAGTGACCGGGAACCCGGACGTCCTCCAGGACCACCTCGGCGGTGTGCGAGGCCCGGATGCCGTGCTTCTTGAACTTCTGCCCCTGGGAGAGACCGGGGGTGTTCGGCGGCACGATGAACGAGGCGTGCCCCTTGGAGCCGAGCTCCGGGTCCACCACGGCGACGACGACATGGACGTTGGCGATGCCGCCGTTGGTCGCCCAGGTCTTCGTGCCGTTCAGCACCCATTCGTCCTTCGCCTGGTCGTACACCGCGCGGGTGCGCATCGAGGCGACGTCGGAGCCCGCGTCCGGCTCGGAGGAACAGAAGGCCGCGACCTTGACGTCATCCGCGTCGCCGTACATCTGCGGGATCCAGGTGCCGATCTGCTCCTCGGTGCCGTTGGCGAGGACGCCCACGGCCGCCAGGCCCGTACCGACGATCGACAGGGCGATGCCCGCGTCGCCCCAGAAGAGCTCCTCCATCGCCATCGGGATGCCGAGGCCCGTCGGGTCGAAGAACTGCTGGGCGTAGAAGTCGAGGGAGTAGATGCCGACCTTGGCCGCCTCCTGAATGACGGGCCAGGGGGTCTCCTCACGCTCGTCCCACTCCGAGGCCGCCGGACGGATCACATCCGCGGCGAAGCCGTGAAGCCAGTCACGGACCTGCTTCTGGTCATCGTTGAGTTCGAGCGTGAACTCGGCCATGTTCCCCTCCACGTACTGCCCTGAAAGAACCACTTGTTACTTGCGGTAACCGCAGTCTGTTACCGACAAGTAGCCCCTGTCAACCGCCCGGGTACCGATCCGCGCACCGCAGGGCAGGGTGTTACGTTGCGCAGGCAGGACGCAATGCGCACGGCCAGGGGCGGGGAGAGGGCGACATGGAGACCACAGGACAGGCCGAGCGGCAGCGGACAGCGGCCGAGAGCCGCCGCCGCGAGCTGCTGGAGGCCGCCGACCGCGTGGTGCTCAGGGACGGGCCGGGGGCCTCGATGAACGCCATCGCGGCGGAGGCCGGAATCACCAAGCCCATCCTCTACCGGCACTTCGGCGACAAGGGCGGCCTCTACCGCGCTCTGGCCAAGCGCCACACCGACGCCCTTCTGATCGCCCTGCGGGCCGCGCTCGACGCACCCGCCGAGCGTCGCAGACGCGTGGAGTCCACGCTCGACACCTATCTCGCGGCGATCGAGGCCCGACCTCAGGTCTACCGCTTCCTGATGCACCCGTCCGACGACTCGGCCCCCTCGACCGAGCAGGGCTTCGATGTCGGCCGGCACTCCGCGCCGCTGCTGCGTCGGCTCGGCGAGGAGCTCGCCATGGTGATCGCCGAGCGGGTGGACCTGGGCCCCGACAGCGAGGCGATGGCCCGCATCTGGGGCCATGGCATCGTCGGCATGATGCATGCCGCAGGTGACTGGTGGCTGGGCGAACGCCCCTGTTCACGCGAGCAGTTGGTGCGCAGCCTGGCGGATCTGCTGTGGGGCAGGCTGGCCGCCGCGGGCGACCGGCCCGGCGGCCCCGGGTTCTGAGACGGCGTGCGGTCAGCGGCCTGGAGCCCAGGGCGCCCGGCGGGCCGCACGCAGGGCTCGCGCCCGGCGCAGCCCGGCCAGCCGGTCCGTGTAGACCGTGCCTTCGAGGTGGTCGCACTCGTGCTGCAGGCAACGCGCGAAGAAGCCGGTTCCGATGACCCGCACCGGCTCGCCCGCCACGTTCACGCCCTCGACGACGGCGCGGTCGAAGCGCGGGGTGCCGGCCTCGATGCCGGGCAGCGACAGACAGCCCTCCGGGCCGCGCACGGTGATACCGTCCGCCTCGACCAGCTTCGGGTTGACGAGATGTCCGAGGTGCCGGACGTCGTCGTCGTCCGGACAGTCGTAGACGAACACCCGCAGCGGGACGCCGACCTGATTGGCCGCGAGCCCGACCCCCTGGGCCGCGTACATGGTGGCGTACATGTCCTCGACGAGGCGGGCGAGCGAGGGGCCGAAGTCCGTGACGGGTTCGCAGGCACCGTGCAGCACCGGATCACCGAGCAGACTCATGGCACGAATCAGTCCGGAACTGCCGGGGATCGGGCGGTTTCGCATGGCGGCAATCGTACGTTCCACGCGGCCTGAACCTTCCCGGTGGTGCCGCCGTACGGTTGCCGCGCCGGACATCGATAGGCTGGGCGTGGACCGATGCAAGGAGGATCTAGGACGATGGCAGGCAACACGGAGCCGTTGTCGCCGCGGGCCAAGCTGGCCGTGACGGCGGGTAAGGCCGCGGCGGCGGTGTCACGCGCCGCGGGGCGCGGCAGCGGATCGGTGATCGGCGGCCGGGTGGCACTCAAGCTCGACCCCGACCTGCTGGGGCGGCTGGCGCAGCACCTGGACGTGATCCTCGTGTCGGCGACGAACGGCAAGACGACGACGACGCGGCTGATCGCCGAGGCGCTGCGGGCCGCGGGCCCGGTCGTGTCGAACGCGCTCGGCGCGAACATGCCGGCGGGCATCACCTCGGCACTGGCGGGCGGCTCGGACGCGAAGTATGGCGTCATAGAGGTCGACGAGAAGTATCTCGCCGGGGTCGCACGCGACACGACGCCCAAGGTGATCGCACTGCTCAACCTCTCCCGCGACCAGCTGGACCGCGCCGCGGAGACCCGGATGCTCGCGGAGAAGTGGCGTGAGGGGCTGTCCGGCTCGAAGGCCGTGATCGTCGCGAACGCCGACGATCCGCTGATCGTCTGGGCGGCGTCCTCCTCCCCCAATGTGGTGTGGGTGGCGGCCGGCCAGGCGTGGAAGGACGATGCCTGGTCCTGCCCGTCCTGCGGCGGCGTGATGCAGCGCCCCGGCGACGACTGGTTCTGCGGCGAGTGCGGATTCCGCCGCCCCGCCCCCAGCTGGGTGCTGCACGGCGACTACGTGCTGGACCCGCACGGCTCGGCGTGGCCGATCCATCTCCAGCTGCCCGGCCGCGCCAACAAGGCCAACGCCACCAGCTCCGCCGCCGTGGCCGCCGTCTTCGGCGTGCCGCCGCAGGTGGCGCTGGAGCGCATGTATCAGGTGCAGGCGGTCGCGGGCCGCTACGACGTGGTCGGATTCCTCGGCCGTGAGCTGCGGCTGCTGCTGGCGAAGAACCCGGCAGGCTGGCTGGAAACGTTCTCCCTGATCGACCCGCCGCCCACGCCGGTGATCCTCTCCGTCAACGCCCGTGGCGCCGACGGCACGGACACGTCCTGGCTGTGGGACGTGGACTACACCCAGCTGGCCGGTCACCCGATCTTCGTGCTCGGTGACCGCAAGCTGGATCTCGCGGTCCGTCTTGAGGTGGCCGGTCTCGACTTCCGGGTCTGCGAGAACCTCGACGAGGCCGTTCAGCAGGCGCCGCCCGGCCGTATCGAGGTCATCGCCAACTACACCGCCTTCCAGGACCTGCGCCGTCGTGTCGGCAACTGAACCCGGCCCCGGCCACCTCCGGAGAGGACGAAGCATGAGCAACAACGGTCTGCGTCTGGTCTGGGTCTACCCCGACCTGCTCAGCACCTACGGCGACCAGGGCAACGCGCTCGTGGTGGAGCGCAGGGCCCGGCAGCGCGGTCTCGACGTGCAGCGCGTCGACGTCCGCAGCGACCAGCCGGTACCGACGTCCGGCGACATCTATCTGATCGGCGGCGGTGAGGACCGGCCGCAGCGCCTCGCCGCGGAGCGGCTGCGCCGCGACGGCGGGCTCAGCCGGGCCGCGTCCAACGGCGCGATCATCTTCTCGGTCTGCGCCGGGTACCAGATCCTCGGCCACGAGTTCATCAACGACCTCGGTGAGCGCGAGCCCGGTCTCGGGCTGCTGGACGTGGTCTCCACCCGTGGCGACGGGGCCCGGTGCGTCGGTGACGTACTGGCCGACATCGACCCGAACCTCGGCCTGCCGCCGCTGACCGGTTTCGAGAACCACCAGGGCATCACCCATCTCGGCCCGACGGCACGGCCGTTCGCCCGGGTGCAGTTCGGCCGGGGCAACGGCACCGGCGACGGCACCGAGGGCGCGTACAACGACACCGTCTTCGGCACGTACATGCACGGGCCCGTGATGGCACGCAACCCGCTGATCGCGGACCTGCTGCTGAAGCTGGCGCTCGATGTCAACGCACTGCCCCCGACGGACGACCGCTGGTACGAGGCACTGCGCGCCGAGCGCATCGCGTCGGCGACCCAGCCCGCCTGATGAGGCACAGAGCGTCCGGCAATCGGGGGCGACGCCGCCCCGGATTGCCGGACGCTCTCGTTCCGCTCAGCTGAGCGGCGTCCAGCAGGCGGACGGCCGGTTCGGTCCCGCCACCCTGCGCCGGTAGGGTGGCGGGGAACCAACCGGACGACGTGGTCCGGTCGTCGGCCCACGTTGCAAAGGTTTCCCGGGCAATGCGAATTGGTGTGCTCACCTCCGGCGGCGACTGCCCCGGCCTCAACGCCGTCATCCGCTCCGTCGTGCACCGCGCGGTGGTCGACCACGGCGACGAGGTCATCGGCTTCCACGACGGGTGGAAGGGGCTCCTCGACTGCGACTACCGCAAGCTCGATCTCGACGCGGTCGGCGGCATCCTCGCCCGCGGCGGTACGATCCTCGGCTCCTCCCGGGTCCAGCCCGCCCATCTGCGGGGCGGCGTCGAACAGGCCAGGGGCCACGTCGCCGACCTCGGGCTCGACGTGATCATCCCGATCGGCGGCGAGGGCACGCTGAAGGCGGCCAATCTGCTCTCCGAGGCGGGCCTGCCGATCGTCGGGGTACCGAAGACGATCGACAACGACATCGCCTCCACCGATGTGACCTTCGGCTTCGACACCGCCGTCGGTGTCGCCACCGAAGCACTCGACCGGCTGAAAACGACCGCCGAATCGCACCAGCGGGTGCTGATCGTCGAGGTCATGGGCCGCCACACCGGCTGGATCGCTCTGCACTCGGGCATGGCCGCCGGTGCGCACGCCATCGTCGTGCCGGAGCGCCCCTTCGACATCGACGAACTGACCGAGGTGGTCGGCAGGCGCTTCTCGGCCGGCAAGAAGTTCGCGATCGTCGTCGTCGCCGAGGGCGCCAAACCGCGCGAGGGCTCCATGCAGTTCGAGCAGGGCACCAAGGACATCTACGGCCACGAGCGGTTCGCCGGCGTGGCGACGCAGCTCTCCACCGAATTGGAGCAGCGCCTCGGCAAGGAGGCCCGCCCGGTGATTCTCGGCCATGTGCAGCGCGGCGGCACCCCGACCGCGTACGACCGCGTGCTCGCCACCCGCTTCGGCTGGCACGCGGTGGAGGCCGCACACCGCGGTGAGTTCGGCATGATGACGGCGCTGCGCGGGACGGACATCGCGATGGTGCCGCTGGGCGAGGCCGTGGAAACCCTGAAGACCGTCCCGGCCGAACGGTACGCCGAGGCGGAGTGCGTGCTCTGAGCGACACCCCTGCACGACGAACCGCCCCCGGTCGCAGCTGCGGCCGGGGGCGGTTCTAGTCTGGTCGGGACAACCGGCACGAAACGGGGATGTCCCCAGCGGGAGTGAACAGATGGATCACAGCGGGCACGGCATGAACATGGATCTGCCGCCGTTCACGCTGGGACGTGGGCTCCAGTTCTCCGCGGACCCGTTCTTCCTCATCGGCTGCGTCCTCGCCATCGGCCTGTACGGCTACGCCGTGCTGCGCCTGCGCGGACGCGGGGACAGCTGGCCGGTCGGCCGGAGCGTCTTCTTCGTCGTCGGCGTGCTGAGCATCGCCCTGGTGATGTGCACCAAGCTCAATGACTACGGCATGGTCATGTTCAGCGTGCACATGGTGCAGCACATGGTGATCAGCATGCTGTCACCGATCCTGCTGCTGCTGGGCGCTCCGGTCACGCTGGCGCTGCGCGCGCTCCCGGTCGCGGGGCGTGGCCGGACCGGCCCGCGCGAGCTGCTGCTCATGCTGCTGCACAGCCGCTACATGAAGATCATCACGCATCCGGTCTTCACGATCCCGATGTTCATCGCCAGCCTGTACGCGCTGTACTTCACCCCGCTCTTCGACTTCCTGATGGGTTCGAGGACCGGGCACATCGCGATGATGGTGCACTTCCTCGCGGTCGGCCTGGTGTTCTTCTGGCCGATCATGGGCGTCGACCCGGGGCCGCACCGGCCCGGCTATGTCATGCGGATGCTGGAGCTGTTCGCCGGGATGCCGTTCCACGCCTTCTTCGGCATCGCGCTGATGATGGCGTCCACGCCGATGGTGGAGACGTACAAGCATCCGCCGGCCTCGCTCGGCGTGGACGCGCTGAGCGATCAGAACTGGGCGGGCGGCATCGCCTGGGCCTTCAGCGAGATCCCGTCGGTGCTGGTACTGATCGCGCTGGTCTTCCAGTGGTACCGCTCCGAGCAGCGCCTGGCCAAGCGCTCCGACCGGGCGGCCGACCGGGACGGGGACCAGGAGCTGCAGGCGTACAACGCCTATCTCGCCTCACTGCAGGCGCGCGGGCAGTAGCGGCGGGCATGCTTCCCGGGTGACGATGGCCTCCACGGCCGCGTGGCCGATGAGGAGGGTGCGGGCATGTCCGGATCCACGAAGACCATGGGAATGATCACCGTGGTGGCCCTGATCGCGGTCACCTGCTACACGGTGGCGCTGGGCAGCAGCGGCTGGCTCTGGTTCGGCTGGGTGGTGCTCGGTCTGATCACCCTCGCCATGGCCGCGACGCGCGATTCCTGAGCCGGACCTCCCACCCGGCTCGGGCCGACCGGAGTCAGAAGCGGAAGACCGGCCCGGTGAGCGTGTCCGCCTCACAGGCATTGGGGAACGTCTTCCGCCAGGTGACGGGACGCCCGTCCCACGTGCCGGTGGCCGTGACCGTCACCGGGTCGTACTTCTTGGTGCACAGGTGCCGGTCGCCGGGCAGACGCTCCAGGTCACCGGCCGCCGCTACGAGCGCCGAGCAGGCGGTTGCCGCGTGGGGATGGCGCGTGTCCGGGGCGGGCGGGCAGGACAGTGCGACACCCCGGATCCAGGTGTTCTCACTGCCCGAGACCGTGAGGAAGAGGCCGCGGTCCGGCACGGGTTCCTCGGACCGGGCAGCCGCGGCGGGCACCGCGGTGGTGAGGGTGAGCAGGGCAGCGGCGGCGAGGCTCGCGCGCAGGCGCATCGGAGAACTCCTGTGGCTCGGGGGTCCGGGTGATCCGGGCTCGGGCCGGTCGCGTGTCCACCGCCCCAAAGATCCCGCCTTCGGGAACCCCCAAGGTGAACCCGGAAGTCCACGCCGGGCAAGGAGCCGCGCCGCCGGTCCCACGGTCCGGGGCCGTCGGCGGGTCCGGCTGGAGTACCGCCTGGAGGGAGCGCTGCACCCGGACGGATTCGACCGGCGGGTCCCCCGGGCGCCTGCCGTTTCTCCTGCCGCGCGGCCCCTAACGTTCGGGCCGAGGTGCCGCCGGAACGGCGGCCGGATCCGAGGAGCTCTTGTGTTGGGGAACCATGTCAGGCCGGCCGTCGCCGTGATCGTGATGGGCGTGTTCTCCGCCGTCGTCGGCGGTCGCTCGAACAGCAGCGGTACGAAGCCGTCGGCGTCGGAATCCGCCGCCGCGAGCACACCGGCGGCAGCGGGAAGTCCCTCCGCCTCCCCGTCGGAATCGGTCCCCGCCTCGGGAACCGTGGCCACCGCGTCCACCCCGCTCGGGACCATCCTGGTCGACGGGAAGGGCCGGACCCTCTACCTCTGGGCGGCCGACACCACGTCCCGGTCGAACTGCTCGGGCGGCTGCGCCAAGGAGTGGCCGCCCCTGATCGTCAGTGGCGAGCCGGTCGCCGGCAAGGGCCTGAAGGCGGGTCTGCTGGGGACGACGAAACGGGACGACGGCAGCAGGCAAGTCACGTACAACGGGCACCCGTTGTACTACTTCGCGGACGACAGGGCGGCCGGTGACACCAAGGGCCAGGGGGTGAACGACTCCGGCGCGAAGTGGTACGTGCTCGACCCGTCCGGCAGCAGGATCACGGGCGGGGCCGAGTCCGGTTCGTCCGAGCCCGGCTCCGCCCGGCCGACCGGCGGCGGGCACTGACACCGTGCACACTCCGCTCACGCCCGGCCGTGCCCGTGTCGCCGTAGCCGCCGCGATCCTCTGCGCGACCGCCCTCACGGGCTGTTCGAACAGTGGTGGCGGCAGCTCGTCACCCTCCAGTGCCGCACCGTCCGCCGCCCCCTCGGCCGTTGCGTCCCGCTCGGCTTCCCCGGTCGGCAAGGTGCTGATCACGATCAAGGACTTCGCCTTCGAGCCGGCCCGGCTGACGGTCGCCCCTGGGACGCTGATCACCGTGGTCAACGAGGACGCCGCGACCCACACCGTGACCGCCACCGGCAGCGCCACGTTCGGCACCGGCGATGTCGCGCCGGGGAGGACGGTCACCTTCACCGCCCCGGCCAAGGCCGGCACGTACCGTACATCTGCACCATTCACCCGTATATGAAGGGTTCACTCGTCGTCCGGTGACACGCCCCCTCCGCCACGCGGGCGCACCGCAGGGACCGGGCCCCGGTGCACCTTCCCCACCTGCGGTTGTGTGCCAGGGGACCGGTCGCGCGCCGGGTCTTCACGTCGACAAACCCGTGAAGCAGTTGCGATGGGACCCTTGACAGGTTCGCATCACCACGCCACCTTGGGAGCGCTCCCACAATCAAGACTTGCACACAATGGCCGTCGCGCACCTCGACGGTGAACCCTTCCCGCGGCATCGGGCCCCGCTCGCCGCCCACTCCGCTCCGCACCACCGCGCCGCACCCTCCTCCGCCCGACCTCTCCCCCACGACACCCGCCGCTGGAGGATTTGTGGTGATATCCCGTAGAACGTTCAGCAGCGTCCTCGGAGGTCGTCCGCTCGCCATGGGCCTGTCCCCGGGCACCGCCGTCGCCGCACCGGCCGCGCCCGCGGCCCGCGGCGCGACCAGCGGCGCCGCGGCCGACGCTTCGAAGGCCGCGGCGTACCTCGGCGGCGCCCTCGCCCGGGGCATCGAGCCATGAGCGGCCGCCCCCGGGCCGGCGCACCGAGGCTCACCGTCCACGTCGCCGTGGACCCGGCGGCAGACATCGCGCCCTGACCGGACCGCCACCCCGGGCGACACCCCCACGAACCCGTCTGCGGGGCACCTCCGCAGGCGTACGAGAGGAGCACGGAGCCGCAATGAGAAACAGAGGCACCACCCTGCACGGAGTACGCCGAAAACTGGCCGCGCTCTCCGCCCTGGCGATGGGCGCGGCACTGGCGGTGGCCATACCCTCGCCGGCGTCGGCCGCAGCCCGCGTCGACAACCCTTACGTGGGCGCCACCGCTTACGTGAACCCCGACTGGTCCGCCAAGGCGGCGGCCGAACCGGGCGGCAGCGTGATCGCCGATGAGCCCTCCTTCGTCTGGATGGACCGCATCGCGGCCATCGAGGGCGCAGGCGACGCGATGAGCCTGCGCGAGCACCTCGACACGGCCCTGGACCAGGGCGCGAACCTCTTCCAGGTGGTCATCTACGACCTGCCGGGGCGGGACTGCGCCGCGCTGGCGTCCAACGGTGAGCTCGGCCCCACCGAGCTCGGCCGGTACAAGACCGAGTACATCGACCCCATCGCCGCCATCCTCGCCGACCCTGCCTACGCGAGTCTGCGCATCGTCACCGTCATCGAGCCGGACTCGCTGCCGAACCTGGTCACCAACGCGGGCGGCACGGCCGGGTCGACCGAGGCGTGCGCGACGATGAAGGCGAACGGCAACTACGAGAAGGGCGTCGGCTACGCCCTCCACACCCTCGGTGCCATTCCCAACGTCTACAACTACATCGACGCCGCCCACCACGGCTGGCTGGGCTGGGACTCCAATTTCGTCCCGGCGGCCCAGGAGTTCAAGAAGGCCGCGACATCGGAGGGCGCCACGGTCGCCGATGTCCAGGGCTTCATCGTGAACACTGCCAACTACTCGGCCCTGAAGGAGCCCTACTTCAAGGTCACCGACACCGTGAACGGCACCACGGTGCGCCAGTCCAAGTGGGTGGACTGGAACTACTACGCCGATGAGCTCTCCTTCGCGCAGGCACTGCGCACGGAGCTGGTGAGCCAGGGGTTCGCCTCCGACATCGGCATGCTGATCGACACCGCCCGCAACGGCTGGGGCGGTCCCGCCCGGCCCACCGGTGCAGGTCCGCTGACCGGTGTGGACGACTACGTCAACGGGGGGCGCGTCGACCGGCGCATCCACGCGGGCAACTGGTGCAACCAGAGCGGCGCGGGCATCGGCGAGCGGCCGACCAGCGCCCCCGAACCCGGTATCGACGCCTACGTCTGGGCGAAGCCGCCGGGCGAGTCGGACGGCAACAGCCAGCCCATCGACAACGACGAGGGCAAGGGCTTCGACCGGATGTGCGACCCCACGTACACCGGTAACGGCCGCAACGGCAACAGCCTGTCCGGCGCCCTGCCGAACTCCCCGCTCGCGGGGCACTGGTTCTCCGCGCAGTTCCAGGAGCTGGTGCGCAACGCCTACCCGCCGCTGAACGGCGGCGGTGGCGACGACACCCAGGCGCCGACCGCGCCCACGGGGCTGAAGGTCACGGGCAGGACGAGTGGCAGTGTCTCGCTGTCCTGGACGGCGTCGACCGACAACGTCGGGGTGAGCGCGTACGACGTGTACCGCGCGGGAGTGCGGGTGGGCTCCTCCGCGTCGACCTCCTACACGGACACGGGTCTGACGGCCTCGACCGCGTACAGCTACACGGTCAGGGCCCGGGACGCGGCCGGTAATGTCTCGCCGGCCTCCGCGGCGGTCTCGGCCACGACCGACCAGGGCGGCGGTACCGGCGGCGGCACGCTCAAGGTCCAGTACAAGAACACCGACTCCTCGGCCACCGACAACCAGATCCGGATGGGTCTGCAACTGGTCAACACCGGAACGAGCACGGTGGATCTGTCGACGGTGAAGGTGCGGTACTGGTTCACGCCCGAGGCCGGTGCGAGCACCTTCGGCACCGCGTGCGACTACGCGGTGATCGGCTGCGGCAATGTGACCCATGGCGTGTCCTCCTCGGGCAGTGCGGCCCCGGGGGCCAGCCACTACCTGGAGGTCGGCTTCGGCAGCGGCAGTCTGGCCGCGGGCGCCTCGACCGGGGAGATCCAGCTGCGGCTCAACAAGAGCGACTGGTCGAACTTCGACGAGACCGACGACTACAGCCACGCCACCAACACCGGCTACGCCGACGCCTCGAAGATCGCCGTCTACACGGCCGGCACCCTCACCTGGGGCACCGCCCCCTGACCGGATCCTCCGGCGCCGTCCGGACGGACGGCGCCGGAGCCCGGGTGCCGGGCTGGGACGGGCCCGGCACGGTCGCCCCCTGCCGCTCCCCCGACAGGGGGCGACCGGTGGGTCTCAGGCGGACTGGATCCCGGGCCGGCCGGCCTCGGTCACGAGCGAGGTGCGGGTCGAGACGGGGGCTCCGGGGGTGGTGACGTACGGAAGCACCCGGAAGTCGGCACGGCAGCGCTCCCGGGTCAGCGAGCAGCGCACGTAACCGCGCTGGAAGTTGGTGAACTTGATGTGCTCGTTGGCCGCGAGCAGCCTGGCGCCGGAGGGATCCAGGTCCATCCCGTCCTTCGTGGTGGAGATGGAGGAGCCGACGAACTCGACGCCGAGCGTGGGCGATCCGGGGTCGTCGAAGTCCTGTTTGAGATCGGCGGCGAGGTGGCGGTGCATGTCACCGGTGAGTACGACGGGATTGCTCACGCCGCGGTCGGTGATCTCCTTGAACAGCCGTCGGCGCGCGTCCACGTAGCCGTCCCAGAAGTCCATCACGAATGCCTGGCCGGGGCCGGGGTCGGTGTCGACCTGGGTCACGGGAATCTGCTGGGAGATCATGTTCCATGTCGTGTCGGAACGTCCGAGACCGTGGTAGAGCCACCGCTCCTGTTCGGGACCCAGGATGGTGCGGCCGGGTTCGAGCCGTTCGTCGCAGCCGCTCTTCGTTCCGTCGCCGCAGGGCTGGTCGTCGCGGAAGAGCCTCGTGTCGAGGATGTGGAACGTGGCCATGCGGCCGTAGCGCAGACGGCGGTACATCCGGGCTTCGAAGCCGTTCGGTTTGTTCGGCAGTCGCAGCGGCAGGTGTTCGTAGTACGCCTGGAAGGCCGCCGCGGCGCGTTGCCGGAAGACAGCCGGGTCCTGGTCGGGTTCGTTGTCGGCCTTGGACTTGTCGCGTGCCCAGTTGTCCTCGACCTCGTGGTCGTCCCAGACGACGGCGAACGGGTGGACCCGGTGGGCGGCGATGAGGTCGGGGTCGAAGCGGTGCAGGGCGTGGCGGTTGCGGTACTGGACGAGGTCCATCGGTTCGGGGCGCAGTTCGGCGGCGACGGCGACGTTGCGTACACCGCCCATGGCGTCGATGGCGTTCTCGTAGATGTAGTCGCCCAGGTGCAGGACCAGGTCGACGTCCTCCTCGGCGAGGTGCCGGTAGGCCGTGTAGAAGCCTTCGAACCACGCCTGGCAGGAGACGAAGGCGAAGTCGAGCTCCTTGGGACGGCTGTGCGGCGGGGGTGCGGTGCGGGTGCGGCCGACGGGGCTGTGCACGCCGCCGGCGCGGAAGCGGTAGTAGTAGTGCCGGCCCGGCTGGAGTCCGGAGACCTCGACGTGGACGGAGTGGGCGAGCTCGGGCACCGCGCGGGTGCGGCCCCGGCGTACGACGGACCGGAAGCGTTCGTCGCGGGCGACCTCCCACTGGACGTCGACGGAGTACGGCGGCATGCCTCCGGCGCCGTCGGGGGCCAGGGGCCGGGGCGCGAGGCGGGTCCACAGCACGAATCCGTCGGGCCAGGGATCGCCGGAAGCGACTCCCAGGGTGAACGGGTCCTCGTGGAACGGCGCGTCACCCCAGGCGCTGCCCGCCGACAGGCCGGCCGCGGCGAGTGCCATCCCCACCGTTCCACCGAGCATCGCCCGTCTTCCGAACCCTCCGGCGCCGCCTGACCCACTGTTCATTGACATGAGACTCGTCCCTTCGTCGGGCGGGATCCCGTCCGGTACGAGGTGGGATCGGCACGTGATTTCACGTCCACCCATGTGGTAATCACAGGCTGAATATCACAGGGGAATCACTTGCCACAAGACCACACGCGGGTGGTCACAATGCCGTTCACAGCTGGTTAGTTGGGGATACATCGCCCCTTCCCCGAGGCGGCCGCCGGGAGATCGACAACACCCTTGACACCCCCCAAGGGGGCTCATAGTCTCCACGCCACAGAATTAACGTTAGATTTCACATGAGGAAAATCGGTGCGACGGAAGGACGTGCTCGTGTCCGGTTCCTCGGCAGCGGACGTGTCCGCCCCCGGCCCCGCCGGAGGCACGGCGGCCGGCACTCCCGAAGACCGGGCGCTGCGGCCGTTCGGCCTGCGGTGCGAGCACCGGACCACCCCGCTCGGGATCGACGAACCCGCGCCCCGGCTCTCCTGGCGGCTGGTCTCCGAGCAGCGCGGGGACGACCCCGTGGCCTATCGGGTCCGTGTCGCCGAACGCCCCGAGGACCTGGACGAGGGCGGTCGACTCCTCTGGGACACCGGACGGGTGACCGATCCCGGCGCGATCTGCGTCCAGTACGCCGGACCCGCGCTCAGGAGCCGCACGCGCTATCACTGGCGGGTCTCCGTCTGGCCGGGCGGAACCTGCGCACCCACCGAGGCGACGTCCTGGTTCGAGACGGCCTGCACCGACGCGGGGGCGTGGCGGGCGTCGTGGATCACTCACGACCCGCGTCCGATCGACGTCATGGACGCTCCTACCGAGGGCGAGTTCGCCCTCGACGACCACGGGCTCTCCCCGTGCCCCGTCCTGCGGCGCACCTTCACCGGCTCGCCGGGCACGCACGCCCGGCTCCATGTCGCTGCGCGCGGTCTGTACGAGGTCCGGCTCAAAGGGGTCCGGGTCGGTGACGCCGAACTCGCGCCCGGCTGGACCGACTACCGTCACCGCATCCAGTACCAGACGTATGACGTGGGCGAGTTGCTGCGTGAGGGGGAGAACGTTCTCGCCGCGACCCTCGCCGACGGCTGGTGGAGCGGATTCGTGGGCTTCGAACCGCGCCGGGCCGGGGCCCACTACGGCTCGTTCCCGCAGCTCCTGGCCGAGCTCCACCTCACCGGTCCGGACGGCCGCAGTACCGCGATCGTCACCGACGACAGCTGGCGCACCGCCACGGGAGTCGTCCGTCACGCGGATCTACTGATGGGCGAGTGCCATGACCTGCGGCGCGCGGCCGACGGCTGGGAGCGCCCCGGGTTCGACGACTCCGGCTGGTCCCCCGCCCTGGTCGCGGACACCGATCACCGGCTGCTCGTGGCGTCCGTGGACGAACCCGTGCGGGCGATGGCCGAGTTGCGCCCGTGCTCGGTCACCCGTACGTCACCGGACACCCATGTCATCGACTTCGGCCAGAACCTCGCCGGACGGGTGCGGCTACGGGTCGATGAACTCGCCGCCGGGGCCCGGGTGGTGATCCGGCACGCCGAGGTGCTGGACGCCTCGAACGGTCTGTACACGGCCAATCTGCGCACCGCCGCCGCAACGGATGTGCTCGTCGGGGACGGGCGCCGCGCCATCGTGTTCGAACCACGCTTCACGTATCACGGCTTCCGCTATGCCGAGATCAGTGGGGTTCCCGCGCTGACCGAGTCCGATGTCGTCGCCGTGGCACTGCACAGCGACACCCCGTGGGCCGGGGAGTTCGACTGCTCGGACGCCGAGCTCCGGCAACTCCACGACTGTGTGGCATGGGGGCAGCGCTCGAACTTCGTCAGTGTGCCCACGGACTGTCCGCAACGTGACGAGCGGCTCGGCTGGCTGGCCGACGCACAGGTGTTCCTGCCCACGGCCGCGCTCAACGCCGACGTCGCCGCGTTCTTCACGAAATGGCTGCGCGACGTCGATGACGCCCGCACGCCCGACGGCGGCTTCACCAATGTCGCCCCGTGCCTGGTGGGGGTCGCCGACGAAGGTGCGCCCGGCTGGGGCGACGCCGGTGTGATCATCCCGTGGCACCTCTACCGCACCTACGACGACCCGCGGTTCCTCGAACGGGCGCTGGCCGGAATGTGCGCCTGGGTCGATCTGATCCACCGCCACAACACGGATCTGGTCTGGCGCAGGCGGGTGGGTCCGCACTTCTCCGACTGGCTCGCCCCCGGCACCCCCACCCCACGCGACGTCGTCGCCACGGCCTACTTCGCGCACAGTGCCCGCCTCACGGCGCGGGCGGCCGATGTCCTGGGGCGCAATGAGGCCGGGGAGCGCTACCACCGGCTGGCCGACGACATCCGCCGCGCGTTCACCGAGCATTTCGTCACCGTCGACCAGGGCGCCGACGGACCTCCCGCCGTGCGTATCGCAGGAGACACCCAGACCGGCTATCTCGTCGCGCTGGGCTTCGAGTTGCTGCCCGCGTTGCTGGTCGGCCCCGCCGCGAGCCGGCTCGCCGAACTCGTCGAGTCGGCCGGGCCCGCCCTGCTGACCGGCTTTCTCGGGGTCGCGCTCGCCGCGCCCGTCCTCGACGCGCACGGCCGGGCCGATCTCGCCCATGCGCTCCTGCGCCGCGACGAAGTCCCGTCGTGGCGGTTCCCTCTGCGGCACGGCGCCACCACGATCTGGGAACGCTGGGACGGATGGACACCCGGGACGGGGTTCCGCGCTCCGTCGATGAACTCCTTCAACCACTACGCGCTCGGCTCCATCGGCGAATGGCTCTACCGCGGTGTCGCGGGCCTCGACCAGGTACCGGACTCCGTCGGATACCGCCATCTGCGGGTACGGCCCCGCCCCGGCTCCCTGCGACACGCGAGCGCCCGTCACACATCGGTCCGCGGCACCGTCGAGGTGGCCTGGGAGAGGAGCGGCAGCCGGCTCACCCTGCGTGTGCGGGTGCCGCCCGGCGCCGTCGCCGATGTGCACGTGCCGACCACGGACCCCCGCTCGGTCCACGAATCGGGAGCGGCCCCGAGCGCCGACGACCCCCACGTCACGTTGATCGCGACCCGCCCCGACCACGTTCTCTACCGCGTGTCCTCGGGCGTCTACCGCTTCACCGCGGCCTGTCCCCCGGCCGACGGCCCCGCCGGGACGCCGCACGCGGATGGACCTCGACCGTCGCCCACCCCGAGCCCACGTACATCAGGACCGGCGGCGAAACCATCGTTCGCCCGTTCGCACGAGGAGGACACACCATGACGACGGGTTCTCACAGCCAAGCGGGCCTGAGCACGGTCGGGCGCCGGGGATTCCTCCGGATCGGCGGCGGGGTCGCGGCACTCGCCGCCCTTCCCCCCGCTCTGACGGCCTGCTCCGATTCGAGCGGAGCCTCCGGCAAGTTGCGCATCGTCGGCGTCGCCGACCAGCAGAAGCCGATCGAGGAGCTCGTCGGGCTGTACCGCAAGTCCCGTCCCGACGACGGGTTCTCCACCTCCTTCGCACCCACGGACCAGGTACAGACGGTGGTGCGCACCCAGCTCGCCGGGGGCAACGCCCCCGATGTGCATGTGCTCTATCCGGGCAGCGGCAGTGCCATGTCCATGGTCAAGCTGGCCAAGGCCGGGCTCCTCGCCGACCTCAGCGACCAGTCGTGGACCAAGGAGGTCCCGGCGAACTTCCACCCGGCGTACCGGTACCAGGGCAAGACGTATCTGTATTCGGCGGGCAGCAGTGTCATCGGCGCCATCTACAACAAGAAGGCCTTCGCCAAGGCAGGGGTCCAGCCGCCCGGGACCTGGGGCGAACTCCTGGACGTCTGCGCCAGGTTGAAGGCCAAGGGCGTGATCCCGATCGCGCTCGGCACACAGACTCCCTGGGTCACCCAGCTGATCACCTACGCGCTGGTCCCCAACGCGGTCTACGCGAAGAACCCCGGGTTCGACGCCGAGATGGCCGCGGGAAAGGCGCATTTCCGCGGCTCCGGCTGGGCCGACGCGATGGGCAAGTACAAGGAATTGCAGCGCCGCGGCTTCTTCAACGACAACCCCAACGGGACGACGTACGAGCAGCAGACCTCCATGGTCGCGAGCGGCAAGGCGGCCATGGCCGTCCAGGTCTCCGCCGTGCTCGCCGGCTTCCGGCAGGCCGCCGGGACACCGGACGATCTCGGCATGTTCCCGTTCCCCGGTGGTGACGACGCGGCGCGTCTGTGGATCCCGGCCGGCATCGTCGTCGGCCTCGGTGTCTCCGCGCGGTCCAAGAAGGCGGCCGCGGCCAAGGCCTTCATCGAATTCCTGGGGAAGCAGAAGAACGTCGACCGCTGGGCTCAGTCCGTGGCCGCGATCCCGTTCAAGCGCGACGCGTCCACCAGGATCGACCCCGTCCTCGACGGCTTCCTGCCCGTCATCGACGACAATCGGGCCGTCCCGTTCATGGACCAGAGCTGGCCCAACGCCGAGGTGCAGCCGGCCCATTTCGCCGCCGTACAGAATCTGCTCGCGGGCAGGACGGATGTCGACGGCGCGCTGGGACAGATGGACGAGGCCTACGGGAAGAAGTCGTGACGAGGACCCCCGAGAGGTCTGCCCCCGGCACAGCCCACGGCACGGCCGGCAAGGCCGTCGGCCCGTCCGCCGGCCCCGTCCGCCGCGTCCGGCATCCCGATCACACCACTGCGCCATGGATCTTCGTGGTTCCGGCACTCGTCGTGTACGGCGTCGTCGTCCTGTACCCCAGCCTTGCCGGTGTGATGTACGCCTTCACCGACTGGTCCGGCATCGGCGGCTTCTCCTTCACCGGGCTGGACAACTTCCGCGCCCTGCTCGACGACAGCCGGGCCCTGGAGTCCGTCAGCAACACCCTGCTGCTCACCATCGCCGTGGTCATCGTCCAGAACGGCGTCGGCCTGTTGCTCGCGCTCGGCGTCCACACCAACATCAGGTCCCGCGCCCTGCTGCGGCTGATCTTCTTCGCACCCGCTGTCGTCAGCCCCGTCATGGTCGCGATCCTGTGGAAGTACGTCTACAACCCCGACAACGGGGCGGGTCTCAACGGCGTCCTCGGCGCGATCGGACTCGGCGGTCTGCGTCAGGACTGGCTCGGCGATCCCTCGCTCGCCCTGTGGTCCGTCGCGGCGATGGTCGTGTGGCAGTACGCCGGCTACTCGATGGTCGTCTTCCTCGCCGGCCTCCAGGGCGTCCCCGCCGAACTCCACGAGGCGGCGAGGATCGACGGCGCCGGTTCCTGGCAGCGCTTCCGCCATGTCACCTGGCCACTGCTGGCCCCGGCCCTGACGATCAACCTCATGCTGTCGACCATCGGCGGTCTCAAGCTCTTCGACCAGGTCTACGCCGCCACCAACGGCGGTCCCGGCACCTCCAGCGAGACGCTGTCGACCGTGCTGTACAAGGAAGCGTTCGTGTACGGGAAGTTCGGCTACAGCACCGCCGTCGCCCTCGTCCTCGCGCTGTTCGTCGCCGCGGTCTCCCTGGTCCAGCTCCATCATCTGCGCGCGAGGGAGGTCACCGCGTGAGCGCCGCACCGCCCCGAGGACCCGTGGGACGGAAAGCCGAGCGCGGGGGGGCGCCGACCGCGCTACGGGCGATATGCCCTCGAACTGGTCATGATCGCGGTCGCCGTGGCGTTCCTGTTCCCGGTGTACGCCCTGATCACCCTGGCGATGAAGGACCCCCGGCAGATCTCGGACTCCCCCCTCTCGCTCCCCTCCCCACCCACTTTCGCCAACTTCGGTCATGCCTGGTCCTCCGCGTCCCTGGGGCCCGCCCTGCTCAACAGCACGATCATCACCGTCGCGAGTCTGCTGCTCCTCGTCGTGCTGGGTTCCACGGGGGCCTACTGCCTCGCGCGCCGCGCCCGCGACGTCGGCTACGGGGTGTACATCCTCTTCCTGCTGGGCATCGTGCTGCCCTTCCAGCTCGGCATGATCCCGCTCTACCAACTCGTCGACGACCTGGGCTGGCTGGGCACGTACCAGGGCATGGTGTTCTTCTACACGGGCATCCAACTGCCCTTCACCGTCTTCCTCTACACCGGATTCATCCGGGCCCTGCCGCAGGACTACGCCCAGGCCGCGCTCATCGACGGCTGCAACCACCGGCAGGCGTTCACCCGGATCGTCTTTCCCCTGCTGCGCCCGATCACCGGCACCGTGATCATCCTGAACGCCGTATTCGTCTGGAACGACTTCTTCACCCCGCTGCTCTACCTGGGCGGCTCCGACAAGGAGACCGTGCCCGTCGGTGTGTTCGCGTTCGTCGGTCAGTACGTCTCCGACTACGGACTCGTCTTCGCCGGACTGGTGCTGGCGGCGCTGCCGATCCTGGTGGTGTTCGCACTTCTCCAGCGATATGTGATCAAGGGCTTCGCGGGCGGTCTCAAGGGCTGAGGACATCTCATGACACACCCGGCGCACCCGGCACTCCCCCCGAGCATCGCGGCGATCCTCGCGCAACCTCCGCGTGCCTTCTCACCCACCGCCATCTGGTGGTGGAGCGGGGAACGGCTCGACCGCACACGGCTGCGGGCCCAGCTGGAACGGTTCGCGGAGGGCGGTGTGCACAACCTCGTGCTCCTCAATCTGGCGCCGTCGGGCCCCCTGTTCGGCTCCGACGCCGACGACCCGCCTTTCATGTCCGACGCGTGGTGGGATCTGCTCGACGGCGTGTGCGACGACGCCGGCGAACTCGGCGTCAGCCTGTGGTTCTACGATCAGCTCGGCTTCTCCGGCGCCGACCTCCAGGCGCGTCTGGTCGACGAAGAGCCCGCCCACGCGGGCCGTCGGCTCGTCCGGTTGTGTGCCGTCGTCGACTCCGGGGCAATGCGGGCCGGAGAGCTGCGGTGCCCCCCGGGCGGACGCCCGCTGGCGGGCCGCGCCGAACCGGTCGACGCCGCCGGCCGGACCGTCGGCCCGGCGGTCCCGGTCGCGGTGGACGACGGGGTGGTACGGGCGCCGAGCGCCGGGCGCTGGCGCCTGACGTTTCATCATCATGTGCCGGTCGGCTTCGACTACCTCGGCACCCGGGCGTGTGCGGCGCTGCTGGACCGGGTGCACGGGGAGTTCGAGCGCCGTCTGGGAGACCGGCTCGGTACCGTCGTCGTCGGCTCGTTCCAGGACGAGCTGCCGTCCCTGCCCACCTGGTCCCCCGGCTTCACCGATGCCTTTCTGCGTCTGCGCGGTTACGACATCACCGCACGGCTCGACGCCCTGTACGACGACAGCACGGATCCGGACGCCCACCGGATCCGGCGCGACTACCAGATGACCCGTGCGGAACTGGCCGAGGAGGCGTTCTTCCAGCCGCTGGCAGCCTGGCACGACCGGCACGGCCTGCTCATCGGCTGCGACCAGCAGGACCCGGCCCGTGCCGGACACCCCGTCGCCGGCGTGGAGTTGTACGCCGACTACGCCCGCACCCACCGCTGGTTCTCGGCCCCCGGCTCCGACCATCACGGGGACGCCCGCATCCACTCCTCGCTCGCCCATCTCCACGGCCGCCCCCGCACCTGGATCGAGGCGTTCCACTCCACCGGCTGGGGCGGCACGCTGGAGGAGACGTTCGACTGGCTGCTGCCGTGGCTGCGCGCCGGAGCGACCCTCTACAACCCGCATGCCGTCTACTACACGACCAAGGGCGGCTGGTGGGAGTGGGCACCGCCCGCGACCGACTGGCGTCAGCCGTACTGGCGCCACCATCGTGTCTTCGCCGATGCCGTGACCCGGCTGTGCGCGATCCTGAGCCTCGGCCGTCATCTGTGCGACACCGCGATCCTGCTGCCGACGACCACGGCCCAGGCCGGTACCGCGCCGGACGGAATCACCGACGCGGCGAGGCACGCCCAGTCGACGTATCTCGAACTCGTGGGCGACATGGCCTGGTTCTGCTCCCGTCCGGGCCTCATGGACCGAATCGGCCTCGACGCCGACGTCATCGACGACGCGTCCCTGGCACGCGCCCGGGTCTCGACATGTGACGGCGACGTGCGGCTGAGGGTCGCGGACGAGGCGTACACCACGGTCGTGCTGCCCGCGTGCACGGTCCTGGAACAGGAGACGGACCGGCGACTCGTCGAATTCGTCCACGCCGGTGGGAGGCTGATCGCGGTCGGCGCCCTCCCGGAGCTCGTCGTCGGCCCCGGACCGGTCACGGTGCCGACCGAGCTGCGCGCGTGCTTCGCGGACGGCAGGGCCCTCTTCGTCGCCGGGACGGACGATCCGGCGGGTTCGCCGGCCGCCGCGCTCACGGGTCCGCACCCGGTGGTCCGGGCCCCGGTGCCCGCACTCGCGCGTCGTGTGGAGGGCGCCACGGTGGTGTTCCTGACCGCGGGATCCCCGCGTGCCACCCGGGCGGCCGTCGCGGCGCCCGACGAGCGCGGCGCCGCACTGGGCTGGCTGGACGCCCGGTACGACTTCGACCCCGACCGTTACGCGCGCCGCGCACGGGTGCGGGTGCGGGTGCGGGTGCCGGGCGCGGTGGGCCCTGCCCTCCTGGTCGACCCCTTCGGCGGCGCTCCCCGGACGTTGCCGGTGCATCCCGTCGACGACGACGCCGGGTACGCCGAGGTCGACGTGCCCTTCGACCGGGGGCCGGCGGCGTTGCTGGTGCTTCCGGACCGCACTGGGGAGGCGGCCCCGCCCGAGGTACCCGGGACGCCCGGTGTCGCAGCGGCCGTCACCACCATCGAGATCCCTTTGGAAGCGGACTGGGACATGACACTCGTCCCGACCCTCGACAACACCTGGGGCGACTTCGCCCGACCCGCCACCGGTGCGCCCGACGGCCCGGCCGTCGCCGAGTGCCGGACCTTCCGGCACCGCGTGGAAGCGGCCGGGGAGGACGGCGTGCGGGACGGCTGGGCCATGCCCGACCGAGCCGATGAACAGGCCAGGGACACGGTTTACGCGACCTTCGGCCCGCACGCGCTGCTGCTCCGCGACGGCCCCGGACCCGACGGTTCGTCGCCGCTCGCATGGTCCGACACCCTGGGAGTGCGCAAGGATCCCGTCCACCGTGCCGTTCTGGGGCCCAAGGGGCACGTGCCGGAGGAGTTCGCACACATCGGCCCCACGGCCGCCGGACGAATGGCGCTGCTGTGCACGGAGTTGTTCCTCGACGAGGACTTCGACGGACATCTCGCGGTCGGTGCCGCAGCGGCGAAGCGGGCCCGGATCGACGGTGCGCGCGTAGCCCTGGACGACGGGGGCCACCTCGCGATGGGCCCGCTGCGGGTGGATTCGGGCCGCCACCGGCTCGAACTGGAACTGACACCCGATCAAGGCTGTGATCTGCGGGCGCATGTGGCGCTCGTGCGCGATCCGGGGCGCTACCGGCGACCGGAGTGGATTCATGCCGCCGCGGCGATGGGCACGACACTGCGTCTGACGGCCCTCCCCGTCCGGGCCGTCGTCCAGGTCGCCGCGCGAGTGCCCTGCGTACTGCGCGTCAACGGACATGTCGTGGGCAGACAGGGCGGGTTCGATCCGTACGTCGAACACGCGGTGCCCCGCGTGCGACGGCATGACGTGGCGGCGGCCCTGCGCATCGGTGACAACGACATCACGGTCGATCCGTCGGGCGGCGGCGACCGCGCGGTCCTGGTGGACGCGGCCTTCGACGACGGGAACGGCGACCGGGTCGCGACCCTGCACAGCGACGCCGGATGGTGGACCCAGAGCGAGCGGGGGCGTGTACCGGTCGCGGTGCGTCGCGAGCCGGTGGGTGACCCGGCCGCCCTGTATCTGCGTCGCCGCCCTCATCCGCTGCCGGGCGCCGCGTGGCTGGACCCGGACGCGGACGACGGCACGGTGGTGCCGGTCCGGTTCGCCGTACCGGGGCACCGGGAAGCGGTGGAGTGGCTGTGGTGGGAACTGCCGCCCGGAGCCACCGGGCTGACGGTCCGCGTGTACGGCGAGGCGACGGTCTTCGTGGACGGCTCCGCGTGCGACGCCGCCGTCACCGCCCCCGACGCCCGGGGCGTGCGGACCATCAGGGCCTGCCTCTCGGCCGGTGCCTCATCCGGCCCTCGAACCGCGGCCCTGCGCGTCCGGACACTTCCCGGTCGCGAGTCAGGCGCCGCCCTGGCCGGTCCGGTGCGTTGCGAGGTCGGCCCGGGGAGGATTCGCCTCGGCGACTGGGAGACGCGCGGCCTGGCCGAGTACAGCGGCGGCGTGCGGTACCGCCGATCGGTGAACGTGCCCCCCGGGGCCGCGGAGGGGCCCGTCTCGCTGGATCTCGGTCGGGTCCGGGGGACGGCGGAGGTGCAGGTCGGTGACGCGGAGGCCGGGGTGCGGGTGTGTTCCCCGTACGTCTTCGATCTGACAGGTCTGGTCGGGCCCGGGGCCAACACCCTCGACATCACCGTGTTCGGGACGCTGGCACCCCACCTGGACGCGGTGAGCCCGACCCACTTCGTCTTCCCGGGGCAGCGTGTCAGCGGATTGCTGGGTCCCGTCCGGCTGCGGACCGGTGATCGCGAGGAGGGCGAGGCGCGGGTGTGACACCGTCGTGGCCGCCCATGCCCACCGTGTCCGCTGCTGTCATGCTGGAGGTGCCTTCCCAGCCGGAGGCGGCACCGGCCGGGTGGGGCAGACAGGACATCGAGGGGGCTTCTGACCAAGCTCCTATCAGGTCGTTTTCCACCTGGCCGGAGCCATGGGAACGGGCCCTGGCAGCCGGACGGTACACCTCGAAGACAGCCCAGCAGGGCCTCAGTCAGTGGCAGTGCCACGATCACCAAAACCCGCGTACGAGTATCAATGTCAGTGGCGGTCGCTACGGTCGTGGCCATGGAACGGAAATCTGCCCAGCGCTTCGATCCTCTGCCCGGACGGATCGCCCATGTCGGCGGTATCGAGTCGCTCGTACTCGATGGGCATCGCTACTACTTCGGCTTCGATTACAGCAGCGACATCGTCCTGTCACCGCTGATCGACGACCCGGAGGCGATGGCGGCCTTCGCAAGCGAACACATGCGACAGACCACCGGCACGCATGACATGGACCACTGGGCGAGTCTCGTCGCCGCGGCAACCGGGAGCTCCGACCTGGCGGGGGTCGCGGAGTGCGAATTCACCACCGAGGGCCTGCGCGGTGCCCTGCCGGCCCCTGAGAGTCACCTGCTCTACCTCTTGGGCGCGGCCACCGACTGGGACGACTGGTTCGAGGAGTCACCAGAGGCGGAACGAGCATGCGAGCGACTGGGTTTGGATGAAGAGGACTCGGAGTTCATCGACCAGTGCCTGCGGGCGGTCCAGGAGCACGGGCCTCGGGCCCGGCCCGACGAGTGGACGGTGGCCCGCTTTCACCTCGGCGCCGCGGTGCGGCATCTGCCAGGCAACTGGAAAGTCTTGTTCGCTCCCGTGGCGGAGGGCATCGCGAACCACGGGTGAGCCGCCTCTTCGGAGCACGCACCGCGATCCGGCACGGATCTGACCACATGTTCCGACCCGGCGTTCTCAGTGCGGGAGAGGTGCCCGAGCCGCCGCTCTGCGGTCCGTGGCCCTCACCGGGACACGGCGCTTGCGTTCGTCCTGTTCAGCGGCACGGCGTTCCGTCATGATGAAGCGTCAGCAGCCAGTCCGGTCCCCGTCCCTGAGGGCTGTCCCGTAGAACCGCGCAGAAGCCGCCGCTCGCCGAGGAAGCCGGACCCGGCTTGATCCGAACGAGAGGCCCCAGGAGCCGTCCCGTGTTCTATTACGTGCTCAAATACGTCATCATCGGGCCGCTGCTACGGCTGTTCTTCCGGCCCAGGGTCGAGGGCCTGGAACACATCCCGGAGCACGGCGCGGCCATCGTGGCCGGTAACCATCTGTCGTTCTCCGACCATTTCCTGATGCCCGCGATCCTGAAACGGCGCATCACGTTTCTCGCCAAGGCCGAGTACTTCACCGGGCCGGGAGTGCAGGGACGGCTGACCGCCGCCTTCTTCCGCAGCATCGGGCAGATTCCGGTGGACCGGTCCGGCAAGGACGCGGGGAAGGCTGCGATCCGTGAAGGGCTCGGGGTGCTGGACCGGGGCGAGTTGCTGGGGATCTATCCGGAGGGAACCCGCTCGCACGACGGACGGCTCTACAAGGGCAAGGTCGGTGTGGCCGTGATGGCGATCACGGCGCAGGTGCCGGTGGTGCCCTGCGCGATGGTCGGTACGTTCGAGATCCAGCCGCCGGGACAGATCGTCCCGCGTATCAGACGGGTCACCATCCGCTTCGGCGAACCGTTGGACTTCTCGCGTTACGCCGGTCTGGAGAACCAGAAGGCGGCGATCCGAGCCGTCACCGACGAGATCATGTACGCGATCCTCGGCCTCTCCGGACAGGAGTACGTCGACGAGTACGCGGCCAAGGTGAAGGCCGCACAGAGCGAGCAGGACACGAAGCCGAAGAAGTTCCCGAAGCCGCGACGCTGACGGCGAATCCGCGCTGGGTGAACTCCGCTGGTCCGGGTTCCGGCCGCGTCCTAGCGTGCTCCTCATGAGCAAGGGACATGCATGGGTTCTGGGAGCGACGGGACAGATCGGGCGGGCCGCCGTGCAGGCGCTCGTCGAGGACGGCTGGGAGGTGACGGCCGCTTCGCGGGGCGGCGGGCGGGACGCCCGGTGGGACGGCGTGGTGCGCGCGACGGGTCTCGACCGGGACGAGGACGGGGCGCTCGCGGCGGCACTGGGCGAGGGCTGCGACGTACTGGTCGACATGGTGGCCTACGGCGAGGGCCACGCCCGTCAGCTGACCGGTCTCGCGGACCGGATCGGTTCGGCGGTGGTCATCTCCAGCGGTGCGGTGTACGAGGACGATCAAGGCCGCGGCTTCGACACCCAGAGCGAACCCGACGGTGCTCCGCGGTACCCCGTGCCGATCCCGGAGACCCAACGCACCGTGGCGGCCGGCGACACCACGTACGGGACCCGGAAGATACAGCTGGAGCGGGACCTGCTGGCGGCCGGCGACGCGCTGCCGGTGACCCTGTTGCAGGCCGGCGCGATTCACGGGGTGCGCTGCCGGTCGCCGCGCGAGCTGTACTTCGTGAAGCGGCTGCTGGACGGCCGCGAGCGGCGAGTGCTCTCGTACGGCGGGACGTCCCGCTTCCACCCGGTCCATGTCTCCAATCTGGCCGAACTGATCCGGCTCGCCGCCGACCGGCCCGGTTCGCGGGTGCTCAACGCCGGGGACCCGCAGGCACCGACGGTCATGGAGATCGCCCAGGCCGTGGACGCGGTGTTCGGCCGGAGGACCGAGACCGTGCTGATGGCGGGCGCGCCCGGCGAGGACGGCGTCGGCTCCACGCCGTGGAGCGCTGCCCATCCCATCGTGTACGACATGACGGCCGCGGAGCAGGAGCTCGGGTACCGGCCGGTGACGGGCTATGCACAGTCGCTTCCGGCGACGGTCGAGTGGATCTCCGCACAGCTGGAAGGAAGGGACTGGACGGACGCCTATCCCGTCATGCTGCGGGCGTACGGGGAGAAGCTCTTCGACTACGCGGCGGAGGACGCCTGGCTGGAGACGTACGACCGGAAGGCATGAGACGGAGCCCGTACACGGGCACGGACGGCCGGAGGTCCGAGACCACCGGCCGCCCGTGCCCTTCGGCTGTGACCGTTACGGCTTCGGTGTGGCGTGCGGGGCGCACGTCACGTCGCTGCGGTCGGTGCTGCCCGTGAGCAGGTAGGTGTCCACCCGCTCGTTGATGCAGGGGTTGACCAGACCGGTGACGCCGTGCGAACCGGCGTCCCGCTCCGTGATGAGGCGCGAGCCCTTGAAGCGCTTGTGCAGTTCGACGGCGCCTTCGTACGGGGTGGCGGCGTCACGCGTGGACTGCACGATCAGCACCGGCGGCAGGCCCTTGCCGGTCTTCACGTTCAGCGGGGTCTGCTGCTTCGCCGACCAGGTCGCACAGGGCAGGTTCATCCAGGCGTTGGCCCAGGTCATGAACGGGTAGTCCTTGTGCAGCCGACTGTTGTCGTGGTCCCACTTCTGCCAGCTGGTGGGCCACTTGGCGTCCGTGCAGTCGACCGCCGTGTACACGGCGTTGCCGTTCTCCGAGGAGATGTTCCCGGCGGTGTCGGACATGTCCGGGCCCGCCGCGTCGACCAGAGCCTGGGTGTCGCCGCCCAGGTAGTCGCTCCAGATCCGGGCGACGGGCGCCCAGGAGGAGTCGTAGTACGGCGCGCTCTGGAAGAAGCCGATGAGCTCGGCGGGGCCGACGACGCCGCCGATCGGGTTCTTCTTCGCGGCGGCGCGCAGCTCCAGCCACGCCTGCTCGACCTTCGCGGGGGTGTTGCCGATGTGGAAGACGGAGTCGTTCTTGGCGACCCATGCCTTCCAGTCGTCCCAGCGTCCCTGGAAGGCGATGTCCTGGTTCAGGTTGGCCTGGTACCAGATGTTGTCCTTGGCCGGGTTCACGACACTGTCGACCACCATGCGGCGGACGTGGGTCGGGAAGAGCGTGCCGTAGACCGCGCCCAGGTAGGTGCCGTAGGAGACGCCCAGGTAGTTGAGCTTCTCCTCACCGAGAGCGGCGCGGATGACATCCAGGTCGCGGGCGGTGTTCGGCGTGGTCATGTGCGGCAGCATGTCGCCGCTGCGCTGGGCGCAGCCGTCCGCGTATTCGGCGGCGAGCTTGCGCTGGGCGCGCTTGTCGGCCTCGGAGTCGGGTACGGGGTCGGCCTTGGGGGCCTTGACGAACTCCTGGGGATCGACGCAGGAGATCGGCGCGGAGTGGCCGACGCCGCGAGGGTCGAAGCCGACGAAGTCGTACGCCTTCGCCGTGTTCACCCAGAGCGGGTTCTTGTTGGTGATCCGGGTGGGGAACCGCATCCCCGAACCGCCGGGGCCGCCCGGGTTGTAGAGCAGGGCGCCCTGTCGCTCGCCCTTCGTGCCGGTGCTGACGTGCCGGTCGACGGCGAGCTTGATCTGCTTGCCGTCGGGCCTGGCGTAGTCGAGCGGCACGGTCACCCAGCCGCACTGGATCGGCTTGGCCAGGGCCCAGTCGGCCGGACAGTCCTTCCAGTCGATGCCGGACCTGGCGGCCCGTGCCGCGGCGATCTCTGCGCCACGCGCCTCGGAACCGTGGTGATGACGGCCTTCGGCCGTGGCCGCCGGTGCGGTCACCGCGCCCGCTATGAGCGTGCCCGCGATCAGAGCGCCGGCCGAGCCGAGCACTGCTGTGCGTCTCAAGTGGAACCTCCCCCACATCTGAAGCGCCGCCGGTGGCGGCGCGTTTCATTACGTGACCTCCCGCGGATCCTGTCGTCTGTGAGGTTCCTGAGAACAGGCCGTACGCACACTTCTTTACCGAATCGATAACCGGACATCCGTGTCCCGCTGAGCGGTGTTCACCCCGTTGGGGTGCCGAGTACGTCGTTCATCGCGCTGTCCAGGGTGCCGCGCAGCAGGCGGGCGTCGGGAGCGAGGGCACCAGTACGGCCGGTCCGGCGAGCGGGGTGAGGACGGCGGTCGGTCCCAGCAGGCACGCTTCGGGGCATTTGTCGTTGAACGACGGGTCGACGAGGAGGAGTTGGCCTTCAGCACGACGGCCGCCCAGGACGGCCGGACCGTCCCGGTCACCGGGCGCGCCCGGACCGTACGCCGTCTGCTGGTCGATCAGCGGACGGCCGCCGCGGTACACGGTGAGACGGCTGGTGAGGGTGCCGCCGCTCTCGCCGTGGCGGCCGAGGATCTGCTCGTCGCGCAGCACCAACCGTGCGGCGGGGGCGAGTTCGACCCGTGTGGTCATGCGCAGCACGCCGCCGTGTGCCGAGACGAGCCGCTCCGGCAGCCGGTGGGGAGCCGACCCCACTCCCCCACGCTCAACTCGATGTCGCAGGTGGCGGGTTCGGTGGCCTTGCCCGGCCCCGGCAGCGCGAGGGTCGGCGCCGAGTCGACGGTGAGCCGAGCGTCTTCCGCCACCGGAGCCTCGATGGCGAGCCGGTCACCGACGAGCGGCGCGCTCAGGGCACCGACGACGGTGACCCGGGCGCAGGGACCGTGCGGGGCCCTGGTCCGGCGCAGGGCGGGCGGTCCGGACCCCGCAACTCGTTCCCCGACCCCGGGCCTCCGTCGTCACCGACGAGCGCCATCCGCGCGAAGAACCCCCGCGCGACCGCGACGTCGTCGGCACCCCATGGTCGCCGGCACGACCGCCCGCAAGGCCCCTTGCCGCGGTGGGCCTCGACCACCCCGTCCTGACCCCTCGCACGGCGCCGTCGACTTCGTCTCCGCAGGAAGCCAAGTGGTGGCGCTTGGCTACGTCCGGCCGCCCTTTTGGGCGGCGGCGCGGGCATCGCATGTCTGCCCTGGCCTTGTGGGCGGTGCTTGGACCGTCCACGGTGCTCAACGGAGGCCGACGGCGGGCCGGCCCCCGTTCAAGTACGCCGTGTGCCCCTGCCGTGTCCGACGAAGGCTCACGGCGTCTCCCCGTCACGGACCGTCAGTCGGCGCTCAGCGGCCCGGCTCGTGAGGCCCCCGGTGCTCCGCCGCGATACCGAAGCGCCGCCGTTCGCCGGGAGCGGACACCGAGGAGCCGACCGAGGAGACGGAGCTGATCACCTGCTCCTCTGCGGCCGCCTCATCATTTTCCAGCCGCTCCAGGTCAGCGGCCGAGACGAGCGCCACGAGCGGCTTGCCGTGCCGCGTCACGACCACTCGCTCACCGCCGTAGACGACGCGGTTGATCAGTTCGGCGAGCTCAGCTCGGGCTTGCGTCACCGGAATCTCGTAGGCCATGCTCCTAGCCTATGTAATGTCCACCTGGTCCGCCGTGGTCCGTGGCGACAGCGACTATCCAGGTCAGAGGCTCTCGCGTGCTCCCGCGCGCTCTCGTTCGTGAGAGATGTGTGAGACGAGGTGAGACGAAGAGTTTTCTGGTCGCCCTGAATCCTGGCGGGTCTCAGCGGGGATCGACGCCTCACATGACGCGATCGGGCTGGTGCAGCCAGACGTCCTGGCCGTGAGGTCTCCCGGCCGGCCCGAAGCGTCGGCGGGCGGCTCACCGAGACCGACATACCGCGCGCACAGCCTCGGTCTGGTCCCACAAGCAGCGCGGCCCGCGCCCGCGGCCGTCGCCGCGTGTGCGACATCCCGCGAGTTCCCCGAACGGGGCCCTCACCCCTGATCTTGGACACTCGAGATAGTGGATCTTGAGGATCTGAGAGATGGACGTGTCGTGGCCATGAAGCACTACTCCGCCGAGTTCAAGGCGGATGCGGTCGCGTTGTACGAGTCGCGGCCGGAAGCGACGATCAAGCAAGTTGCCGCGGACCTGGGGATCAACGCGAAGACGCTGCGGAACTGGATCCGGGCGGCAGGCTCCGGCCGCCCGCGGGGCCGGAGTTCGACCGCCCCGTCTTCAGCCCCGGTAGTGCCGTCGGCGCTGGAAGCCGAGGCCGCCGCCCTGCGACGGGAAAACGCCGAGCTGAAGAAGGAACGCGAGATCCTGCGCAAGGCGGCCCGCTATTTCGCGGCGGAGACGGGCTGGTGAACCGCTGCCAGTTCGTTGAGGACCACCAGCGCCGATACGGCGTGAAGCGGTTGTGCCGTGTGCTGGGCCTGGCCCGGTCGACCTTCTACTACTGGCGCCGGACGGCGTCGCTGCGGGCAGCCCGGCAGGGGGCCGACGCACGGCTTCCCGCCCTGATACGCACCGTCCACCGAGCCTCGGACGGCACCTACGGCGTCCCAAGGATCACCGCCGAGCTTCGCGACGGGGGTGAGGTGGTGAACCACAAACGCGTCGCCCGGGTCATGAAGGCCATCGGCCCGGCCGGGCTCCGCCTGCTCCGCCGGCACCGCACCACCGTCCCCGACCTCGCCGCCGCGAAGGTCCCGGACCTGATCGGCCGCGACTTCACCGCCACCGAGGTCAACACCAAGTACGTCGGCGACATCACCATATCTGCCGCTGAGCGGCGGGACGTTCCGCTACCTGGCGACCGTGATCGACCTCGCCTCGCGACGCCTGGCGGGGTGGGCGATTGCCGACCACATGCGGGCCGACCTCGTCATCGACGCCCTGCATGCGTCCGAACGGACCCGCGGCAATCTGACCGGCGCCATTTTCCACAGCGATCACGGGGCCCAGTACTGCAGCCGGGCTTTCGCCGACGCCTGCCGCGAAGCCGGCGTCACCCAGTCCATGAGCGCGGTCGGCTCCAGCGCGGACAACGCACTCGCCGAGTCATTCAACGCGACCTGCAAACGGGAGACCCTCCAAGGCCGCCAGGCCTGGGACACCGAGCGCGAGGCCCACCTGGACCTCTTCCGCCGGCTGCACCGCTGCAACACCGTCCGACGGTTCGTCCTCGCCTCGCTGGCATGTGGCCTGGCACCCTCGCTGCCCGTTCTGGTCGCCGCCCTGGCCGTCTTCGCGGCCGGGCACGTCACCGTCGCCCTCGGTTCGAACTTCACCGTGCTGCTGGCCGCACGGATCCTCACCGCGATCGCCACCGGGGCGTTCTGGGCGGTGGCCAACGTGGCCGCGACCCGCGCCGCCGGGCCGGCCGCGAGTGCCCGCGCCCTTGGACTGGTCGGCGCCGGAGCGATGCTCGCCAACGTCGTCGGTGTGCCCATCGGCGCGTTCGCCGGGCAGTTCATGGGCTGGCGCGGCCCGTTCTGGGCCCTGGCCGGCCTGGCCGCGGCAGCCATCGTTCTCATCGCCCGCACGGTCCCGCACGAGGGCCCGGTCCAGCAGACGGTGTCGATCCACTCCGAAGTGACCGCGCTGCGTTCGGGCCGCCTGCGGCTGGTCCTGGCTGCCTGCGCCACCACCACCGGCGGCGTGCTGGCCGCGTACTCCTACATCGCACCGCTGCTGACCGGCCGCTCCGGCATCGCCCCGGGGCTGGTGCCGCTGGTCCTCGTCGGCTTCGGCGTCGGCGCCCCGGCCGGTTCGCTGGTCGGCGGCCGCCTGGGCGACCGCCGCCCGCACACCGTGACGATCGTGGCCGCCGCGGGAGCGACCCTCCTGCTGCTGGCGATCTGCCTGCTGGCCGGGTACGCCGTGGCCACCATCGTGCTGGTCACCCTGCTCGGATTCTTCGGTCTCGGCGCCAATCCGGTGCTGATGTCGCTGGCCGTCCGCTACGCACGTCAGGCCCCCGTACTGGCCTCCGCGCTGACCGTCTCGGCATTCAACCTCGGAACCGCCATCGGCTCCTGGATCGCGGGCCTCGCCCTCGGCTCCAGGTTGGGGTCCACCGGCCCCGTCGTGGTCGGCACCGTGATTGCCGCACTCACCCTGATCCCCACCGTGGCGCTGGCCGCCCGACATGCGGTCGCCGCCCCCCTCGAACAGGCTTGAAGCCGGACACGCTGACAGATTGTGAGATACCCGCCCTCGGCGAACAGTTGAAACAGCCTCTGGCCTGGGACTTTTAGTGGATCACCGGATGTGCTCCGCATCATAAGCTTCTGTACGTCCTGTACATTTCTTACAGAAGCTCGCGCAGGCCCGCCCGGAGCCGGACAGGCGGACTGCGTACAGACCCGGAGGAGAGGCATCGCTCATGCTGTTCCGTCCCAGCGCCCACTACGTCCTGCCCGAGTTCACCGAGCGCACGACCAGCGGAACCCGCACCTTCGACCCGTACTCCAAGCTGCTCGCCGAGCGGATCGTGTTCCTGGGCACCCCGGTCGACGACACCGCGGCCAGCGACCTGATCGCCCAGTTCATGTATCTGGAACATGACGCTCCGGACCGACCCGTCTCCCTCTACATCAACTCCCCCGGGGGCTCGTTCGGAGCCATGTCCGCGATCTACGACACGATGGAGTACCTCACCTGCGACGTGGAGACCTTCTGCCTCGGCCAGGCCGGTTCCTGCGCCTCGGTTCTGCTCGCCGCGGGCGCTCCCGGCCGGCGGCACGCATTGCCGGGAGCCCGGGTCGTCGTACAGCAGCCCGCACTCGGCGAGCCGGTGCAGGGCCGGCCTTCTGACCTGGAGATCGAGGCCCGGGAGCTGGAACGGGTTCGCGAGATGCTCATCACACTGCTGGCCCGCCATACCGGCCGCAGCGCCGACCAGATCGCCACCGACATCGAGCGCGACCTCATTCTCGACGCGCCGGGCGCCAAGGCGTACGGCCTGGTGGACCACCTCACTGAGAACCGGAAGTCATCGCTCCCCCCGCACGGCCCGAGGTGAACGCCCGGTGCAGCCGCCACACTTGCCGCAACTGCCCGCACTGACCCGCGCCGAAGGGGAGTTCATCGACCGCTACCTCGAAGTCCTCGACCAACTGGGCCGGATCAACCCCGCCCGCGGCAGCGACACCTACGGCGCGCTGCGCGCCGCGCAGGCGCTGGCGTCCCGGGCGATCGAGCTGCGAGACGCCCTCGCATTGATGCATGAACGCGGGGAGGCGCAGATCCACGCGGAAACCCTGGCGCGGGCCCTGCGCGTACTGGACGGGGAGCGGCGGGCCGGACGCGTCACCGCACCCCCTGCTCCGCCGAGTTGATCAACCTCCCCCGTCACCGCCGTCGGCGCGGTCCGGTCAACTCCCCCAGCCTCGCCCGCGGCCGGGATTCGGCCAACTCCCGTACACGACACGCCCGGTGGGCGCCTCGAAATTCCTCGCTCGTTCGGCGTAGGAAGTCCCCCTCGTGAGGGATATCTCAACTTGCGTTTTTCTGATGACCAGTGACCGGAATTAGTGATTCCACCGCTGGTACGGGACCGGTCCCGATGAGTGGCCCCGCCTCCGGATTCATCACCTCCACCCGAACGGGTCAGTCGTGAGGAGCCTCACAAATCGCTGTTTCCCCTCGGAAATCCGGCAGTCGGTGAGTCAAGATCCCTGGGACGACAAGCCCCCGCCACCACGACGGGGCGGTCCGGGCGGACGCCGAGTCCTGCCGCCGTCCGGATGTCTGGTCGACAGAAGTGGATCGGCAGGAGTGGAGGACCCGAGCACAACGGGTCGACCGGATCATCGGTCGACCCTCGGGGTGAAGCCGCCGCGCGCGGCCGGGCAACTTCGCCAGCCCGAACCCGACAGGTCATCCTTCACAGGCGGCTGACGAAGGGTTGCGCATGACTGCGCAGGTTCATGTCCCGTCTCTGCTCGTCCGGGCCGGTACTGCCTCGGTTCTGACTCTGGCCGCCGTCGGCGGCACCATGCTCGCCCCGGGCGCCACGCCGCAGGCCCAGGCGGCGACTCCCTCGATGAAGGCGCTGAACATCGCCGCGTCGAAGAAGGGGTCGCCGTACCGGTGGGGGGCCACCGGCCCCAAGCTCTTCGACTGTTCGGGGCTGACGGTCTATTCGTTCAAGAAGGCGGGCAAGAAGCTGCCCCGCACCGCCCAGCAGCAGTACAACAAGACCCGCCATGTCTCGGCCTCGCGCAGGAAACGCGGCGACCTGGTCTTCTTCCATTACGGTCGCAGCGTCTACCACGTGGGGATCTACGCCGGCCACGGCAAGATCTGGCACTCGCCGAGGACCGGCGCGGTGGTCCGGCTGGAGAAGATCTGGACGAAGAGCGTCTACTACGGGCGGGTCGGCTGATTCCCGTCCGACGGATCACGGCCGCCCTCCGGCCGTGATCCGTCGGAGATACACCGTCCCGTGCCGCTGATCGACTCGTCATCGGTGCCGTGGGGGCCGGTCTCCTGCTCCGGCGCGCTGCGCCTTCCGTCACGGCCGCCCTGATGTGGCTCCGGTGGACCGGACGCCGCTGGGCGTACGACGGCCGGCGCCCGTTCCGTTCCGGCGCACGAACTCGGGTGGTGTGCCGGAATGAGCGAACGAATGCCGTCTCGGCGACGCTCCGGACATGGTTGCGCGACGAGATCGGACCCGCTGCGCCGGCCGGGCGACCGCGAGCACCGAGGCGTGCAGCGGGCGGATCGACGACTGGTCAGCTCTGCACGGGGATGTGCCAGGGAAGCTCGATCCAGACCGTCTTGCCTCCGTCGGCGGTGGGGGTGACGGTGAGCCGGCCGCCGCACTCCTTGGCCAGATACCGGATGATCACCATGCCGCGCCCGTTTCCTGCTGAACGGCGGCGGGCAGTCTACGGGGCCAGCGCGGGTGACTGTCCGTCACCCCCAGATGCAGCTGTTCCTCCCGCTCCAGCCTCAGGTCCACGGTGAAGGTGGGCGACTGTCCGAAGGTGTGCTGGACGGCGTTGGTCGCGAGCTCCGAGACGATGAGGCGGATATTGTCGGCGAACTCGGTGTCGGAGGTCAGGCCCCATTCGGTGAGCACCCGGGCCACATCTCGCCGGGCCGCCGAGACCGAGGCCGGATCGCTCGGCAGAGTGACGCTTGCTTCTTGATGGTCTGCCATGGCGAGCCGTCCCTTTCCCACCCGGACCGACACGGGATCGGCCCCGGTTGTGCTTCGCGCCAGGTTGCCATTGATGCTGCCCCCTGCGACGGCGATCCACCAAGATATGCATATACCTGTCGCTCAATGCGGTGAACCCTGCCGCGCGAAACCGTATGCGGGCGCCACACTGTCCGCTCGGCACGAGAGGGAGGGAGGCCGCGTATGCAGTACGGCCCTGCGGTACGACGCCGCAAGCTCGGGGAGGAGCTCCGGAGCCTGCGCCACGCGTCGGGACTGACCAGTCGGGACGCCGCGCGGATGCTCGGCTGGCACCAGTCCAAGGTGAACCGGATCGAGACCGGTGTCAGTGGGGTGCGGCCGGCCGATGTGGCCGGACTGCTGGACGCGTACGGCGTGGACGACACCCGGCTCCGAACGCTCCTGGAGGCGCTGGCGGGCTCGGCGGGCGGTGGTGGCACCGGTTGGTGGCATGCCTATCGCGGTCTGATTCCGCCGCAGTACCGCGACTTCATCAGTCTGGAGTCGCAGGCGCGGACCGCGCGGACCCTGGAGACCTCGGTGATACCGGGACTTCTGCAGACGGCGGACTACGCACGCGCGGTGACCCGGGCGTCGCTGGACGGTCTACCCGCCGGCCAACTGGACTCCCTGGTGGAGGTGCGGCTCGCCCGGCAGGGGGTGCTGCGGACCGATCCGCCGCTGCGACTGAGCGCGGTGCTCGACGAGGCGGTGCTGCGGCGCGAGGTCGGCGGGCGCCTGGTGATGAGGAACCAGCTGCGCCACCTGACCCGGGTGGCTCAACTACCCCATGTGGAACTCCAGTTACTGCCCTTCTCGGTCGGCGGCTACGCCGGGCTCACCGGGCCTTTCGTTATCTTCTCATTTCCGAACACTTCTGATCTGGACGTGGTAGTTCTCGACCATTTGACGAGTAGCCTCTACCTGGAGCGGAAAGAAGACCTTGAGGCGTACAGCTCGGCCTTCCGCACCATGCAGGCACACGCTCTGTCGCCGCAGCACTCGTTGGACCTCATCGCCGCGATCGACCGCGACGGTCAGTGACCCCGGACTGCCCGAGAGGAGCGTCATGTCGGATTTCCTCGCACAGCACGAATTTCGGTGGCGGCGCAGCAGCCGCAGCACGGGTATGAACAACTGCGTGGAAGCCGCGTCGTTCGGTGACGGACGGCTGGCTGTGCGGGACTCCAAGGACGTGTCCAGGCCACCACTGCGGTTCTCCTCGGCGGCCTGGACCACTTTCGTCTCCGGCCTGCACCGAGGTTCGGGCGGCTGACGGGCAGGACCGTCCACGGAGGAGGTCCGCCCGCGGGATCGGCCGGCCGACGGGGCGATCCGGGCAGGGAGTCCGCCCCCCTGCATGCGGCCGGCCGGCAGGTAGGACGCCCACGGAGGAGGTCGGCCGGCCGCAAGCGATCGATCGACCGGAAGGGTCAGCCGACGGGGGCGGTTCGCCGCACGATCGCCACAGCCGTGGCGATCTGTTCCCCGGTCAGGTCCGCTCGCGCCGTCAGCCGCAGCCGGGAGACGCCGTCCGGCACCGACGGCGGCCGGAAGCAACCCACCACCATGCCCGCGGTGCGGCAGTCGGCCGCCCAGCGCACCGCCGCCTCCGCCGAGGGTGCCCGCACCGAGACCACGGCCGCGTCGGGGCGTGCGGCGGTCAGTCCGGCCGCCGTCAGCCGCTCGTACAACGCGGTGGCCACCGTCCGGGCCCTGGCGGCGCGCTCCGGCTCGCGGCCGAGCAGCCGCAGGCTGCCCAGGGCGGCACCCGCGGCGGCCGGTGCCAGGCCCGTGTCGAAGATGAACGTACGAGCCGTGTTGACCAGGTGTTCGATGACCTCGGCCGAACCGAGGACCGCTCCGCCCTGGCTGCCCAGTGACTTGGAGAGGGTGAGCGTGGTGACGATTCCCTCGCCGCCGGCGAGACCGGCGGCGGCGAGCGCACCCCGGCCGCCCTCCCCCAGCACACCGAGGCCGTGCGCGTCGTCAACGAGCAGTGCGGCGCCCTCCGCGCGGCAGGCGGCGGCCAGTTCGGGCAGGGGCGCGGCGTCGCCGTCGACCGAGAAGACCGAGTCGGTGACCGCCAGCGCGCGCCCCTCGTGCGCCCTCAGGGCCTTGCGCACGGCATCGGGATCGGCGTGCGGCACGACGGCGGTGTCGGCCCGGGAGAGTCGGCAACCGTCCACGATCGAGGCGTGGTTGCCGACGTCGGAGACGATCAGCGAGCCACGGGCGGTGAGCGCGGTGAGGGCGGCGAGATTGGCCGCGTAGCCCGATGACAGCACCAGCGCCGCCTCGAAGCCACAGAAATCGGCCAGTTGGTCTTCGAGTTCGGCATGCAGCGCGGTGGAGCCGGTGACGAGCCGCGATCCGGTCGCGCCCGCACCCCACCGGCGCGCGGCCTCGGCTGCGGCGGCGGTGACCTCGGGGTGCCGGGTCAGCCCCAGATAGTCGTTGCTCGCGAGATCCAGGTGCTCCGGTTCGGCGGGCCGGGGGCGGAGCGTCCGGACGAGTCCGGCGTCCGCGCGGCGGCGCGCCTCGTCGTCGATCCAGTCGAACGGGTCGAAGGGCATGAGCGGTCCCTTTTGTAGGCAGCTCACAGAGGCTAACCGGGAGCGCAGCCGGTCATGGTGTGGCAATACACACACCCGCGACGCGCTCTGTTGTCCGGTTCCTCCTTGGCCGTGGGCCGTGCCGTAGGCCAGGATCAACACCATGGACCTCCTGAACACGCTGGTGGACAAGGGTCTGCGGCGCGAGCTGCCGACCCGTGAAGAAGCTCTCGCCGTGCTGGCGACCTCGGACGACGATCTGCTCGAAGTGGTGGCCGCGGCCGGAAAGGTGCGCCGCCAGTGGTTCGGGCGGCGGGTGAAGCTGAACTACCTGGTCAATCTCAAGTCCGGCCTCTGCCCCGAGGACTGCTCGTACTGCTCGCAGCGGCTGGGCTCGAAGGCGGAGATCCTCAAGTACACCTGGCTGAAACCGGACGAAGCCTCGAAGGCCGCCGCGGCCGGGGTGGCGGGTGGCGCCAAGCGGGTGTGTCTGGTGGCGAGCGGTCGTGGTCCGACGGACCGTGATGTCGAACGGGTTTCGGAGACCATCGAGGCGATCAAGGATCGGCACGAAGACGTCGAGGTGTGTGCCTGCCTCGGTCTGCTCTCCGGCGGACAGGCCGAGCGGCTGCGTTCGGCGGGCGCGGACGCGTACAACCACAACCTCAACACCTCCGCGAGCACCTACGGCGACATCACCACCACCCACACCTACGCGGACCGGGTGGAGACCGTGCAGCAGGCGCAGGCCGCCGGGCTCTCGGCGTGCTCCGGGCTGATCGCCGGGATGGGTGAGAGCGACGCCGATCTGGTCGATGTCGTCTTCTCGCTGCGCGAGCTGGACCCGGACTCGGTGCCGGTGAACTTCCTGATCCCATTCGAGGGAACCCCGCTGGCCAAGGAGTGGAATCTCACCCCGCAGCGGTGTCTTCGCATTCTGGCGATGGTCCGGTTCGTCTGTCCGGATGTGGAGGTACGGCTCGCGGGCGGGCGCGAGGTGCATCTGCGTTCGATGCAGCCGCTCGCCCTGCACCTGGTCAACTCCATCTTCCTGGGTGACTACCTCACCAGTGAGGGACAGGCGGGGCAGGCGGATCTGGACATGATCGCGGACGCCGGTTTCGAGGTGGAGGGAGCGGGGACGACGACCCTGCCCGCGCACCGCGCGCAGCCGGGTGGGGGCTGTGGTGCGCACGACGGCGGATGCGCACCCTGTGGCGACGGGCCGGAGGAGGCCGTTGCCGAGACCGGTGAGGTACCGGCCGCGCGCACGGATCTGGTGACGGTCCGCCGGCGCGGTGCGGGAACGGAGCTCGCCCCCAATGCCTGAGCTCCTGTCCCCGGCCGAGCTGCGGTCCCTGGACCGGGCCCATGTCTGGCATCCGTACGGTCCGATGCCGGGGCGTCAGGAGCCGCTGGTCGTGGAGTCCGCGTCCGGGGTTCGGCTCCGGCTCGCCGAACCGGCGCACGGGCAGGACGAATTGGTCGACGGCATGTCGTCCTGGTGGTCCGCGGTGCACGGCTACAACCACCCGGTGCTCAACGAGGCGGCACGCGGTCAGCTGGACCGGATGAGTCATGTGATGTTCGGCGGGCTCACCCATGAGCCAGCCGTACGGCTGGCCACTCGGCTGGTCGAGATCACCCCGGAGCCGCTGCGGCATGTCTTCCTGGCCGACTCCGGCTCGGTGTCGGTCGAGGTCGCGGTGAAGATGTGTCTGCAGTACTGGCGATCGGCCGGGCGGCCCGAGAAACAACGGCTGCTCACATGGCGCGGCGGCTATCACGGGGACACCTGGCAGCCGATGTCGGTGTGCGACCCCGAGGGCGGCATGCACGGGCTGTGGTCGGGCGTGCTGCCGCGGCAGATCTTCGCGGACGAGCCGCCGGCCGGTTACGACGCGGAGCCGGATCCCGCGTACGTGCGCCACCTGCGGGAACTGATCGCGGAGCACGCCGACCGCCTGGCCGCGGTGATCGTGGAGCCGGTGGTGCAAGGCGCGGGCGGGATGCGGTTCCACTCCCCCGCTTATCTGCGAGTGCTGCGTGAGGCATGCGACGCGCATGACGTCCTGCTGGTGTTCGACGAGATCGCCACGGGTTTCGGCCGTACGGGGAAGCTGTTCGCCGCCGGTCACGCGGGGATCTCGCCCGATGTCATGTGCGTGGGCAAGGCGCTGACCGGCGGCTATCTGACGATGGCGGCGACGCTGTGCACCTCACAGGTCGCAAAGGGCATCTCCAGCGGCGAGGTGCCGGTACTGGCCCATGGCCCCACGTTCATGGCCAACCCGCTCGCCGCCTCGGTGGCGTGTGCCTCCATCGACCTGCTGCTCGGCCAGGACTGGGAGCGGGAGGTCCGGCGGATCGGTACGGGGCTGCGGGACGGTCTCGCCCCGGCGGCTGCGCTGCCCGGGGTCCGGGACGTGCGGGTGCTGGGCGCCATCGGTGTCGTACAGCTCGATCACGAGGTGGACATGGAGACCGCCACCCGGGCCGCGGTACGGGAAGGCGTGTGGCTGCGGCCTTTCCGCGATCTCATCTACACGATGCCGCCCTACGTGACCGGTGACGATGATGTGGCGCGGATCTGCCGCGCCGTGTGCGCGGCTGCGCGGGAGGGCTGAGATGACGGTTCTGGTGGTGACGGGTACGGGCACGGAGATCGGCAAGACGATCGTGACCGCGGCCGTGGCGGCGGCGCACCGGGATCGCGCCGTCGCGGTGCTCAAGCCCGCGCAGACGGGGCTGGCGCCCGGCGAGCCGGGGGACGCGGCCGAGGTGGTACGGCTGGCGGGCGGCCATGTGACCGCGGTCGAACTGGCCCGCTTCCCCGATCCGTTGGCTCCGGCCACGGCCGCCCGCAGGGCCGGGCTCCCACCGGTACGGCCGTACGAGATCGCCGAGGCGGCCGGGAAGCTGGCGACCGAGCATGATCTGGTGCTGATCGAGGGCGCAGGCGGACTGCTCGTCCGGTTCGACGAGGAGGGCGCGACCCTTGCCGACGCGGCCCGGCTGCTGGCCGCACCGGTCGTGGTGGTGACTCCGGCCGGACTGGGCACGCTCAATACCACCGCGCTGACCGCGGAGGCCCTGCGGGCGCGCGGGCTGGAGTGCCTCGGTGTGGTGGTGGGCAGTATGCCCGCCGAGCCTGACCTCGCGGCACGGTGCAATCTGGAGGATCTGCCGGTGGTGGCGGACGCGCCGCTGCTGGGTGTGGTGCCGGCCGGTGCGGGCGCGCTGGAGGTCGCCGACTTCCGTTCCCGGGCGGGGAGTTGGCTGACGGCGAAGCTGGGAGGGAATCGGCCCGCCGGATGAGCGGCTGAGGCGGGCGGGACGGGGGAGAATCGAAGCAGTCGTACCTTTCTTGTCGAGCGCCATGCAGCCGGGCGCCGTGTGGAGGAGTTCCGTCATGCGTCTGCGCGACACGAAGATCCCGGAGAACACGGTGCACCACCCCGTCTTCGCCCGGTTCTACGCCCGGATGAGCGTGGCCGCGGAGACGGGGGCGGGGCTGGCCGCGGTGCGCTCGGAGCTGTTGGCGGGCCTGTCCGGCCGGGTCGTGGAAATAGGTGCGGGCAACGGCCTGAACTTCGCGCACTACCCGCCCGCGGTGTCGGAGGTGGTGGCCGTCGAACCCGAGCGCGTCCTGCGGCAGTTGGCGGTGCGGTCGGCGCTGCGTGCCGGAATTCCGGTGGATGTGGTACCGGGCACGGCGGAGGCCCTGCCGGTGAAGAGCGAGGCGTTCGACGGGGCGGTCACCTCGCTGGTGCTGTGCACCGTACGGAGTGTGGAGCGTTCGCTCGCGGAGATCGTTCGGGTGTTGCGGCCGGGCGGTGAGCTGCGCTTCTTCGAGCATGTGCGGGCCGATGACCGGGCCATGGCAGCCGTCCAGCGCGCACTGGACCACACGGTGTGGCCGCTGGTGACCGGCGGGTGTCACACCGCGCGCGACACCCTGGCCGCCATCGAGAGGGCCGGATTCGTGGTCGAGTCCTACCGGCGAGTCAGGATGCCGGACTGGGGAATCCGGCTGCCCACATCCGCCTGTGTGCTGGGTGTGGCGCGGCGGCCGACCGTGGCGGACTGACGCGTCCGGCCACCACGGCGTACCGAGCCGCCACATGCACCACCGGCGCGTCCGGCCACCATGGCGTACGGAGTCGTCACAGGCGCCACCGGCTCCGTTCGCCCACCATGGCGTACGGAGCCGTCACAGGCGCCACTGACGCGTCCGGCCACCACGGTCTGCAGAGCCCGTCACAGGCTCCACTGGCGCAGTTCGTCGGCGATGGCCCGGACGTCCGCCTTGCCCTCCTTCACCAGCCGGGCCAGATCGCGCACCTGCTCGGGCGAGGTGATCACCTTCAGCCCGGAGGCGACGAGATAGCCGTACGCGACAGCGGAGGAGAACATCGCGTTGGAGTGTTCGAGCGCGGGAACGTGGAGCAGCAGCTGCAGCAGGGCGGCGGCCCTGGAGTGCGGGTCGCTGTACACGGGGCTGCCGAAGATCTCGGCCTCATGGCGGGCCACCGCGGCAACGAGCGCCCCCCAGTCGACGACCTGCGGATCGCCGGGGGTCTTGTGCTCGGCCACCATGAGCAGCCAGGAAAGGTCGATCTGGAGGTTCAACGCGTACCTTTGCGCTCCGGGCCGAACTCCTCGGCGAAGACCGACTCGTACTGCTTCATGAAGTCGGCCGCGGCCTCGACAAAGGTGTGTCCGACCTCGCCCGCATCCTGCTTCACGAGCTCCTCTATGTAACGGTTCACGCTCATCCCCCTCTGCAGCGCGCGCTGTCGCGCGGCCTCGGCGGTCGCCTCGTCCACTCTCACGTTCAGCTGAGTCTTGGGCACAACAACACGCTAGCGCCGGTTCGCTAGCACCGGCAAGGGGAGCACCATGGTGCCCCGTACACCGGTCGCCTGGTGCCCCGCGCACCGGTCGTCGTACACCGGTCGCCGGGTATCGCGGGCGGCCGATGAGGGGATCGGGCGTCCATGGACTCGATCCTCACGCGAGCCCCCTCGCCGGGAAGCCGACGCCCCGGCCGCCCTCGAACGTCCCCGTTCGCCCATGACGGCATGCTCGCGCGGACGCCGCCCGGAGCAATGACGACGGCCCTGTTTCGGGACGCTCCCAGGGGGCCTCTCTGGGCAGCAGCGCGCTCCCGTCCGGAGGCCCTCCGCCGTTCTCACCTCACGCGCCGACGACCGTGCGGTGCTACAAAGGTCAGTGTGGCCACACGTTTCGGCCGATTCCGGATCACACCGGTTCGGTCACTCATGGACAGGCGCCCCTGGAGCCTCGCACGGCAGGTCTTCGCCCTCCAGGTGGTCGTGGTGGCGCTCCTCGTCGCGGCCGCCGTGCTGGCGCTCGTACTCCAGTCCCAGCACGACAACAGCGCGGAGGCAAGAAGTCGTTCGATTGCCGTCGCGGAGACGTTCGCGCACTCACCCGGCATTCTGGCCGCGCTGAGGACGCCTGATCCCTCCAAGGCGCTCCAGCCGCACACAGAGGCCGCGCGGAAGGCCGCCGACGTCGACTTCATCGTGGTCATGAACACGAAGGGGATCCGCTACACGCATCCCCAGCCGGGCCAGATCGGGAAGAGGTTCGTGGGCACCATCGAACCGGCGCTGGCCGGCCGCGTGTACACGGAGAGCGTCAATGGCCCGCTGGGCCACGAGGTGCAGGCGGTCGTCCCCGTCCACGACCGCGGTAACAAGGTCGTGGCCGTGGTGGCCGCGGGCCTGAAGGTCAACCACGTGACCGGTGTGGTGGCCCGGCAGATTCCGGTCATCCTCGGCACCGGAGCGGCCGCGCTCGCCGTCGCCATGGGCGGAACAGCGCTGGTGGCCAAGCGGCTGCGGCGACAGACCCATCGCCTGGACCCCGCCGAGATCACCCGCATGTACGAGCATCATGACGCGGTGCTGCACGCCGTGCGCGAAGGCGTGCTCATCGTCGGCGACGACGGTCGGCTTCTGCTGGCCAACGACGAGGCGAGACGGCTGCTGAATCTCCCGCACGACGCCGAGGGACGGCACGCCTCGGACTTGCCCGGCCTCGATCCCAGCACGGTGGAACTGCTCGCCTCGGGCCGGGCCGCCACGGACGAAGTGCATCTCGCGGGAGACCGGCTGCTCGCGGTGAGCCAGCGCCCCACGAAACGTCGCGGCGCCCGCGAGGGGACCGTCGCGACCTTGCGCGACTCCACGGAGCTGCGGGCACTGTCGGGGAAGGCGGAGAGCGCGCGCCAGCGGCTGAGACTGCTGTACGACGCCGGGCTCGGCATCGGTACGACCCTCGACGTGGTGAGTACGGCCGAGGAACTGGCGCGGGTCGCGGTCCCCCGTCTCGCCGACTTCGTCACCGTCGATCTGGCCGGCCCGGTCCTGCGCGGGGACGAGCCGACCAGTACGACCACGGACATGCGCCGCGCCGCCGTGCACGGCATCCGGGACGACCACCCCCTCTACGAACGCGGCCGCCAGAACGACTTCCTCCCCGCCACGCCGCAGGCACGGGCCCTTGGGAACGGCCGATCGGAGCTGGTCCCCGAACTGTCCGCCGCACCCGGCTGGCTCGCCCAGGACCCGGAGCGGACACGGTCGATCATCGACTACGGCATCCATTCGCTCATCACCGTACCGCTGCGGGCGCGGGGCATCATCCTGGGCGTGGTCGAATTCTGGCGCTCGGAGAAGCCCCAGCCGTTCGACGGAGACGACCTGTCCCTGGCCGAGGAACTGGTCGCCCGGGCGTCGGTCAGCATCGACAACGCCCGTCGCTACACCCGTGAGCACGCCCTGGCCGTGACGCTGCAGCGCAGCCTGCTCCCCAGGGAGCTGCCCGAGCAGAGCGCCCTTGAGGTCGCCCATCGTTACCTCCCGGCGGTCTCCGGGGTGAGCGGCGACTGGTTCGATGTGATCCCCCTGCCGGGCAGCCGGGTGGCGCTGGTCGTCGGAGACGTCGTCGGTCACGGCCTGCACGCGGCCGCCACCATGGGACGGCTGCGGACCGCCGTGCACAACTTCTCCACCCTCGACCTGCCGCCCGACGAGATCCTCGGCCACCTCGACGACCTGGTCGGGCGCATCGACCAGGAGGAGGCGGAGACGACCGTCGGCGCGGGGGTGATGGGCGCCACCTGCCTGTACGCGATCTACGACCCCGTCTCACGCGAGTGCGCCATGGCGCGGGCCGGGCATCCACTGCCCGCACTGGTCCGGCCCGACGGCGGCGGCGTGACGTTTCCCGACCTCCCGGCCGGACCGCCCCTGGGCCTGGGCGGTATGCCGTTCGAGACCGCGGAGATGGAACTGGAGGAGGGCACGCAGCTCGTCCTGTACACCGACGGGCTCATCGAGGACCGCACCCGGGACATCGACGAAGGCATCGAGCTGCTGCGCCACGCTCTGGCATCCCATGCCGGCCGGTCGCCGGAGGAGAGCTGCCGGGCGGTGCTCGACGAGCTCCTGCCCGGTCGGCCGAAGGACGATGTGGCGCTGCTCATCGCCCGCACCCGGGCGCTCCCGCCCGACTGTGTCGCCGAGTGGGACGTACCGTTCGATCCCGCCGCTGTGGCGCGGATGCGCGCCGCCGCGTCCGAGAAGCTCGACGACTGGGGTCTGTCCGAGCTCTCGTTCGCCATGGAGCTGGTGCTCAGTGAGCTGGTCACCAACGCCATCCGCCATGGCTCCGCACCGGTCACGATGCGGCTGCTGAACGATCACGGCCTGACCTGCGAGGTGGCCGACGGCAGCAGCACCTCACCCCATCTGCGCTATGCCGCCGCGACGGACGAGGGAGGCCGCGGCCTGTTCCTCGTCGCGCAGCTGAGCGAGCGCTGGGGCACCCGTTACACCCCCCAGGGGAAGGTCATCTGGGCCGAGCTGCGGTTGCCCGGACCCGAGGAGGGCATGGACGGCACAGCGTTGCTGGACATGTTCGACACAGAGATCTGAAGGCTGGGATCCGAGGGCGAGGGGGCTTCCAGGCCGAAGCGTGGGCAGTGCGCCCCGTCCGCTCCTTCGCGACTCCTCGGCGCGGAAACCGTTCGCCGAACGGGTCGGCGCTCTGCTTGGCTCGCACCATGAGCGATCTTCACATCCGTTGCGCCGACCTCTCCGATATCGACGCGGTGCTGCGATTCTGGCGGGAAGCCGCGGAGGGTACGAGCATCAGCGACGACCACGACGGGATGGCCCGGCTCATCTCAAGAGACCCTGAGGCCCTGCTGCTGGCAGAACGTGACGGTCTTCTCGTGGGAACCGTCATAGCCGGTTTCGACGGTTGGCGATGCTCCGCCTACCGGCTGGCCGTACACCCGGACCGCCGGAGGCAAGGCATCGCCACCGCCTTGACGGCAGCGGCGGAACAGCGGTTCATCACCCTGGGCGGGCGCCGGGTCGACGCCATGGTCCTGGAGGCCAACGACCGGGCCCACCGCACCTGGGCCGCGGCCGGCTACCACCGCGAGGATCACTGGCGGCGCTGGGTGAAGCCGCTCACGGACTGAAGACGACCCTCCGGAACAGTGGTCGACTTTGCCGATCCTTTACGATGGACGGAGTCCTGACCGATCCTTCCGAAAGGTGTGAGCGTCCGCCCATGGGCGAGCCTCCCAGTAGTCGACATCGCCGACATCGAGCGATCCTCCTGCCCCTGCCCGATCATGGGACGGAGGTGAACCGATGACCGAAGTGCTTCTGCTGCTCGTGGCGGTACTGCTCTCGCTCGCCTGCGGCGCCTTCGTCGCGGCTGAGTTCTCCCTGACGACCGTCGAGCGCGGTCAGCTCGAACGGGCCGTGGAGCGGGGTGAGCGCGGCGCGACGGGCGCCATGAAGGCCGTGCGGAGCCTCACCTACCAGCTCTCCGGCGCACAACTCGGCATCACCGTCACCAACCTGGTGGTCGGCATGCTCTCCGAACCGTCGATCGCGAAACTGATCCGCGGTCCGGTGGAGGCCGTGGGCCTGTCCCCGAGCGTGGCGTCCTCGGTGGCCCTCGTCCTGGGAACCGCGCTGTCCACCGTGTTCCTGATGGTCGTCGGCGAGCTCGTCCCGAAGAACTGGGCGATCTCCTCCCCGCTCGCGGTGGCGAAGGCCGTAGCGACCCCGCAGCGGGCCTTCACCGCCGTCTTCCGACCGTTCATCAGTCACCTCAACAACACCGCGAACCGGATCGTGCGCCGTTTGGGCATGGAACCGGCCGAGGAACTCGCCTCGGCCCGCAGCCCCCAGGAGCTGGTGGCGCTGGCCCGGCACTCCGCGAAGCAGGGGGCGCTGGAGGCGGACACCGCGGAGTTGTTCGTCCGCACCCTCAACCTGCCGGAGCTGACGGCGGAGAACGTCATGACCCCGCGAGTGCAGGTCACCGCGCTGGAGGTGCAGGCGACCGCGGAGGATGTCGCGAACGCCACCCGCGCGACCGGTCTGTCCCGCTTCCCCGTCTATCGCGGCAGCCTCGACACCGTCGTCGGCGTGGCACACATCAAGGACGTGCTGGCCGTCCCGGCGGAGCAGCGACCCCGTACCCGCGTCTCGCAGATGCTGCGCGAGCCCCTGCTCGTACCGGAGACCCTCACCGTGGACCGGCTCCTGGACCGGCTGTCCGGCAAGCTCGCCATGGCCGTCGTCATCGACGAGTACGGCGGCACGGCCGGTGTCGTGACCCTGGAGGACATCGTCGAGGAGGTGGTCGGCGAGGTGCGCGACGAGCACGATCCGCACGAGACACCGGACCTGGCTCCGGCCGGCGAGGACGCCGACGGACGGACCCTGTGGTCTGCCGACGGCGCCGCCCGACTCGACCAGCTCAAGAGAATCGGACTGCGCGTGCCGGACGGACCGTACGAGACGCTCGCCGGACTGGTCGCCACCGAGGTCGGCCGCATCCCCGCCGTGGGTGACTCGATCGAGCTGCACGGCTGGCGGATCGATGTGGTGGACGCCTCCGGACGCCGTGCGGCACGGGTCCTGCTGCACGCACCGCTGCCCGACGACGAACGGACGGAGGACGCACGATGATCGCCGTCCAGCTCTTCATCGGACTGATGACCCTGGTCGTCAATGCCTTCTTCGTCGGCGCGGAGTTCGCGCTGATCTCCGTGCGCCGCAGCCAGATCGAGCCCGAGGCCGAGACGGGGAACCGGCGGGCGCGAAGCGTCATCTGGGGCCTCGAACACGTGTCGGCGCTGCTCGCGGCGGCGCAACTGGGCATCACACTGTGCACGCTGGTTCTCGGCATCGTCGCCGAACCGGCCATCGCGCATCTGCTGGAGCCCGTATTCGACGTGGTGGGTGTGCCGCACGGACTGATCCATCCGATCTCGTTCGTGATCGCGCTGTCCGTGGCGACGTATCTGCACATGCTGCTCGGCGAAATGGTGCCGAAGAACATCGCCCTGGCCGAGCCCGTGCGGGCCGCGCTGCTGCTCGGACCGCCGCTGGTCGCCCTTGCCAGGGCGCTGCGCCCGGTGATCTTCGCCATCAACGCCTTCGCCAACGCACTGCTGAAGCTGCTGCGGGTCGAGACGAAGGACGAGGTGTCCGCCACGTTCTCCGACGACGAGCTGGCCCGGCTGGTGAAGGACGCCGGGGACGCCGGGCTGGTCGACGGCCGCGCCGCCGAGCGGCTGCACCACGCCCTTGAGCTGGGCCGTCGCCCGGTGCGGGATGTGGTGATGCCGGTGGAGCGAGTGATGTACGCCAAGGTCGGGACGACGCCGGAACAGCTGGAACGGCTTTCGTACGAGACCGGGTTCTCGCGCTTTCCGGTGATGGACAGCGAGGAGCGCATCCTGGGCTATCTCCATGTGAAGGACGCCCTGGACGCCACACCGCGCGACGTGCCGTTCCCCGTCACGGCGATGCGACCCATCGCCCGGGTGCGGGCCGCCACGCCGCTGGACGACGCGCTGACCGCGCTGCGGCGCAGCCGGACGCATTTGGCAGTGGTGGTGGACGAGGACGGCCGGCCGGCCGGAATGGTCACGATGGAGGACGTGCTGCGCGAACTGGTCGGACGGCCACAGACGCGCTGACCGGAGGCCGGCGCCACCGGGTGGCGGGCGGCGCGGTGCGGATCCGGCCGCAGGCCGGCCGATGGGCCGCGTGGGGGCGCGCGAATCCGATCGCGGGCAGGCTGACCAGCCGGCCACGGGGCGCGGTGCGGGTTCGGCCGTGCCCCCTCCCCGGTTCGGCCGTGCCCCCTCCCCGCGGAAGGCACCGCCACCGGCACGGTTAAGCTGACGGTCCATGGCAATCAGCACCGCACTATGGTCTTTCGCCCTGGTCGTAGGGCTCCTCACCCTCACGCCCGGCCTCGACACCGCTCTCGTCCTGCGCACCTCGGCGCTCGGTCGCCGCAAGCGTGCGCTCGGTGTCGTCCTCGGCATCCAGAGCGGCACTCTGGCCTGGGGCGCGCTCACCTCGCTCGGTGTCACGGCGCTGCTCACGGCCTCGCACATGGCATACGAAGCGCTGCGTGACGCCGGAGCCGCCTATCTGCTCTGGATGGGTGGACGCATGATCGTCGACACCTTGCGCGGTCGGCGCGCCAAGGGGGAAGAGGCGCAGGGGGCCGAGGCCCGCGCCCTGGCTCCGCAAGGGACCGACAGCCTCGCTGCCGGGTGGCGGCAGGGCGCCCTGACGAATCTGCTCAACCCGAAGATGGGCGTGTTCTACGTCGCCGTCCTGCCCCAGTTCATCCCAGCGGGTGCCCCGCACTTCACCACGGGCCTGCTGTTGACCGGGGTGCACATCGCGCTCGGCCTACTCTGGTCGGCGCTGCTGATCGCGTTCGCCCAGGCCCTGCGGGGTTGGCTGCAACGCCCGCAGGCCCGCAGGCTGCTGGACCGGATCACCGGAACCGTGATCGCCGGATTCGGTCTGCGGCTGGCCCTCGGCGACTGAAGGGGCCCGCTCACCGCGCGCTGCCGCGCTCCGTACGGATCTCCCCCGCCCCCAGAGCCTTCGGCACCCGTCCGCAGCCGCCCGGAACCGTTCAGAGCCTTCCCTAGCCGTTCGGGGCTGTCCGAAAGGGGACAGACCGTGCCACGATACGATCGCATCGCCATGGAATTGAATGCCTCGTACACCAGTCTTGTCGCGGTCGGCGACTCGTTCACCGAGGGCATGTCGGACCTGCTGCCCGACGGCTCGTACCGGGGCTGGGCCGATGTCCTCGCCGGACGGCTCGCGGTCCGTACGCCGGGGTTCCGTTACGCGAATCTCGCCGTACGCGGCAAGCTGATCGGCCAGATCGTCGACGAGCAGGTCGATGTGGCCGCCGCCATGGGGGCGGATGTCATCACGCTCGTCGGCGGTCTCAACGACACGCTGCGGCCGAAGTGCGACATGGCCATGGTCCGCGGACGGCTCGAAGAGGCCGTCGAACGTCTCGCCCCGTCGTGCAAGAAGCTTGTGCTGATGCGCAGCCCCGGTCGCAACGGCCCGGTGATGGAACGGTTCCGCCCGCGGATGGAGGAGCTGTTCTCCCTGGTCGACGAATTGGCGGCACGGCACGGAGCGTCGGTCGTCGATCTGTACGGGGCGCCCGCCCTGGGTGATCCCCGCCTGTGGGACGTCGACCGGTTGCATCTGACGGCCGACGGGCATCGAAGGGTGGCGGAGGCGGTCTGGCAGACGCTCGGGCTGCCCGCCGAGAACGACTGGCGGACCCCGCTACCGGCCTCGGTCCCACCGAAATGGGCGATACGACGTGTCGATGACCTCCGTTTCGCCCGCCAGCACCTGATGCCGTGGATCGGGCGCCGCCTGACCGGCCGCTCGTCCGGAGACGGGCGAACAGGCGCCCAGTACAGCGCCGAACAGGGAAAGGCGTTCTGGGTCACCCCCGAAGGCTCCCGCGCTCCTGGCCCGGTGGCGACCTGGCGCCGGGTGGACGTGCCGCCACCCTCGTAGCAACCCACCAGCAGGACCGCGGCGCCGGCCTGCACAAACCGCCAGTGAAATCTGGACACTGCTCTACACGCGCACAGATAGACCCAGGTCGAAGCGCTTTCCATAGATCAAATACTGATCATCTCCCACAGATCCCCCGCGATCGGCTCGGCCCCGTGGAAGGCGTCCTACGCAGCCGCTGCCGTCCGCAGGTCTTCGACCTCCACGTGGACGTATTCGGCCTTCGTGAAGGCCGCGTTCGTGTGCTCCGCCCAGGCGGCGAGGACAACGTCCGGCACACCGTTCACGGCGGGGTAACTGAGGCACGAGTGCCGCCCTCGGCCGCACTGGAACGCTACGGGATCGGTGGAGGCCGGCCCGGCCGCCCGATCAGCGCCCGGGCCATGGGCGAGCGGCTCCGCAAACTCGGCATCCGGCTCGCGGAGACCCGCTCGACCACGCTGATTCAGCGCGCCACCGAACTGCCCGCCGCGGTCCTCGCCCGCACCCTCGACATTGACATCACCGTCGCCGACAAATGGCAGCGAGCCGCCGCCGGAGACCGGGGCGCCCACGCAGCTGGGATCAGCCGCCGACCGATATGAAGGTAGCGCATATGGATATCCGGCAATGCCAGGAAGGCGATCTTGAAGTCCTGGAGAGGCACATCCCCTCACCGGGACAGACACGCCGTCATGCGATGCGGTTCGACACACAACAGTAAGGTCTCAGCGCCTTCCTGGTCGCCTGGGCCGACGGGATCCCCGTCAGGACTGCACCGATTTTCTGGCAAGGGTGCAAAGCACCCGAAGTCCACGATCGCTTCCCTGAATGCCCTGAGCTGAACGGCCTGGGAGTCTGGCCGCCGCAGCGGCGATCACAGGGCATCGGGACGGCCATCATCCGTGCGGCAGAAACTCAGGCCGGGCGCAGCGGCTACCACCAGATCGGGTTGGGCGTGGACGATCAGAACCACCGCGCGGCTTTCGCTCTATCTGCGAATCGGCTACCACGAAACCGGGTGCCGTTACCTCGACCGCTACCACTTCCACGACGACGACGGCTTGCGGCACGAGGTGGCCGACCCCTGCTGGTTCCTGATCAAGCAACTCACCGAACAGCCAAGCTGACACCGACCAGTTGGCGCCCACATCACTGGCGCGGGCGCCGCTCAAGCGCCCTGTTCAGACAGTTCCAACACCCGACTCCACCATGAGGCACCAGCGACTCCCGGTTCCGCGACGAGGTCGAAGCCGAAGAAGCCCTCACCCTCGGCCAACCGCTCGCAGAGATGAGCGCCGCCGACAACCACCCGGCCCTGGCCGGACCGGCCGGCGCCGAGGCCGAAGCTCGCCTCGCCGAGTTCGCCCGCCACGCCGTCTTCGACGGCCAGGTCGTCACCGACGTAGACCGCCTCGCCCTTAATAAGTCCGCCACCGCCTCCAGGAACAGCACCGCGCCGCGGCCACGTTCATTGCGCGCCACGGTCCGGAGCCCGCTCGCCGCTCTGCAGCCCGCCACGGGCCATGTCGCGATCGATGCCCGTCAGGTATGCGGCGTCGACGGACTGCTTTCCATGCGTCTGCCAGGTCACTCCCTCAAGCGGGACGGCCAGACCGTGGATGTTGAACAGGAAGGACAGGCAGCGGTTGCGCAGCACGGCGGCCCTCTGTTCCGGAGCCAGCGGGACGCCTGTCTCCTGGAGGCTGCCAGGGAGCAGGCTCCGGCAGTCCGTGTGCGCAAGGTTGTCGATGTCGGCAAGGACGACGTGCGCGTTGGTGGACTCGGCGTCGGGATACGACCAGGTGCCGTCCGCCGACCTGCACCGCCCCCAACTCGTCGACTTGCTGAACATTGAGGGCGCCGGGCTGCCGTAATTGCCTTCCCGCAACTGTACCCGGCCCATTGGCACCATCCGGATGGTTGAGTGGAACACCCCCCGCGGGCTACGGGCGCGCACCTGACGTCCCGTGGCGTTCCGGCATCGCCGGGCGAGGCCGCGCGGTGGCGAGGAGCGACGCGCGGCCTCGCCCGCAAGCAGTCCTGATGGCCGCCCCGCCCAGTCTGCGGCAATAGCATCGGCCCACGTGTTCCTCGCCTCGCAGGAGGCCTCTGCAACGACGCCACTACGACCGGCGGCTGCTGGATGTGCACGGCGAGTCAGCCCGGCCATGGTGCTGACTGTCAGCTGCTTCGGCATCTGGGGAAGGCGGTCCGGTTGCCTGTCAGCGACCAGATGAAGCAGGTTCGTCGTGTCCGACCGGTTCAGGAGGGGGCACCGGTCAGGACTTGCACCTTTCCGGTGTCCAGTGAGTAATAGGCGCCGACCACGGCAAGGGCGCCCTTGCGCACGAGTGGGGCGAGGTCCTGGTTGGAGCGCAGATCGGTCGCGGTCAACTTGACCTGGGCGCGGGCCATGGTCTCGACCGGGTCGGCGCCGCCTTCCCGGACTGCCTGCTCATATGCAGGCTGCAGAGCCTTGACGATCGCCTGCAGGTTGCCGGGCAGCGGTTTGTCGTGACGAATGGACTGATACGCGGCCTTGACGGCGCCGCAGCGCTGATGCCCGAGGACCACAATGAGCGGGGTGCCACTCGTCATGGGCCCGTACTCGGCAGAACCAGTGACCACTGGGCCGACCGCCTCGCCACCCGTACGCATCACGTAGAGGTCACCCAGCCCAGTATCGAATAGAAGTTCGGGGGGCACTCGGGAGTCGATGCACGAGAGGATCGCCGCAAAAGGCTCCTGCTTCTGGGCTACGAACTGCCGCCGGTTCGGGTCCCGGTCGGGGTGTTGAAGATCTCCGCTTACCCAGCGCTTGTTGCCGTCCATCACTCTTGTGAATGCCTCGGCGGGCGTGGTGGGCCGTGCTGTTGGCGAAGCGCTGCTCGCCGACGTGGCGGCGCTGGTCGCCGAGCACCCCGCCAGCGCGACCGTGGCGCCCGCAAATGCGCCGGCCAGCAGAGCTCTACGATCCGGACGTCCTGCGTTGTCCATCGGTAGTTCCCCTCGGTGCCGCCCAGATATGTCCGTGCTTCTTGACCAGGCCAATTGTTCAGCGTGATGTGGGTGACCTGCCGACAGGCGCAAGCGGGCGCGGGCTACTTTGCCACCGACGGCCCACAGAAGCGGCACCCGGTTAGTCGTCCCCACCTTCGGTCGCATCTCCGATCTCCCGCTGAAAGCGACCGCCCAGTCCCCTGCACAACCGTCCCTCAGATACGAGAGTTCACGCGGCCCGGGCAACGGGCGCGGCACCAGGGCTCGCCGCGCTGAAGCCAGGCAGTCTGTGGGCGGAGTCGTCGCCGGGCAGCGGGCTGTCTCACGAACGAGCAGTCCGCCGCACTCGGCTTCCTTCGGTTCTACGGCGGGGTGAACTGGTCGTGATGGACGAGGAGTGCGGTGATGGCAAGCCGGAGGTCTCCTGATCGGTGAGGCCGACGTAGTCAGGACTGGCAGCGTGTTGATCCGGAGAGTTGGTGGACCACGTTGGGGACCCCTGTCGCCTTCAGTCTGTCGGCAACGGCTGAAAACGGGACCAGTTCCAACGGTTGAATTGTGGGCCGTTTTGCGGTCTTGGTTGGTCAGTCGTTGTCGGTGGGGGTGGG
>NZ_JBEYTM010000047.1:0-61756 GCF_040643055.1 Streptomyces sp. NPDC047515
CGAAGCATCATCAGGGGTTCAGTCGCCTTCACCCGTCCGGTCTTCCCCTTGCCTGTGGTCTGCGGATGGAACGCAGGCCCTTGGGCTTCTCCCCCCGAGCTCCGCACCAAGCCGTTACCGGCAACGCACGTCGGGGTGGGGACTGGCCCTGAGCACTGGCCAGGAACTACGCTGCCGACGTCAGTCGTCGGGCCTCTGACCAGCGCATTCACTCATCTCGTGCAGCATCGTGTCGCACCTCCTTCTTCTTCGTGTCCACGCTGATCACCGGGTCCCCGGCGAGGAATTGGCGCACCTTGTCGTTGAGGTGGTGGAACTGGGCATCGCGGTCCCGGTGGGCGCTGCCGGCCAGGACCTTGGCGTTGCTCCGCAGGCTGAAGCCTGCCTCCTTCAGCAATGCGGCGATCACGTCCCGACCCACCGCGCGGCCCTGGGCGGCGAGCTCGGTGGCCAGATGCCGCAGCGACTTCGTGGTCCAGGTCAACGGCCCTATCGGGTCACCTTGCGTGCTGTCCTCGACCAGGGCCAGCAGTGCGGCTCGGAGCCCTGGGTCCTTCGCCGCCAGCGCGGGGTGCCCCGCACCTCGCCGCCGTACCCGGCCATCGGGCTCGGCATCGTCCTCCAACTCGACAAGGCCCCGACTGACGCACCCCGTGGAGACCCCCGCGGCCCTGGCGACCGCCGCGATCCCGCCATGTCCGAGTTGCCGCGCTTCCGCCGCATACAGCAGACGGCGCTGCCGCTCGTTGAGATGCGGAGTCACCGCCTCGAACTTCGCCCGCAACGGACTGATCAACTCATCGAAACGGCCCATATCACATCAACGAACCCAAGTCCCGGAAGCAACCCATAAATTCGCGACGCCTCCCGGGCCACCGCTCGGAGTCGAGATTATCCGGAATGCTCCCGTCACGGCCGTGGCGCAGGACACCGAATCTCTCCTCGTCACGGCAGGCGGCCAGAAGCACCAGGGGCGCTGGCTGGTGGGCTGCGACGGCGGGCGTAGCGCCGTACGTCAGCTCGCCGGCTTCGAATTCGTCGGCACCGAGCCGCTGTTCACCGGCTACGTCGCCAAGTTCACCTTCGCCGATCCCGAGCAGCTGCCGCTACGGGTTCAACCTGACGCCGAACGGCATGTATCTGCGTACGCCCCTCGAAGGGCACCTGGGCATGATGGACTTCGACGGCGGCACCTTCGACCGCTCCCAGCCGCTGACCCGCGAGCACCTCCAGGCGGTCCTGCGCCGTATCAGCGGCACCGACGTGACGCTGAGCGAGGTCCATCTCGCCTCCAGCTTCACCGACCGCGCGATGCAGACGACGACGTATCGCGAGGGCCGGGTATTGCTCGTCGGCGACGCAGCACACATCCACACGCGAAAGGCGCGAGAGCGGCGCAAGCGGCAGGTCGCAGCCGAGGTGGTGACCCCGCCGGAGGACACCGAGGCGGAGCCCGTTGCGGAGCGCGAGGAGCGCCGCCGGCAGCGGCGACGGCGCCGGGCACGGTTGAAGGCGGCGGCCCTGGGCCGCTCCCGCGGCGGCCTGACCTGCAAGGTTCACCTGTCGGCCGACCGGCGTTGCCGTCCGCTGTCGTTCGTGGTCACTCCCGGGCAGGCTGCCGACAGCCCGCAGTTTTCCGCCGTGCTGGCCGGGGTGCGGGTGCGCGGGCCGGTCGGACGTCCGCGCACCCGGCTCGGCGCCGTGGCCGGCGACAAGGCGTACTCCTCCCGGGCCAACCGCGCCCACCTGCGCAGACGGAAGATCAAGGCCGTGATTCCGGAGAAGGTGGACCAGGCGGCCAACCGGAAGAAGAAGGGTGCGAGGGGCGGGCGCCCGGTCTCGCACGACGCCGAGTTGTACAAAGAGCGCAACACCGTGGAGCGGTGCATCAACAAGATCAAGGACTGGAGGGGGCTGGCCACGCACTTCGACAAGAGGCCCGACAGCTACATGGCGGGGCTTGAGCTGCGCGGCGCGGTCATCTGGTTGCGCAGCCTCCACCCCGCCACATGATCACGACTCAGAACAGACCCTAAATCCACGTCCCAGCGCGGCGAGGGAAACGGCGTTTGGGCTACGTGAGTGATTCCGGCAGAACGGTCGGGTCGCAGTCCACGCGCTGCCGGAGGATCGGTGCGCCCTTTCGCTAATGTCCAAGGCGCCGCGCCTGCGCGGGCGAACGTGCAGGCACCCCAGCTCATCGATTCCCACAGCAAGGAATGATCACCCATGGCCGTGTGCGAGGTCTGCCACAACGACTACGAGCTGGCATTCGAGGTGCGTGCCGCGGGAGGAGCGGTCCACGTCTTCGACAGCATCGAGTGCGCCGCCCAAGAAATCGCCCCGACCTGTGTCAACTGCCAGTGCCGCATCCTCGGCCACGGCCTGCAAGCCGACGGACAGTTCTTCTGCTGCGCCAACTGCGCGCGTGCGCAAGGTTTGTCCCAGTCCCAGCTCGTGGATCACGCCTGAGCCCCTCGACCCGGTCGCCGGACCACACCTGACCTATGCGGGACACCCGTCTCTGCGGGTGGTGTTGCTGCCCGGGTGGTCAGTCGGCGGGCAGCGCTTCGAGGAGGTCGCCGTCGCGCGGCCGGCCGGGACGAACGCCTCGCCAGCCGGTGTCAGGGCGACGCGGTGCGTCGTGCGGTCGAACATGTGCGTGTCAAGCTCACGTTCGAGGGCCCGGACCGTGCTGGACACGGCGGACTGGACCACGTGCAGGCCGCCTTGCCGACGTCGTGAACCCGCCCGCATCCGACACCGCGACCTTCATCTGCCGCAGATCCCACATCCGCTCCCGGTCGAACTGCGCTCCGTCCAATACAGAGACGACGATCTCCGATCCTTGCTGCGTCGGCCCCGGACAACGTCGTCGTCCGGGGCCGACGCATGCTCCTTCAGACACGCGCTCCGGCACCTTCGGACGCGGACCGGCGGGATCCTTCAGGCGCGGACGAGCGGGGTGTCGACCAGATGCTCGGCCAGGAACCAGGTCTGCAGTTCCCCTGTCCTGATCACCTGTGAGACCAGCACATCGTTGGTGCCGTCATCACCCAGCTCACCGGTTCGGGCGGCGGCGTCGTGGGCCTCGACAAGGATGGTCTCGTGGGCTTCCAGCAGCCGCGACAGCATCGCCGGCACTTCCTCCACCCCGTCCGGAGGCCGCGGGATCGATGTGATCTCCGCGACGTGCCTGGGGTCCCCCACCGCGACGCCGCCCAGGGACTGGACCCGTTCGGCGATGGTGTCGACGAGTTCGAGCTGCTCCCCCGCGTGCTTGTCCAGGACCAGGTGCAGTTGGTAGAAGGTCGCGCCGCGCATCAGCCAGTGATGCTTTTTGTAGAGGCCGTAGAGGATCTGAGTGTCCGCCAGGACCTTGTTCAGGCGCTGGCAGGAGTACATCCGCGCCTCATAGGACAGACCGATCGGGAACTGCTTGACGGTGCCGAACTCCTGGATCACCTCACCCCTCTGGTGCAGCCACGGCTGGCTGCTGCTCACGGGCTTGGAAATGGTGGTCATGGTCCGCCTCCTGTGGTGCCTTGCTGTGCGTACCCGAGTGACGTTAGGTGCCCCGACGCAGGGCGCATTGACCGGGAGCGCATGCGGTAGTGCCCGCCAGTGCACAGTGCGCGGTGTCCCGTGCCAGGCGTTCACTCCCGGGCAAGCATCCGTGCGCTGGCAGGCATGGGCCTTCGGCCGGCCGACCTAGCCTCGGCGGGACAGCCCACGTCCGTGGAGCCCGAGGAACGAGGAGAGGCAGGCATGAGCGCGAACGAGCAGGCGGATGTGGTGATCGTCGGGCTGGGGCCGGGGGGTGAGTACGCCGCGGGCACGCTGGCCGAAGCTGGGCTGGACGTGGTGGGAGTCGAGGCGGAACTCGTCGGGGGCGAGTGTCCGTACTGGGGGTGCGTGCCCAGCAAGATGATGATCCGGGCCGGGAATCTGCTCGCCGAGGCGGGTCGGGTGCCCGCCCTCGCCGGTGAAGCGGTCGTGACTCCGGACTGGGGCAGGGTTGCCGGGCGTATCCGCGACGAGGCCACCGACGACTGGAACGACAAGGTCGCCGCCGACCGTCTCGCGGACAAGGGCGGTCGGCTCGTCCGGGGGACGGGCCGTCTCTCCGGGCCACGCCGGGTGGTGGTCGGCGACCGCACGTTCGAAGCCCGGCGCGGTGTCGTGCTGGCCACCGGAACGCGGCCCCGGATGCCCCCGGTGCCGGGCCTCGAGGGAACGCCGTACTGGACCAACCGGGATGCCATGGCGGTCAAGGAGCTGCCGGAGTCGATGGTCGTGCTCGGCGGGGGTGCCATCGGTGTGGAACTCGCCCAGGTCTTCGCCCGCTTCAAGTGCGCGGTCACGGTGATCGAGGGGCAGGACCGGCTGCTGTCGCAGGAGGAACCGGAAGCCGGGGAGCTTGCCGCGGAGGTTCTGCGGGCGGACGGAGTCACCGTACTCACGGGTGCTCGGGCACGGCAGGTCAGCCATGACAGCACCGAGTTCACCGTTCGACTTGAGGGTGACGGGGAGCAGCTGCGTGCCGAACGGCTTCTGGTCGCCACCGGGCGCCGAGCCGACCTGGCCGCGCTGGCGGTCGACACGGTGGGGCTGGATCCAACGGCGGGAGCCGTGAACACGGACGGGCAGATGCGGGCAGGGGAGGGGCTGTGGGCGGTCGGCGACATCACCGGCCGTGGCGCCTTCACCCATGTGTCGATGTACCAGGCGCAGATCGCCGTCCGGGACATCCTCGGGCAGCCCGGTCCCGACGCCGACTACCGGGCGCGCCCCCGCGTCACCTTCACCGATCCGGAGATCGGCGCCGTCGGGTTGACGGAGCGGCAGGCGCGTGAGCGGGGGCTGCGGGTACGCACGAGTGTGGTGCGCATCGGCTTCTCCACCCGAGGCTGGATCCACGGGCCGGGCAACGAGGGGCTCATCAAGCTGGTCGAGGACGCGGACCGGGGTGTGCTGATCGGCGCGACGTCGGCGGGGCCGGCGGGAGGCGAGGTGCTCTACGGACTGAACGTGGCCGTCCATGCCGAGATACCCATCGACCGGCTTCAGCACATGATTTACACGTATCCCACCTTCCACCGGACGGTCGAGGCCGCGCTCGGAGCCCTCCGCTGAGCCGCCCCGAGATCGCCCACGCGGCCCCGGCGCCCAGGCGATGGCGCACCATGCCGGGCCGCGACCCCGGCGAGCCGCACAGGGCCGCCACCTCGCTGGAGCTCCTCTTCGACCTGTGCTTCGTCATCGCGGTGGCGCAGGCGTCCGGGAGTCTGCACGAGGCGGTGACCGACGGGGAGTACGCCACCGGTGTCCTGCGCTTCGCGCTGGTCTTCTTCACCATCTGGTGGGCGTGGATGAACTTCACCTGGTTCGCTTCCGCATACGACCCGGACGACGTCCCGTACCGGTTGACGGTGTTGGTCCAGATCACGGGGTCGCTCGTGCTCGCCGCCGGCGTTCCCCGTGCGTTCGAGGAGGGTGACCTGCGGGTCATCACCATCGGATACGTCGTGCTGCGCACGGCGTTGGCCTCCCTGTGGCTGCGCGCCGCGTGGTCCGACCCCGCTCGACGGGCGACCACCCTGCGCTTCGCCGCCGGAGTGGCAGTGTGTCAGGCCGGCTGGGTCGGGCTGCTCGGTCTCCCGGTGTCGGCGCGGCTGCCGGGCATTGTGGTGTTGATCGTCGCCGAGGTGTCCGTCCCGGTGTGGGCGCAGTCTGCCGGGATGACCCCATGGCATCCGCGCCACATCGCCGAGCGTTACGAACTCTTCACTCTCATCGTCCTCGGAGAGTCCGTCGCGGCCGCCACCGTTGCCGTCCGGAGCGCCTTCGACCGGCACCACGGCACCGGTTCGCTGTACGTGGTGGCGGCCGGCGGCCTGCTCATGGCCTACGCCATGTGGTGGCTGTACTTCGCCAGACCCGCGTACACCCTGCTTGCCACGACGCACCAGGCCCACCGCAGGAGATTCACCTGGGCCTACGGCCACTACCTGATCTTCGCTTCGGCGACCGCCGAGGGAGCCGGTCTGGCCGCGTACGCCGATCACGTCACCCGTCGCACGGACGCTTCGCCGTTGGCCGCGGGCGCGGCGGTCACCGTCCCCGCGGCCGTCTTCCTGATCACCGTCTGGGCCTTACACCTCCGGCCCCATCAAAGAACCGTGGCCGAGTGGATTCCGTATCCCGTCGCGGCGGTCGGCGTCCTGCTGGCCGCTTTCTTCCCTGCACCTGCCCTCGCCGCCGGTGCGCTGTTGGCGGTCCTGGCCGTGGTGGTCACGGTGGAGCGCCGGTGAAGAAGCCCGCGGCGAGATCTCACCCTGTGCCGGGACCGAAGGCCGCGCGGCGGCACTCACCGTGTGGTGAGTGCCGCCGCGCGGCCGCCGTGTCGCCTGCCGCCTCGTCAGCTCGTCGCGAGTACCGCATCGCGGATCAGTTCGGCGACCTCCTTGGGCCGGGACACGGCCATGTCGTGCGAGGCGCCTTCGATCTCGACGATCGTCGCCCCGGCCCGCTTGGCTCCGAAGCGCTCGACCTCGGGTTGATCGCCTGGTCCTCGACGCCTGCCACGGAGATGATCGCACCGCCGTAGGAGTGGCCGACGAGCACCACCGGACCGTCGATCTGAGCAGCCACGGACGCTGTAGCGCTTCCGCGGTCCTCGGAACCGAGCCGGCGTGCTCCAGGAAGGACCGCAGGGTCTCCTCCAGACGATCTCCCCCGGCGGCCGCGAGCGGGGCGCGCAGCGGCTTGGGCAGCAGATGCGTTCAGGGCGTGATCCGGAAGCTGCAGGAGGGCCGCGAACTCCCGCAGTTCCTCCCAGTCGCCGACGCGCTCGAAGCGGGGCATCCGTCGGGCCGCGTTTGAGCAGGGCCCAGGGCAGTTCCTGCGCGCCGCTCTCGTCGACATGGTCGGCCACATGTTTCGCACTCTTCGGGCTATGACGGTGTGCCGCATCCGGTGCGGGCGCCGTTCCACTCCGGCTCGCTGCTGCCGAGTACCCGCTCGGCCGACGCCGAGTGCGCTGAGCTGCGGGTCCGGTCGGTAGACGAGGTGCTTGCGATATTCCGTTTCCATGCGGTGGAGGAGATCGACCTCGATGTCGATCCGGTCCAGGCGGGCGGAGACAGCGGGGCGATGCCGCCGTGGCGTGATCGAGGAGCGGACGGTGGTCCCGGTCCTGAGCGGGTAGTGCACTCTCGTGCCAACTCCTGGGCGCAGGGAGAAAAGTCGGTCGGTCGGGCCGGTCATAGCTTTGGGATGTGCCGAGCCGCAGGAACGCGGCGGGCGGGATACCGACTGTTCCGAAAGGACTCTTTGTGTTCGACATCAACAAGGTGCAGGCTGCCCCCAGCGCGGACCTGCTCACTCCCGACAACGCGGTCATGCTTTTCGTGGACCACCAGCCGCAGATGTTCTTCGGCACCGGGAGCGGCGACCGCGCCGCGATCATCAACAGCACCGTGGGTCTCGCCAAGGCGGCTCAGGCGTTCGATGTGCCGGCCGTCCTGACCACGGTGGCCGCCGAGTCGTTCTCCGGCCCCCTGCTGCCGCAGCTTGCCGAGGTGTTTCCCAAGCACGAAGTCATCGACCGCACGACCATGAACGCCTGGGAGGACGAGGCGCTCGTGGCGGCGGTCAAGGCGACCGGGCGCAAGAAGATCATCCTGGCGGGCCTGTGGACCGAGGTCTGCTTGGTGCTGCCCGCGCTGTCCGCGCTGGAGCAGGGTTACGAGGTGTACGTGGTCTCCGACGCCTCCGGCGGCGTCAGCCCGGCCGCCCATGAGCACGCGCTGCAGCGGATGATCGCCGCCGGCGCGGTCCCGGTGACCTGGGTGCAGGTGCTGCTGGAGCTGCAGCGTGACTGGGCGCGTCAGGAGACGTACGGCGCGGTCATGGAGATCGTCAAGGCCCACGCGGGCGCGTACGGCCTGGGTGTCGTGTACGCGCAGAGCATCATCGGCGCACACGCGGCCGGCTGACCTCCTTGGACACCGGCATTCTGATCCTGCGTCTGTTGGTGGGCCTGCTCGTCGCCAGCCATGGGGTGCAGAAGATCAGCTCACACCTGGGCGGCAGAGGGCTCGAGGGTGGTACGGAGGAGTTCCGTGCCGACGGTTTCCGCGGCGGAGCCCTCACCGCCCTGGCGGCGGGCAGTGGCCAGATCGGATCGGGTCTGCTGCTCGCCGCCGGCTTCCTGACCCCGCTCGCGGCGACCGGAGCCATGGGAGTCATGACGGTCGCGCTCACCGTGAAATGGCACAACGGCCTCTGGGTGCAGAACGACGGATACGAGTACCCGCTCGTCCTCATCGGCACTGCCGCCGCTCTCGCTGCCACCGGACCAGGCGCCTGGTCGCTCGACGCGGCCCTCGGCCTCACGTCGTACCCGCTGTGGTGGGCGGCCCTCGCTCTCGTGGTGGGTCTCGGCAGCGGGCTGCTCACCCGGCTCGTACTGCATCGGCAGACCCCAGCGGCGCCGCAGGCCGCCGCCCACGGCGGGCGCTGAGCGCGAGTCGCGCAGACCGAGCCGGGCCGACCCGCGTCCCCCATCCGGGCGGCCGGGCCCTCCCACTCATCCGACCAGGAGCACCCGAAGGAAATGGTGATCACCGCATCCACCACGACACCCCCGTGCGGTGGCGGCCAGCCGCTGCCGTACCAGAAGGGCCCCGGAACCCAGGCGTTCGGCATGCTCGAGCAGCTGCCGATCGGCCTTGGCCACGACACCCGCACGTAGGCCTGCCGGCGGCTGAACCACGTAGTCGCCGACACGCAGACCCTCTATTCCCTTTGCCAGAAGCACCACTGGCTCATGCACGGGGCGACCTTCCTCGACCGCGCGCGGCACCGCTGAACGCCCGCCCCATTCCGCACAACCTCCGAAGGAGAACCCCTCATGCCGAACCGGCCGACCCTCGAACCCGCCGCCCAGGCTTTCGCCGAGGCCACCGCCCAGCCGCCGTTCCTCTACCAGATTCCCGTGGCGGACGGCCGCAAGGCCGTGGACGGCGTCCAGAGCGGTGAAGGCGTCCTGCTGCCCGCCGTCGACGAGGAATGGATCACTGTCCACGGCGGTCCGACCGGCGACGTCCGCGCCCGGATCGTCCGCCCGCGCGGTGCCACCGGCCCCCTCCCCGTCATCCTCTACATCCACGGCGCGGGCTGGGTCTTCGGCAACGCCCACACCCACGACCGGCTCGTCCGGGAACTCGCCGTCGGCACCGGGGCGGCCGTCGTCTTCCCCGAGTACGACCTCTCGCCCGAGGCCCGCTACCCCGTCGCCATCGAGCAGAACTACAGCGTCGCCCAGTGGATCGCCCGCGAGGGACACCACAAGGAGCTCGACGGCACCCGGATCGCCGTCGCCGGCGACTCGGTCGGCGGCAACATGGCCGCTGCCCTCACTCTCATGGCAAAGCAGCGCGGCGACGTCCGCCTCGCCCACCAGGTCCTCTTCTACCCGGTCACCGATGCGAGCTTCGACACCGACTCGTACCAGCAGTTCGCCGAGGGCTATTTCCTGCGCCGCGACGGCATGCAGCGGTTCTGGGACCAGTACACGACCGACGAGGCCGAGCGCGCCCAGATCACCGCCTCGCCGCTGCGCGCCACCACCGACCAGCTGACCGGCCTGCCGCCGGCCCTGGTCATCACTGCCGAAGCGGACGTCCTGCGTGACGAGGGCGAGGCGTACGCGGCGAAGCTCCGCGCCGCCGAAGTCCCCGTCACCGCCCTGCGCGTACAGGGGGTCATTCACGACTTCGTCATGCTGAACGCGCTGCGCGAGACGCAGGCCGCGGAACTCGCCATCGGTGTCGCGATCGACACCCTGCGCAAGGCCCTGGTGTGATGGGACCGTCGATGAGCATGCCTGTGGCGGGCCTCGTGCCCGGCCCGCGGCAGGAACAGCCGCAGGCCGACCTCCTCGTCCGCAACGCGAAGGTGTTCACCGGCGACCCCGACCGCCCCGAGGCCCGCGCCGTCGCGATCCGTGACGGCCGGGTCGCGGCCCTCGGTGACGACCACGACCTCGCCCACCTCGTCGGCCCGGGAACCAGGGTCGTCGACGCCCTCGGGCGCCGGGTGATCCCCGGCCTGAACGACTCGCACCTGCACGTCATTCGGGGCGGCCTGAACTACGTCCTGGAACTGCGCTGGGACGGCGTGCGCAGCCTCCGACAGGCCCTCGCCATGCTGCGCGAGCAGGCCGGCCGCACCCCCAAGGGGCAGTGGATCCGGGTCGTCGGCGGCTGGACCGCCGAACAGTTCGCCGAGCGCAGGATGCCCACCGTGGCCGAGCTGAACGCCGCCGCCCCCGACACCCCGGTATTCGTCCTGCACCTGTACCAGTCGGCCCTGATGAACCGGGCCGCGGTGCGGGCCGCCGGATTCAACCGAGACACCCCCGACCCGCGCGGGGGGCAGATCGTACGGGGCCGGGACGGCGAACCCAACGGGGTCCTCCTCGCAGCGCCGGGCGCCCTCATCCTGTACTCGACCCTGGTCAAAGCACCGGCCCTCGACGAGGCCGACAAGCGGACGTCGACGCGACACTTCCTGCGCGAGCTCAACCGCTTCGGACTGACCTCCGCGGTCGACGCCGCCGGCGGATTCCAGAACTTCCCCGACAACTACGCCACGGTCGTCGACCTCGCCCGGTCGGGGGAGCTCTCCCTGCGCATCGCCTACCACCTGTTCCCGCAGACAGCCGGCCAGGAGCTCGCCGACCTGAAGCGCTGGACCGAGATGGTGAAGCCCGAGGACGGGGACGAGTGGCTCCGGCTGAACGGCGCGGGCGAGAACCTGACCTGGGCCGCCGCCGACTTCGAGAACTTCTCCGAACCCCGGCCCGAACTCGCCGCGGGGTACGAGGCCGAGTTCGAGCGGGCCGTCCGGCTCCTGATGGAGAACGGCTGGGGCTTCCGGCTCCACGCCACCTACGACGAGACGATCCGGCGCGATCTGGCCGTCTTCGAGAAGCTCGCGGCGGAAGGACTCTTCCCCGGCGGCAACCGCTGGCTCTTCGATCACGCGGAGACCGTCTCGGCCGACAGCCTGGACCGGATCGCGGTCCTCGGCGGCGCCCTGTCCGTCCAGAACCGCATGTCCTTCCAGGGCACCGCCTTCCGCGACCGCTACGGCGCCGAGGCCGCTGCCCACACCCCGCCGGTCCGGGCGATGCTCGACCGGGGCCTGACCGTGGCCGCCGGAACCGACGCCACCCGCGTCTCCTCCTACAACCCGTGGGTCGCGCTCCACTGGCTGGTGACCGGGCGCACCGTCGGCGGCACGGCGCTCTACCCGGCCGAGAACCTGATCAGCAGGGAAACCGCCCTCGGCCTCTACACCCGCGGAGGGGCGCGACTCACCGGTGAGCAGGACGTCAAGGGAGTCCTGCGGGAAGGCTGCTACGGCGACCTCGCGATCCTGTCCGACGACTACCTCACCGTGCCCGAGGCGGCTATCCCCGACATCGAGTCCGTGCTCACCGTCGTCGGCGGCCGCATCGTCTACGCGAGCGCGGAGTACGAGGGGCTCGACGAGGCACTCCCGCCGGTCAATCCGGCGTGGAGCCCGGTGGCCCACTTCGGCGGCTACCAGGGCGGTGCTCGCCAGGCGTCGCTCGTGGCCGAGGCCGTCGCCGAGTCCGAGCAGCACCGCCAGTGGCGCGTCGCACGTGGCTCCGCTCCCGAAGCGCCTCTGCCGTTCTACGACCCCTGCTTCGAGCACTGAACGAGGGAACCACCAATGAGTACTGCTTCCGCCTCCCCTGCCGGCGCCGACGACGCGCCGGGCGACCGGACGGACACACCGCCGGGACGCCGCTTCGAACCGGACCTCCGGTCGATGACCCGGATCAACCTGCGCGCCATCGCCTCACCCATGCCGCTGGGCTTCTTCACGGTGGCGATCGCCTCCGTGATGACGGGATCCATGCAGCTCGGGCTCTTCGAGGCCGACGCCCGCGGCGCCGTCGCCCTGTGCGTGCTGCCCGCCTTCGCCCTCCAACTCCTGGTGAGCATCCTGGCCTTCGGCGCCCGTGACGTGATCGCGGCGACGCTCATGGGCATCTTCGCCGGCAGCTGGCTGGCCTACGCCCTGGTCATGTTCAGCGGCACGGCAGACGGCCTGCGCGTCCTTGGCGTCTTCAATCTGGCACTCCTCTGCTTCGGGGCGCTGATGACCGCGGTGACCCGGCCCAAGCGCGCGCTGTGGCTCGTCCTCGCAGTCTCCCTTCCGCGTTGGGCGGCCACCGGCCTGTCGGGTCTTACCGGCGCCGAATGGCTCACGCGCACGTCCGGGGTGCTCGGCCTCGTGGTGGCGCTTGTCGCGATGTACGCCGCCTTCGCGCTGATGTTGGAGGACATGCGCAGCGAGGAGGTCCTGCCCATCGGCCGCAGCGGCCCCGCCCACGCCGCCGTGGAGGGCGACCTCGCCGTCCAGCTCCGCAACCTGGAACGCCAGGCGGGCGTGCGCCGCACGCTCTGAACACCTCCCGAACCGCGCAGACCCGACCCACGCACTCCTACCGACCCCACGAGCCGTACGACCGCACAGGAGCACCCATGGAACCGCAGGTGGTGAACCGACCCGAGAGGTCCCGGTACGAGGTCCTCGTCGGTGACGACGGCGAGACCGCGGGCTTCGCCGAGTACTTCCTCTCGGAGGGCGAGATCGCCTTCATCCACACCGAGACCGATCCCCGGTTCGCCGGCCGGGGCCTGGGCGGGCTGCTCGCCCAGGGAGCCCTCGACGACGCTCGCGCCCGCGGGCTGCACGTCATGCCGTACTGCCCCTTCATCCAGGGATGGATCCGCAAACACCCTGAGTACGCCGACCTGGTGCCCGAGACGTGCCGCCCACGCTTCGGCCTGTGAGACACGACGGTTCCGCCTTTCACACCCCCACCCACGCTCCGAGGAGTTCACTCATGTCCCGACATGCCCGCCCCACGGTCGTCCTGGTCCACGGCGCCTTCGCCGATGCCTCGAGCTACGCCCGTGTCATCCCCGAACTGACCGCCGCGGGACTGAAGGTGGTGGCTCCGGCGGTGCCCAACCGCAGCCTCGTCGACGACGCCGCGTACATCGCCTCGGTCGTCCGTGCCGTCGAAGGCCCGGTGATCCTGGTGGGGCATTCCTACGGCGGCGCCGTCATCACCCTCGCCGGCACGGAGGACAACGTTCGCGCGCTGGTCTACCTGGCCGGATACGCCTTGGAGGAGGGTGAGAGCCTCGGCGAGCTGCAGGGACGCTTCCCCGACTTCGGCCTCGCCGACGCACTCGTCTACACGCCATTTCCCGTGGCCGACTCCGCCGAGACCGGCACCGACGTCTCGGTGGAGGTCGAGAAGTTCCCCGCCCTCTTCGCCGCGGACGTCGACCCCAAGCTCGCCGCGGTGCTCGCCGTCTCCCAGCGCCCCCTGGCCGCACGGGCCTTCGCGGAGGCGGCGCCGGTCGTGGCGTGGAAGAGCAAGCCCTCCTGGGGCCTGGTCGCCGCCTCCGACCGGACCATCAACCCCGACGTGGAGCGCTACGGCTACGAGCGCGCAGGCATGACCACCGTCGAGGTCGACTCCTCGCACCTGGTGATGCTGTCCCAGCCCAAGGCCGTGGCCGAGCTGATCCAGGACGCGGTCCGGTCCACCGCCCACTGACCTACAGCCCGGCTTGGAGGCCGTGCCGCCATCCTGCGGCTTTGCGCGGACAAGCACGCCGTATTCTTCCCTCGGGGTGGGGAGGAATGAGGGGTTGTGTTCGGGGAGATGTCGTTCGGGTCTGCTCTGCGTGGTCTGCGGCAGCGAGGCCGTTTGACGATGGAGGAGTTGGCCGAGGCGTCGGGTGTGAGTGTCCGGGCCATCGGTGATATGGAGCGGGGGCGCAGTCGGGTTCCGCAGCGGCGCACGGTGGTGGCGCTGGCGGATGGGCTGGGGCTCGCGGACGCGGAGCGGGAGGCGCTGCTGGCCGCGGCTCGGGCGGCGCGTCCGACGCGCGCGGTCGCGGCGGCGGGGACGGTTGTGCCGCCGCGATCGGTGGGGGACTTCACGGGGCGCGAACCGGAGCTGGCGCTCCTGCGGGAGGCGGCGGAACGAGCCCGTGCCGGCGGGGAGGTGTCGGTGTGGGTCGTCTCGGGTCCTCCGGGGTGCGGGAAGACGACTCTGGCGCTGAAGTCGGCAGCGGATCTGGCGGAGGAGTTCCCCGACGGGTGTTTCGTGGTGGACCTGCACGGGGTGGACGGCCCCGTGGACACGGGCGAGGCGCTGCTGAAGCTGTTGAAGGCCCTTGGCGTGTCGGACCGTCGGCTGGCGCACGAGGATCCACAGGGCCGCGCGGGGCTGCTGCGGGCGCTGTTGGGTGACCGCCGGTGCCTGGTGGTGTTGGACAACGCCCGCGACGAGGGGCAGGTCCGTGCGCTGCTGCCCGCGGGCGGGCGGAGTCTGGTGCTGGTCACCAGTCGGCGGCCCTTGACCGGGCTGGAGGATGTCGACCGCCTGGCGCTGTCGGAGATGGCGCAGGACGAGGCGGTCGATCTGCTGCGCCGGATCCTGGGCGAGGAGCGGGCGGACGCGGAAGCCGAGGCTGTGGCGCAGGTGGCGGAGCTGTGCGGGCGACTGCCATTGGCCTTGCGGGTGGCGGGAAACTGGCTGACGGTCCGTTCCGGATGGACCGTTGACCACCTGGTCCGGCGCCTGGCCGACGAAGAACGGCGACTGGGCGCGCTCGCCGCCGGCGATGTGCGGGTGGAGGCTGCATTCGAACTGTCCTACCGTCAGCTGACCGGTCAAGCCGCGCGGATGCTGCGGCTGCTGAGTCTGGTTCCGGGGCCGGACATGACCGCTGCCTACGGCGCCGCTCTGACCGCGACCGGCGTCTTCGAGGCCGAGGACGTGATGGAGGAGCTGGTCGAGGCCGGGCTGCTGCAGGCCACCTTTACCGGCCGCTACCAGCTGCACGACCTGCTGCGGCTGTTCGCCCGCGCCCGGCTGACCCGCGAGGAGGAACCCGGCGAGCGGGAAGCAGCCGACGAGCGGCTGCGCACCTGGCTGCTGGAGACGGCTGTGGTCGCCGGTCGCTGGTACAAGCCCAAGTACGGGGCGCCGCCGTCCTCCTGGCAAGGCCTGGCCCCGTTGGAGAGTGCCGAGCAGGCCCGTGCCTGGCTCCAGAGCGAAGCCCCCGCCTGGCTCGCTGCGCTGCGCAGCGCCGCCCACAGGGGTGAGCACACCCAGGTCGTGGAGACCACCTATGCCATGGAATGGTTCTGCGACCTGTGGGTCCACTGGGGACACTGGCCCGAAGTCTTCCGCTTGGCCGGCGAGGCCGCTACCGCGCTTGACGACCCGTACCTGCAGGCTTTCCACCTCAACATGTACTCCTGGGCCCTCTCCTGCGAATCCCGGTACAGGGAGGCCATCGAACGGGCCCACGAAGCGCTGGACTGCGCCCGCCGCGCCCAGGACGCTTCCCAGCAAGCCTCGGCACTGGCGCAGGCGGCATGGGCCCAATCGGAGCTCGGCGAGGCCCAGGAGGCCGCCGACACGTCGCTCGCCGCCATAGGCCTCTACGAAGAGGCCGACGACCGCGAGGGCTGGCTGGGTGCCATGTTCACCTACGGATCCTCCCTGCGCCTGCTCGGGCGTGCCGAGGAATCTCTGATCCAGCACAAGCGCATCATCACCTTCCTCGATGCGCCCGACTGCCCGGTGAGCGGGCACCTCGCCGACATCTACCGTGCCAACACGACCCGCGCGCTCGGTCGCGGCCACGCCGTCCTGCGGCGATGGCGCGAGGCCGCCGACCACTATCGCGATGCTGTGGTCCAGTCCAACCGCATCGGCATTCCCCACATAGAGGGCAGCACGCTACTGCATCTGGGAGAGGCCCTGATCGAACTGGGAGAAGCCGAGGAAGCCCGCTACTGCCTCCGTCAGGCCCTCGCCTTCGGTGACGCGGTCGACAGCAAGGACCTGAAGACCGCACAGAAGCTCCTGGACTCGTTCCCCGCAGAGTGAGTGGCGCCCGCCGCCGCGATGTGCCCTGGGCCCGGCGTCCCGCGGGGCTGCCGCCGGCCCGGACGATCAGGTCCTGACGTGCGGGTGCGCCGGTCCTGGGGCGGAGGGATCAACCGCGGTGCCGGTGCAGGGCGACGTGCACGGTGTCGAGGGCCTGGACGAGGGCGGCGCGGGCGGCGTCCGTATCGCGTAGCGGATCGAGCACCATGAAGCCGTGGATCGTCCCGTGGTAGCGCATGGAGACCACCGGTACGCCGGCCGCCCGGAGCTTAGTCGCGTACGCCTCGCCCTCGTCGCGTACCACGTCTGCCTCGCTGGTGACCACCAGTGCCGGAGGGAGTCCGGTGAGCTGTTCCAGGGATGCCCGCAGCGGTGATGCGGTGGCCTGGCTCCGCTGCCGTACGTCGGGCAGGTACTGGTCCCAGAACCAGCGCATGGTCTCGCGGCCGAGGAAGTAACCGTCGGCGAACTCCTGGTACGAGGGGGTGTCGAAGCCGGCGTCGGTGACCGGGCAGAGCAGCACCTGCTGCAGCAGCCGCACCCCTCCGCGCTCCTTGGCGAGCAGGGTCAGTGCCGCCACCAGGTTGCCGCCCGCCGAGTCGCCCACGGCGGCCATCCGGCTTCCGTCCAGGCCGATTTCGCCGCCTCGCTCGCAGATCCACCTGGCGACCGCGTAGCACTGCTCGACGGCGATCGGGTACCGCGCCTCGGGGGCGCGCTCGTACTCGACGAAGACCACGGCCGCGTCCGTGCCGAGGGCGAACGCGCGCACCAGACGTTCATGGGTGTCGGCGTCGCCCAGGGCCCAGCCCAACCCGTGGAGGAACAGCACGACGGGGATCTCGCCGACGCTGTCGGCGGGCCTGACCACCTGCACCCGTACGTGACCGGTCGGCCCGCCCGGCAGTGCGAACCACTCCGTGGAGGTGGCTTCCTCGTCGAGAGGGTCGGGGGCGTCCTTCCCCTGGAGACGCGCAAGGTCCAGACGGGCCTGTTCCAGGTCCGGGTCGTGCGCCGACGGTGGGCAGGTGTGCCGGGCCACGAATGCTCGGGTGGGGTGGTCCAGGACCGGGCGCCGAGCGGACGAAGGGACGAAGTCGGTCACACATGGTCTCCTGCCGAGAGGGCCTGAAGCGAAAGGGTGGTTCGGTGCACCGGGTCCTTGGTCGAGCGGCGGAACGCGGTGCGGCGGCTGTCGGGCCGGGGCACTGCCGCCGCAGGCACGGGGCGGCCGGCGCGGCTCCGAGCGGGGACCTTACCCGCTGGACGACGGGAGGTCAGCCCCCTGCCGGTCAGCACCGTGGAGATCGGCGGCGCCCATGGGGACGGTCCCGGGTGCCGAGGTGACCGCCGGGGACCGCCCGAGGTCGTCCTGGCCGGTGCGCAGGTTGCGCCATTCACGGGGGGAGACGCCGTAGGCGGCGCGGAAGGCCCGGCTGAAGTGGGCGGCGTTGACGAAGCCCCACCTCTGGGACACGGCGGACACGGTGGGGGCTGTCCTGCCGCGGCGGGCCAGTTCGCGGCCGCACTCCTCCAGGCGCCGTTGCCGGATGAGCCGGCCGACGGTGGTCCCCTCGCCTTCGAACAGTCGGTGCAGGTACCGGACGGAGATCCGGTGCTTCTGGGCGATGCGCTCCGGTGACAGGTCTGGGTCGCCCAGGTTCCGGTTGATGTGGTCGAGGACGCGCAGCATCAGATGGCCCCGTTCGTCCGCGTCCGTGCCGCCCGGGTGGGCCCGCTCCGCGATCAGAGTGGCGAACAGGTCGACGACATTGCCGGCCAACCGGTTCGCTACGGCCGGCGGGTAGCCGTCGGCCGAGGAAGAGGCCAGGGTGGCCAGGAACGGGAGCAGCATCGCGCCGAAGCCGTCCCCGGTGCCGATGGCGTTGCCCGTGACCTGCCGGATGTCGCTGTCCGACACGCCCAGCGTGCGGCGCGGAAGTTGGAAGACGTGCGTGGCGAACCGCTGCGGATAGTCGAAGGAGTACGGCCGGGTCGTGTCGTACATCACCAGGTCACCCTCACCCACCTCGGTCCGCCGGCCGTCCTGGTCGAACGTGGCCGTGCCGGATATCTGGACACCGACCGCCAGTAGCGCCTCGGACGACCTGGCGATCAGCGCCGGCGTGCGGCTGACCCGCTCCGCGTCGGCCTCCATGGTGGAGACTTGGAGATATCCGAGGCGTTCGGTGGCGATCCGGCCGTCGAACGGCCCGTCGCCCCGAGGGGCGACAGTCATCGGCACCAGCGTCCTGCTCACCGCTTCGTTCCAGTACGCGACCTTGTCCCGGTCAGGCACGGAGGCGGTCGTCAACACCAAGCTCAAATTGCTCTCCGGTCAGGGGAAGTGACTCCGGGGCTGCGACGGGCGGGAACAGGACGTTGCACCTCCCCGGAAGGCGGCGGCCGGTGCCCGGCAGGGCCGGACGTCTCGTCGTACGGGCAGCGACCTCGCTGGAGCGCAACCGGGCCACTTCGGCGGGACCCGGGTTCCCGCCCGCACTGAACAGCCAAGCAGCGGGCCGTTTCTGTCTCCAGGCAGAACCACAGGCAGGAATGGCGGGAGCCGACGGGCACGTCCGGTGCTGTGCGGTAGCTGAACAGCGCAGGGCACCGTGAGCGAGCATCCGATGGGAACTGCCGGCCCGCGTCGGGCTGGTCGGTCTCGACGAGTACGCCACTTGCAGGGCCGTCCTTGCGGCACCGTCCTCGTGGACGTCGAAACCCGCCGTCCGATCGATCTGCTCCCAGACCGGGCAGAACGCTGCGCTCATGGGCAAGGCGTAGTGCATGGCGCGACAACAGGCGGCGCTTCCCGGACCTTAGCGTGACGGCGTTCCGTGCCGCACAGAGGCGCGGACCAGCTACTTCGCATCGAGGAGACAACCCATGCCGTACATCACCGCGGGCCAGGAGAACACCACCGCCGTCGACCTGTACTACGAGGACCACGGCACCGGGCAGCCGGTCGTCCTCATCCACGGCTTCCCGCTCGACGGCCACTCCTGGGAGCGACAGACCGCCGCGCTGCTCGACGCCGGCTACCGCGTGATCACGTACGACCGCCGCGGATTCGGGCAGTCCTCCCAGCCGACGACCGGCTACGACTACGACACCTTCGCGGCCGACCTGAACACCGTGATGGAGACCCTCGACCTGAACGACGCCGTCCTCGTCGGCTTCTCCATGGGCACCGGCGAGGTCGCCCGCTACGTATCCACGTACGGCTCCGCCCGCGTCGCCAAGGTCGCCTTCCTGGCCTCGCTGGAGCCCTGCCTGCTCAAGACCGACGACAATCCCGACGGTGTCGCCCCCAAGGAGTTCTTCGACGGAGTCGTCGCCGCCGTCAAGGCCGACCGGTACGCCTACTACACGGCCTTCTTCAACGACTTCTACAACCTCGACGAGAACCTCGGCACCAGGATCAGCGCCGAAGCGGTGAGCAACAGCTGGAACGTCGCGGCCGGCGGCGGTTCCTTCGCAGCCGCGGCCGCGCCCTCCACCTGGTACACCGACTTCCGCGCCGACATCCCCGCCGTCGACGTCCCGGCGCTCATCCTGCACGGAACGGCCGACCGGATCCTCCCGGCCGAGGGAACGGCGCGCCCGTTCCACCAGATGCTCCCGTCCGCCGACTACGTGGAGATCGAGGGCGCCCCGCACGGCCTCCTGTGGACCCACGCGGAGGAGGTCAACACGGCCCTCCTCGCCGCTTCATCGAGGTCGAGTACAACCGCACCCGGCTCCGCAAGCACCCCAAGTACGGGTACGTCACACCCCTCGAAACCCGGAGCCTGCTGCAGCAAGACCTCACCCCCGCAGCGTAAACATCCGCTGTCCCGGTTCAGGGGGGAACTTCACACGGTGTACTCGATGATCCGCACCAGGTGTCCCCGGGGAGGCTGGGGCAGGGTGCGTCCGGCCGCGCGGGCCTGACCGTGGCGGATGTTCTCCGCGGGCGTTCTCATGATGGACAGGTAGGAGCCGTCGGAGAGCACTTGCAGCGGCACGAAGACCAGGTTCTTCTTGATCCGCCAGGCGAGGTGGGCGCCGGTGGCGCGGGCCAGGCCCCACAGTTCGTACCCGGCGAAGTTGCGGTCGGCCAGCAGTAGCATGTCCGGTCGCAGGGAGGCCAGCAGCCGGCGGGCGAGCTTGTGCTCGCTGAACTTGGCCACCGCGTCGAAGGCCGCATCGACCAGGGCATGGGTACCGCATTCGGTCAGGGCCATCAGGCGGACTTGCGGGTGTCCGCTCTGGTTGACACCGCCTTTGCCGGTGAAGCCGAACTCGGCCGCGTTCGCCGGGGTGTCGGGGACGTCCAGCGCGGTGCCGTCCCAGGCGACCAGCCGCAGCCCGAAGGCGAACGCGCCCGGAGCGAGAGGTGTGGCCAGCGTGCCGCGTCGCCGCTCGAACAGGGCCTGCAACGGTTTGTCGCCCAGCCGCTGCCGGGCTCTTGTCAGGGCGGAACTGGTGGGCAGGCGCTGCACACACAGGCCCGGCAGGTGCCGCAGCTTGTCGGTCAGCGTGCGCAGGACCGACCGGTATCCCGGCGGACCGGCACTGTCGGAGCTGCTGAACAGGCATAACGCCAGGACGAAGTAGACCACTGCCCGGGCCGGCAACAGCCGGCGGCGTCGCTCGCCGCAGCCGGTCAACTCCACGACCTCGTCCACCAGTCCCGGGCTGATCTCTTCGGTCAACACGCCGAGCCGGACATGCTCGCCAAAGCGCTGATCCGGCGGCGCCACCAGCCCGTTCAACGGGGCCTGGCCGCCCTCGGCGATGGCAGACGGCATGCGGACGATGGCACACTGAGCACCCAACGGAGTTCCCTCGCGGACAGTCGGATCTTGGTCGATCTTCTGTCCTACCGGGAACTTTTTGCCGTGTCCCGGCCTCCGCTGACACATCACCAGAAGTGACGGATCACGCAACATCACCAGGGGATATTCCCACCCAAATCCCGCACCATCATGTGCCTGACCTGCATCAACGTGCTAACTCACCGGCATTGTCCTGACCTGGAACGATAGGACTTGTCGAGGGTCCAGATCGTGCCGTGGAAAGAAGCACTTCTCAGGTGAGGAAGCGTATCGGGTCGTACGCGCGTGTCCGCGTTGAGGGCAGCGGTCGTGGAGTGGTCTCGCAGGTCGGGTCCGTGCTACTGGTGGAGACGGTCCGCAAGACGGGCTTGGATACTGCGGTATCGGCGGCTCTGGCACCCTGGCGCAAGCCGCGGGCAGTGCACGATCCCGGGAAGATCCTGCTGGATTTGGTGCTCGCGGTCGCCCTCGGCAGCGACTGCCTGGCCGACATCGGCATGCTGCGGGCCGAGCCGGCCGTGTTCGGGCCGGTGGCCTCGGACCCGACAGTCTCCCGGCTGATGGACACGCTCGCAGCCGGTGGGCAAAGCGCCTTGAACGCGATCCGCAGCGCCCGGTCCCAAGTGCGCCAGCACGTATGGAAGATGGCCGGGCAGACGGCGCCGGATGCGACCGGCTCTGTGACCGTGGACCTGGACGGCGTCCTGGTGATCGCGCACTCCGACAAGGAAGACACGGCTGCGACCTGGAAGAAGACCTTCGGTCACCACCCGCTGATGGGCTTCGTCGACCACGGCACGGGCGGGACCGGAGAGCCGGTGGCCGCTCTGCTGAGGCCCGAGAACGCGGGCAGCGACACCGCCGCCGATCACATCACCACCACCCAACTGGCCCTGGTCCAGCTGCCCAAGTCCTATCGGCGCGGGCGCCGGACACTGATCCGCACCGACTCCGCGGGCGGCACCCACGATCGGCTTGGCGGTTGGCGATCAAGGTGGCCCTTTCGCCCACGGCAGACGAGAAAGAACCTCAAGGGACTGGAACCCTTTCTGGGGCTATTTCAACGTACAATATCCCCGGGAACAGGGCCTGCCAGCGGCTCGCCGGGCGGAACTTGAGGAGTCTGTTGTTTTGCCCCGTGCTCTCCGACCTGTTCAAGAAGAGACCCAGTCGTCCTTGCTCCGGGGCGGCCAGCGCCTGGTCCACGCAAACTTAATCGGTGAAAGGCGCAGTTTTGTCCGTCCTTCATTCGTTTTTCTGTGCTGCCGGCCTCTTCGCCGAGGGCTTTGTGCGACGGCGGTACAGCCCGGATCGTCGCACCCTCGCTGGCGTATTCGAAAGCTTGGATTGGTGAGCCACTCGATTACACCGCAGCTCGGTCGGGCGGAACGCGCTGTCACCGTGAGACCCCAACGCCTCTGCGGGGTAAATCTATTGGTTAAGGCCAGGTGGGCATCAGGCGCTTGCGCGTCTACCGGTTAGCACCGCTGACGGCGGACGAGGGCGTCTCTGAGGGGGCGAGCGCAACATAGTCGACGATCGCCGGTTAGCCAAACCGGCGATCGTGACGACCATTGAGGGTGTTCGCAGCGGCTGTGCTTGGCGGTGGAGTCGTTCGAACACTACGGCCCTTCATGTCGGCGCCTTGCAGCCCCGCAATTGACAGCGCCTGCCCATCAGCCGTGACGGGATGGGTGCAAGTTGCGCGCTGCCGCTTCGGCGGCCGACAAATCTGGAATCCCCGAGGAAACATCAATGGCTCGTCCACCTGCACTCAAGCTCGCCGAGGTTCTAGCGGAAATCCGGATGAGCCCATCGGCCTTCTACCGCCTACGCACTCGCGGTCAGGTACCCCGAATGATCAAGCTGCCCAATGGTGAATTGCGCTGTCGCCGCGCCGACCTGGACACGTGGTGGGAGGCGTGTGAAAGGGATACGCCTGTATGGCGATGAGTTACAAGGTCCGGTTCTGGGAGATCCGCGAGCGGCCAGATCGGCGCAAGGGATTTGAGGTCCGATGGACGGTTAGTGGACGTGAGAAGTCCGAGTCCTTTCTCACCAAAGGGCTCGCGGAGAGTCGGCGCGCCAAACTGATGACCGCCGCCCGTGACGGCGAACCCTTCGACACCCAGTCAGGTCTGCCGGCCTCCGAAATCCGGGCCTTGAAGCAGCGGACCATTTGGTACGTTCTGGCCCGGGAGTACATCGAGCAACGGTGGGACCGGACCCCAGGAAATACGCGCCGCACCCTTGCAGACGCCTTGGCGACTATCACTCCGGCCTTCGTTGAGCCAGGGGCCGTGTACCGTGCGCCTCGCGTACTGAGACGCGCGCTGTACTCGTGGGCCTTCAACAAGAATGCCTGGAACGCGGATGCCCGGGAGGAGTGGCAGGCCGCATTGGACTGACTGCAGCGCCACTCGCTGCCTGTCAGCGAGTTGGAGGAGCCGGACGTACTGCGGCGGGGGCTCGACGCCTTGTGCCGGAAGGTCGACGGGGCGGCTGCTGCCGCGAAGACCGTGAACCGGAAGAAGGCTGCGGTCAACGAGGTGTTCGGAGTAGCCGTCGAGCGCGGATACTTCGCTCAGAACCCGCTGAACGGCCTTCGCTGGACGGCGCCGGAAGTCGCTGACGAAGTCGATCCCGACTGCGTGCCGAACCCGGCTCAGGTCGCCCGACTGCTTGCCGCCGTCAAGGCGCTACCGGGCCGGGCCCTCACCTGTACGCCTTCTTCGGCTGCATGTACTACGCCGCCATGCGTCCGGCGGAGGTCATCCACCTGCAGAAATCTCAGTGCCGCCTGCCAACGAGCGGCTGGGGACTTCTGAACCTGAAGGGTGGAGTGGTGACTGCAGGTAAGGAGTGGACGGATCACGGCGCTGTCCATGAGGTCCACTCCCTGAAACGGCGAGCAGCCAAGGCCACGCGGCCGGTTCCTGTCCCACCAGTGCTCGTCCGCATGTTGCGCGAGCACATACGAACCTTTGGAGTGGCACCCGACGGACGTCTCTTCCGCAACGCAGCGGGGAACTACATCGATGCCTCGGCGTACGGCATTACCTGGGGGTGAGCGCGTGACGTCGCTCTCACCCTTGACGAGCACGCCCTTGAGCCGGCGAAGCGCCCCTATGACCTGCGCCACGCCGGCATCTCGTTCTGGTTGGCCTCCGGAGTCGACCCCGCCGAGTGCGCGCGCCGAGCCGGACAAAGCATCCAGGTCCTCTTCCGCTACTACGCCAAGTTCCTGGCCGAAGCGCGGAACCATGCGAACCGGCTGATCGAGGAGTCCATGCAGCGGTGGGAGACGCCGACGGGCGACGCGGAGGGCGACTGAGCGGGACCTTGGCCCGGAAATGCCCCGGAACAGCTGGTCAGATCTGGGATACCGATGGGAGATATCAGGAGTAAGGGCGCGTATCGCCTTACCATTTGGCCGTGTGCTGTGGAGGGCGCCTGACGGGTATCTTGCCTGGTCAGGCGCCCTTTTTCTGCGTCTAGAAGAAGCCAAGCTTCTTCGGCGAGTACGACACCAGGAGGTTTTTCGTCTGCTGATAGTGCTCCAGCATCATCTTGTGGTTCTCGCGGCCGATCCCCGACTGCTTGTAGCCGCCGAAGGCGGCGTGTGCCGGGTACGCGTGGTAGCAGTTCGTCCAGACCCTGCCTGCCTGGATGGCTCGGCCGGCCCGGTACGCGGTGTTGATGTCGCGGGTCCATACGCCCGCGCCGAGGCCGTAGAGCGTGTCGTTCGCCGTTCTGATCGCGTCGTCGAAGTCCGAGAAGGAGGTGACCGCCACGACCGGGCCGAAGATCTCCTCCTGGAAGACCCGCATCCGGTTGTCGCCCTCGAAGATCGTCGGCTGGACGTAGTAGCCGCCGGCCAGCTCCCCGTCGTACTCGATCCGCTGACCGCCCGTGAGGACCTTCGCCCCCTCCTGCTGGCCGATGTCCAGGTACGAGAGGATCTTCTGCAATTGGTCGTTGGAGGCCTGTGCACCGATCATCGTGTCCGTGTCCAGCGGGTGCCCCGGCACGATCTTCTCGGTGCGTGCGATGCCCGCCTCCAGGAATTCGCTGTAGTGGCCGCGCTGGATCAGCGCGCGTGACGGACAGGTGCAGACCTCGCCCTGGTTGAGGGCGAACATGGTGAAGCCTTCGAGGGCCTTGTCGCGGAAGTCATCGTCCGCGTTCCACACGTCGTCGAAGAAGATGTTCGGCGACTTGCCGCCCAGTTCGAGTGTCACCGGCTTGATGTTCTCGGAGGCGTACTGCATGATCAGCCGCCCGGTGGTGGTCTCACCCGTGAAGGCGATCTTCGCGACGCGCGGGCTGGAGGCGAGTGGTTTGCCGGCCTCCGCGCCGAAGCCGTTGACGACGTTGACGACGCCGGGCGGCAGGAGGTCGGCCACCAGCTTCAGCCATACGTGGATGGAGGCCGGGGTCTGTTCGGCCGGTTTGAGGACCACCGCGTTGCCCGCGGCGAGCGCCGGGGCCAGCTTCCAGGTCGCCATCAGGATGGGGAAGTTCCACGGGATGATCTGTGCGACGACGCCCAGCGGCTCGTGGAAGTGATAGGCGACCGTGTCGTCGTCGAGCTCGCTGAGCGACCCCTCCTGGGCGCGGAGCGCACCGGCGAAGTAGCGGAAGTGGTCGATGGCCAGCGGGATGTCGGCGGCCAGGGTCTCCCGCACCGGCTTGCCGTTGTCCCAGCTCTCCGCGACCGCCAGCTCCTCCAGGTGCGCCTCCATCCGGTCGGCGATCCTGTTCAGGACCGAGGCGCGGTCTCCTGCCGCGGTGGCTCCCCAGGCGGGGGCCGCCGCGTGGGCCGCGTCCAGGGCCCGTTCGACGTCCTCGGCACCGCCACGGGCGATCTCGGTGAAGGGGCGGCCGTTGACAGGGCTGGGGTTCTCGAAGTACTGGCCACGGGCGGGCGGGACGTAGGCGCCGCCGATCCAGTGGTCGTAGCGGGACTCGTACGAGACGATGGCGCCCTCGGTGCCCGGCGCAGCGTAACGGGTCATCTCTGTGGCCTCCCGGATCCGTGCCGTCCGCCCTTGGACGGCCCTCGGCGTGAGGATAGGCGCTGCCACGTTGCAACCCCGTTGCGGCGAAACGCGGCTACCGCCGCTCGGCGTCCAGGGCTCGCGCCCTGGCGAGGAGCGCGGGGCGCTGCCTTGCGGGTACGGCCGCCGCGAGCGCCCGCCAGACCTGGAGGTCGTCCTCGCCCCAAGGGCTGTACGCCCAGTCGGCCAGCAGCCCCGGGTCAGCGCGCGCGATCAGCGCCGCCCGCAGCTGCCCGTTGAGCCGGCCCCGCAGGCGGACGACCGAGGGCGCTTGCGAGCCGGGCAGCAGCGGGCCCGGGTAGGCGCTGAGCGCCGCCGCGACCGCGCCGGACGCCAGCCTGCGCGCCACCGTGTCGAAATCGGCGTCGACCGGCGCGGCGAGACGGTAGGGGCGGGAGGACAGCAGGTCGGGGCCGAGCAGCCGCCGCAGCCGGGAGAGCTCGGCCCGCAGGGTCACCGGAGTCACCGACTCGTCCTCGTAAAGCTCGACGAGGAGTTCGTCGCCGCCGAGGCCCTCGGGGTGGCGGGCCAGCGTCACCAGGATCTCACTGTGCCGTCTGCTGAGCCGGAACTTGCGGCCTTTTGTGACCAGCAGTGCCTCGTCCCGCCCGAGCGCACTGAGCCGGATGGTCCCGCCGTCGGGTGGGCGTGTACGCAGGGCGAGTTGCGATTCGGCGGCGCGTGCCACCGCCTGTACGAACGCCAGGCTGTGCGGATGCGCCAGTCGGTTTCCACCGGTGATGTCCACGGCGCCCAGGACCCGCCCCGTGTGCGGGTCGTGGAGCGGTGCCGCCGCGCAGGTCCACTGCTGGACCGGTCGCAGGAAGTGCTCGGCCGCGAAGACCTGTACCGGTCGGTCCACGGCGATGGCCGTACCCGGCGCGTTCGTCCCGGCCACCGACTCGGCCCAGCAGGCGCCCTCCACGAAGTTCATCCGGTCCGCGGCCTGACGGGTCGACGCGTGCCCTTCGACCCACAGCAGTCTGCCGTGCGCGTCGCACACCGCGAGGAGGTGTTCCCCGTCCATCGCGTACGCGCTCATCAGCTCACGGATCAACGGCATCGCGGGGGCCAGGGGATGCCCGTCCCGGTACGGCCCCAGATCGTCCGCGCCCAGCTCGACCAGGGCAGCGCCGTCCGGGCTGACGCGTGCCCGTGCCGAGCGCCGCCACGACTCGCCGACCACCGGTCGCACCGGCCGCTCCAGCCGCCCGGCCGTGGTGAACACCTCGTGCGCGTGCCGCAGTTGGCCGAGCCGTACGCCGGGATCCGTATCGGCTGTCAGGGCCACCCAGGGGTCCGTCAACTCACTCTCCCGTCCAGGTGCGTCGTGCCCGTCCCATCGTGGCCGCAGTCGACGCCTGCGACAACCGGGGTGCGGAGAGTGAGCGGACGTGACGGCGAAGACGCGTCAGCCGGCGGAGTGCAGATTGACGAGCCGGATGTAGCGCACCCAGTCCCAGTTCGGGCCGGGATCCGTGTGGTCGGTGCCCGGGACCTGGACGTGGCCGAGAATGTGCGCGCGGTCCTTGGGGACGTTGTAGCGGTCGCAGACCGATGCGGTCAGCAGCGCCGACTTCTCGTACATGGCGTTGGTGAAGTAGGAGGGCTGGTCCACCCAGCCCTCGTGCTCGATCCCGATGCTGCGCGTGTTGTAGTCCCAGTTGCCCGCATGCCAGGCGATGTTCTGTTCCCGGACGCACTGGGCGACATAGCCGTCCGCCGAGCGCACCACATAGTGCGCGGATACCTGTTTCGCCGGATTCTGGAAGATCCCGATCGTGTTCGAAAAGGTTTCCTGGGTGACATGGATGATCACATACTGGACCGGATAGGCCGAAGGGCGGCTCGACGCCGTGTAGTTGGACGTCGATGCGGGGGTCCAGTGGGCGAGCGGATAGTCCGTGTCGCCTGCCGCTGTGGCAGCCGCGGCGCGGGCGGAGGCCGGGATCAGCGCGGCAGCCGCCGTCGCCGCGGCGCCCTGAAGAATCCTTCTGCGATGCATGAACACTCCTGTGCGTGGGGGGAGGGACGAGGGGCGGGTGGTGGGGTCATGGGCTGGACAGCAGTGTCGCCGTCTCCCGCAGATGGTGGTGGAGTCCGCGATGGGGATCACCCGCGGGCAGCCACTCCTTGCGGATCTTCGCCACGCAGGTGTAGTTGGTGTCGCACACATTGGCCAACGGCGCCTCGCCGGCCTGGCTGACGAGCTGATAGGCGTCGAGTTCGGAGAGTCCGTAGTCGCGCGCCACCCACCGCACGAGGTCCAACTGCGAGATCCGGAAGGCGTCTTCGAGGGGACGCGCGGAACCGGTCGACATCAGATGGGTGTCGGACTCGATGCGCGGCCACGGAGTCGTGACGCCCTTCAGCAGCTCGACGAGCACCACCGTGTTCATCGCACTCTCCACGGCGACCCCGCAGGTCTCGCCCTCGCCCTGACGGGCATGACCGTCGCCGAGGCTCAGCAGCGCCCCCTCGACGTTGACGCCCAGGTAGCAGGTGACGCCCGCCCTCATCTCCGGGGTGTCCATGTTGCCGCCGTGTGCGTCGGGCACCAAGGCCGACCGGACCTCCAGATTCGCCGGCGCCACCCCGACCGTGCCGTGCATCGGATCCATCGGCAGCTCCACCTGGACGTCACTGTCCCGGGCGCTGAACAGACAGGTGCGGCGTGCCCGGTCGAGCTGCCACATCCACACCACCTCGGGCAGCGGATCCTGCAGCGACGCGGTGGTGTGCGTGGAGGTGAGCGCCCCGAAGAGCGGAACGGTCGTCGAGGCGGCCCAGTCCCTGGCCGGTTCGACGGACACGAAGTGCACCGCGACGGTGTCACCGGGCTCCGCACCCACCACATGGAAGGGTCCGGTCTGCGGGTTGAGAAAGGGGAACTCGCAGACTTCGGAGACCAGGTCCTCCTCGGAACGCACCCGTCCTGCGAAGCAGTCCTCGGTGTACACGGCGAGGAACGTCCCCGGCTCGATGCGGGCGACCGGGGCCGCTCCGCCGAAGGTCCAGGCGTACTCGCCCTCCTTGGGCCGGACGGTCAGGATTCGGGGGTCGTTCATCGCTGTGCCGCTCCTGTCCGGGGTTCCCCGGCCGGCTCCAGGGCGTCGTCAAGATGGATCCGTCCGGTCTGTGCCACCCGCTCCGGATGTCTGCGCAGCAGCACCACCAGTACAACGATTCCGATCAGCATCCAGACACCGACGACCGGACCGGCGTAAGAGACGGGCGCGCTCAGCTCGGAGACGAAGTCGAAGGCCGGGATTCCGGCGGCTGTCAACAGCGCGGGCACGAACGCCGCTGTGCCCAATGCCGGGAAGAGCAGATGGAGTACGGGGTTGAACGTGTCCCGCCGCCGTCGCAGGAAGTACCCGGCGCAGGAGAGGTTCACGATGATGTACACACCGATGATCAACATGACGATCACGTGGCCAGCAGAACGAAGGCCGTCACCGGGTCGTAGGCGAACCCCAGTCCGAGTGTCGCGCCCACCGCGATCACGAACTGCACGGCCACGCCGGTGACGGGGGAGCGGCGGCGGGGGTGCAGTTGTGCGAACGCCCGTGGGAAGACCCCGATCCGGCCGAGGGCGAACGCCGTCCGGGTCGAGACGGTGGCACAGGCGTTGGCGTTGGCCACCGTCGAGTTGACCACGGCGAGGAAGAGCAGCACCCAGAACAACCCGAACGAGGCGCGTGCCACGCCTTCCCAGGACGCCGCTCCCGAAGCCCCGAATCCGGCGAACCTGTCGGGCCCGAAGTACACGGACATCGCATAGGTGGTGAGGACGTACACCAGGCCGATGGAGAGTGCCGCACCGAGCACCGCACGCCGCATGGTGCGCCGCGGGTTCTTCGTCTCCTCGGCAAGCGGTGCCGCGGCCTCGAATCCGGCGAAGGCCAGTACGGTGCAGACCGACCCCGCGAAGATCCCGCTGATGCCGTCGAACCCGTCCGCGGTGTGCGAAGTGCCGAACACCGAGAGCGTGTTGTCCGAGCCGGCCTGTCCGATGAGCAGTACGGCGAAGGCGACGAAGACGAGCACCTCGAAGATCCCGAGCACGGTTCCGAACCGGGCGGAGGCCCGTACGCCGAAATACCCGGCGAGCGCGATGACCGCCGCGCCGAACAGCGACCAGGGCCACCACAGGTGTGCCGGATGGGACGACCACTCCTGGTGCAGGGTGCCCGCTGTCGTGAAGCCGAGCTGGAGCAGCAGCAGTGCGGGGACCAGAGCCTCCACGAAGACATAGCCCCAGCCGACGAGAAAGCCGATGGCCGGGTGCAGGCCTTGCGCGGAGTACGTGGCGACCGAACCGGCGGCGGGCAGATGACGCGCCAGTTCCGCGACGCACGACGCGGTGAACAGACAGGCGATCAGTGCCACGACCACGGAGAGCGGCAGACTCCCGCCCGCGAACGCGGCCCCGGAGGGAATGGAAGCGGCGATGGCTGCGGCCGGCGCCATCGCCGTGATGCTCTGGAAGAGGACCTCGCGCAGCCCGACGGCATCACGTAACAGTCCGCTGCTCGAATCCCCCGACACCCTTGTGGCTCGCTTTGTCCGATGATCGGAAGGTGCTGTCCGATGTGCGGCTCAGCTTCTCGCGCGCCCCACCGTACGGGCGTCACGCGGGCGGCGGAAGACGGCAGGAGCCCGGAATCGGGTACGCGGACGGGGAAGTCGGCGGAACGCACGGCGACGGCGGCACGGGAGCATGTGCCCCCGTACCGCCGGGCGGGAGCGCGGTCAGCCGTGCAGCGGGCGCGGCAGCTTCAGCAGCGTCACCGACGTGTCGATGCCACTGTCGACCAGCCGGCCGTTCGCGTCGAACGCCTCGGCGCCGTCGGTCATCCCGAAGTCGTTGTCGTTGATGAGGGCGAGCGTGTCCCGGCCCGTCACCGCCACGCCCTCGACCTTCCCCGGCACACCCGTGACCTCGCCCAGGTCGACGACCAGGCTCTTGCGGAGCGTCGGTACACCCGACGCCGAGGGGTCGGAAAGCTCCTCGTAGGAGGGTGACGTCATCGGGTCGTCCCAGGCGGAACCAAGAATTCCGGAGCCGCGGGGGAGCGTCACCCGGTGCAGCCGCGCCACCCTGTCCGTGCGTTCCTCGACCAGGAGCCCGTCGCGGCCGACCGCGACGACCGAGGAGATCTTCAGTTCGGAGGTGTCGTCCTCGCCGGGGTCCACGACATCGACCGGGTCGAACCGGTAGGCGTACTCCGCCGTGACCGCGCGCTTCTTCGTCGAGAAGCGCAGCAGCCGCACATTGCGCGACGACTCGCCCGCGTCCTGGTCGGGCAGCGAGAGCGGGCTCTGCACCGCCATCACCAGGTCACCACCCGGCAGCAGGGCCAGCCCCTCGAACCCACGGTTGATCCTGCGGTTCAGAAGCACGCCGGGCAGCGCCTCGACCACCGGATAGTCGGCGCCCGTCAGCCCGAGCCCCTGCGGGACGTAGCGTGTCAGCACCCGGCCGCGGGCCGAGACATGGACCAGGGAGGGACCGTACTCGTCCACGAGCCAGAACGTGCCGTCGGCGGCCCGGACGATGCCTTCGGTGTCCAGGCCGTTCGGGTCGTACGCGAGCGGTGTCTTCGCATCGTACGTGTACGGAGCCTCGTCACGGCCCCGCTGGTTCGGCAGACCGGTGACGGCGGCACCGGAGCGGGTGGTCAGCGCAATGGCCCGCAGCACCTCGATGTGCTTGCCGCTGACCCGGATCCTGACGATCGCCGGGTCGAAGCCCGGGACCGGGAAGGTGCGCCGCTTCTTTCCGTCGATCTTGATCTGGCCGTTGGGGCCGCGGTCCGTCACCGTCCAGAACTCGCCCTTGCGGCCCGCCGGGTAGAGGTCGCTGCCGATGCCGCCGAGCATCACGCCGCGGTCGTCGGCGACCGTCCCGGGGAGCAGCCCGTTGCTGAAACCGGCGAGCGGGATGTCAGGGAGCACGGCGCTCCCGATGACCCGAGCGGTGGGTTCCTGGTGCTCGTGCCGGTCCGGCGCGCCCGTCGCCGTCCCGGCGGCACACACCGTTGCGAGCAGGGCGAGCGGCAGCCCGACGGCGAGCGAACGACGGACAACACGCTTGGACATGGGGCCTCCTGAAGCACGAACAGCTCGGACGGCCGTCAGGTTCCGCCCTCACCCTCAACGGGCGGTGACGTCGAGCTGAACGCTGGGGCGGAACTCGGCGACGGACAGGAAACAGCACTGCCCGGCCGCCGCCCGTCCCGCCACCGAGCGGTCCACGCGGACGGCGACCTCAGTCGTCCGTCACGCCGCAACTCCCCAGCGCCGCCGCCGGATCGTCGTCCGCCGGGCCTGCCGGAACCCAGCGCCCGCTCTCCGCACGGTAGGGCCACCAGCGACCGTCCCGCCCGAACCGGAGCTGCACACCCTCCTGCACGGCCGTCCACCGGTTGCCCGCCGAACAGAACTGCGGCTGCTCACCCTTCTCCCACGCCTCGGCGAGCCGCGTCCGGGCCCTGGCCAGGGTCTCCGGATCCGGGGTCCACTCCTCGTCGAGCACGGTGAGCGCGGCCGCCCCGCCATACCGCCACGTACGCACCGCCGCATCGAGCTCGGGACGCGAACGTCCCGATCCGGCGGCCAGTCGTGTGGCGATCCACGGCTCCGGCCCGGCGTCCGCGATCAGACGTACGGCGTCCTGTCGCGGTGTCAATTCCGTCGGCAGCGGCTGATGTTCATGGCCGGGGGGAGAGCGCGTCCGCCAGCATCCGACAGGCGCGCACCGCGCTGTCCGTGACCAGCATCTCCAGGACCGCCGGTTCGACACCGGGCTCCGGTTCGGTCTCCGCGTCCAGCGACGGAGCGGGGCCCGGTTCCACCGGCAGCGACGGGGGCGCGGGCAGTGGGGGCAGAATGTCCCGCGCGTCGAAGGTCTCGTCCGCCCGTACGCCCCGGTCCCGCGCCCTGGGTTCCGGCGCGCCGGAACCGTCGGAGGCGACCGGACCCGACGGCGCCCGCCCCTCGGCGCGGTCCGCGATGCGGACCTGGAGTTCGTCCAGGAGCCGCCGCTCAGCACGCCCGCGCATGAGCAGCAGGACGAACGGATCCTGGTCCAGCAGCCGCGCGACCTGGTAGCACAGGGCGGCGGTGTGCGGGCAGTGGTCCCACGCCTCACAGGTGCACTCCGGGTCCAGATCGCCGATCCCCGGCAGCAGATCCACCCCGGCCGCCGCCGCGTCCTCCACCAGGTGGGGCGGCATCTCCCGGTCGAGGAGCGCCGCGATGTGCCCGGCCCGGGAGGCGGCCATGTCCAGGAACCGTTCCCAGTCCGCCTCGCTCAGCTCCTGCAGGAGCACGTCACCGCGGTACGTGGACGCGTCCCGGTCCCGGACGACAGCGGTGATCCGGCCGGGCCGTACGGTCACCGCGCCGACCCGGCCCTCGCGGGCGAACCTTCGCCCCTTCTTGAGCTGTCCGCCGTCCAGCGCGGTGTCCTCCAGGGCCTTCAGCCACGCCCGGCCCCACCAGGACTCCGCGAAGCCGCGGCCGCGCGCGGGCGGCAGCGCGGCGAAGGTGCGCTCCGGCACCGGCACCGGCGCCGGGGCGCCGCGCCCGTCGTCGGCGGAATCGGTCCCTCGACCGTCGTGTCCGACATCGCCGTACCGGTCACCGGCATCGCCGTACGCGACGCGCTCGTGTCCTTCGCCGTCGTATCCGTCGCTCATCGCGTGCCCCCTCGCAGCTGCACCAGATCGGCCAGTTCCGCATCCGTCAGTTCGGTCAGCGCCGCCTCGCCGGAGCCGAGCACCGCGTCCGCCAGCCCCTGCTTGCGGGTCAGCATGTCTGCGATCCGGTCCTCGATGGTGCCCTCGGCGATGAGGCGGTGCACCTGCACCGGCTGGGTCTGCCCGATCCGGTACGCGCGGTCGGTGGCCTGCGCCTCCACCGCCGGGTTCCACCAGCGGTCGAAGTGCACGACATGGCCGGCCCGGGTGAGATTGAGTCCGGTGCCGGCGGCCTTCAACGACAGCAGGAAGACCGGGGCCTCGCCCGACTGGAAGCGGTTCACCATCGCCTCCCGCTCGGCGACCGGCGTACCGCCGTGCAGGAACTGTGTGCGAATCCCGCGCGCCGCGAGGTGCCGTTCGAGCAGCCGGGCCATCTGCACGTACTGGGTGAACACGAGCACACTCGCCTCCTCCGCCAGGATCGTGTCGAGCAGTTCGTCCAGGAGTTCCACCTTTCCCGAACGGTCCTCGATCCGCGGCTCCTGTTCCTTCAGGTACTGCGCCGGGTGGTTGCAGATCTGCTTCAGCGCCGTCAGCAGTTTCACGACGAGGCCCCGCCGGGCGAAGCCGTCGGCGCCGGAGACGGCGGTCAGAGTCTCCCGTACCACCGCTTCGTACAGGCCCGCCTGTTCCGCCGTCAGCGACACCGTGCGGTCTGTCTCGGTCTTCGGCGGCAGCTCCGGGGCGATACCCGGATCCGATTTGCGCCGTCGCAGCAGGAAGGGCCGCACCAGCGCGGCGAGTCGCTCGGCCGCCGCCGGATCGCCGCCCTCCGCGGTTCGCGCGTATCGCGTACGGAACGTGCCGAGCCGGCCCAGCAGGCCGGGCGTCGTCCAGTCCAGGATCGCCCACAGCTCGGACAGATTGTTCTCCACGGGGGTGCCGGTGAGCGCCACCCGTGCCCGCGCGCCGATCGTGCGCAACTGCTTGGCCGTTGCCGAGTACGGGTTCTTGACGTGCTGCGCCTCGTCGGCGACCACCATGCCCCACCGGATGCCGGCGAGTTTCGCCGAGTCGAGCCGCATCGTGCCGTAGGTGGTGAGGACGAACTCGCCGTCCGCCAGGCCCGTGAGACTGCGCGAACCGCCGTGGAAGCGGCGCACCGGCGTACCGGGAGCGAACTTCTCGGTCTCCCGCTGCCAGTTCCCCATGAGTGACGTCGGGCAGACCACGAGCGTCGGCCCGGCGGCGGATTCGATGCTCTGGCGGTGCAGATGCAGAGCGATCAGCGTGATGGTCTTGCCCAGCCCCATGTCGTCGGCGAGACAGCCACCGAGGCCGAGCGAGGTCATGGTGTGCAGCCAGTTCAGACCGCGCAGCTGGTAGTCGCGCAGTGTGGCCGTGAGCGCCGGGGGCTGACCGACCGTCTGTGCCTCGCTCCCCGGTCCGTCGGACTCGGGATCTGCCAGCCGACGGCGCAACCGCTCCAGCCAGCCAGTGGCCCGCACATCGATCCTGCGGCCGTCAACCTCGGTGGATCCGGTCAGTACGGCACCGAGCGCATCGATCGGAGTGACCTTGCGGTCCTCGGTCTCGCGGGCGCGCCGTGCCTCCTCCGGGTCGATCAGCACCCACTGGTCGCGCAGCCGGACCACCGGCCTGTTGGCCTCGGCCAGGCGGTCCAGCTCGGCGCGGCTGAGCTTCTGGTCACCGAGGGCGAACCACCAGTTGAAGGCCAGCAGCGCATCCGCCGACAGGAGCGGTGGTGTGTCGGATCCGGTGCGGGTGAACGCCTTGTGTTCCGGGTCCTCCCCGTCCTCGGCCGGACCGATCACCGCGCGTGCGGTGAGCTTGCGGGCCAGTTCCCTGGGCCAGTGCACCTGGACCCCGGTCGCGGCGAGGGCCCGCCCGGCGTGGCCGAGCAGGTCGGCGAGCTCCTCGTCGGCCGGTTCGACGGAGTCGGGCACCGCGGCCGAGAGCAGCGGAGACAGCGGCGGCCAGGCACGGGCGGCCCGGCGCAGCGCCAACAGGGCATCGATCCGGGCACGGGGGCCGAAGCCCGCAGCGGCCGGCGCGGACCCCGTCCAAACCTCGGTGGCATCGGCGACCAGCGTCGGATCGCTGACGCTGTGGATCTGCAGAACAGCACGGAAGGACGGCCGGGCTTCCTCGTCCGGCGCCGTCAGGCCCGACACCTCCACCCGCAGCGAGAGCCGCACGCCGGCGTCGTGCCCGGCTGCGATGTCGGCGGCCCAGGCCCGCTGGTCGGGGAGATGCTGTGGCTCGTCGACGGCGAACGCCGGACCACCGGTGGCGAAGGCCGCGGCGGGGGTGCGGGGCAGCCCGTCCGCAACCGCGTCGAGGAACGCGCGGAGCAGTCGCTCGGGTTCGGGCAGCAGAACGGGCCGCGCGGTCAGGTCGAGTGGTACCGCGTGGGCCAGGGGAGGCATCGAGGCCGCGAGCGTACGGATCCGGGACTGATCGTCGGCGGTCAGCGGCCCGGCCCGCCAGGCATCGTGATCGGTGACGGTCAGCCCGGGAAGCAGCAGGCCACGGGCGGCGAGTTGGAGAGCGAGAAGCGTAGCGGCGCCCCAGAACGCGGCGGCGCCGGAGGCATGGGCCGAAGTCCGGGCCCGCGTCAGCACGGGCAGCGCGTCGCGGACCGGAAGCAACAGCGCCGGCACGGCGTGGACCCGCGCGTCGGCGCCGGCGACGGTCAACTCCTCCACGGAGCCGGGAGCGTCGGGCGGACTGCTGCCGTCCGGATGCCAGAAGGCGATGCGGCCGGTACGGGAGGGGTCCGCGGGCAGGAAGACCACGGAGCAGCCGGAGAGTGCGGAGATCTCGGAGAGCGTTGCCGCAGGGAGCCTGTGCACAGCGATGCCGAATTCCTCAAATTTGACTAGTCGGGTTCGAGCCGCCGAGGGTACTCCACCGAGACGTACGACCGTGAGCACGATCGTCGTGATCCAGCTCACTTTCACGTGCCTCGGCCGCCTCGCGACGCTGCCGGACGCGGCGGCGTGTCGCACCCCGGGGCTGCCGGGCGATGGGGCGTGTCGCCCCCCGGGGTGGAGCCAGCACCCCCTTGGAGGGAGGGGGCTTGCCCCCGTACGTCCCGGGTGGTGGCGCCATGGTCGCCCTGGCTCTGGTCACCGTACGTTTCTACAGGTCAGCGCAGCTTTCCAGAGACCGGAGACCTCATGCCCCAGGCCGTAGCCACCGTTGTGGAAGGCACCCGTTACGGTGCGGGAAGTGCTGTCAGTGCCGACGGTGCCGGAGCCGCTCCGAGCCAGGGGAGCGACTTCGCACCCCTCCTGCGGGCGGTCAGGGGGCAAGGTCTCCTGGAACGGCGCACCGGCTGGTACACGGCGGGCATTGCCATCAATCTGGTCGCCCTGGGTGCCGTACTCACCGGGATGTTCCTCCTCGGCAACACCTGGTGGACCCTGCTGCTCGCGCTGCCACTGGCGGTCTTCTGGTCCCGCACCGCGTTCGTCGGACACGACGCCGGACACGCCCAGATAACCGGCGACCGCAGGGCGAGCCGGGTCATCGGGCTGTTCCACGCGAACCTGCTGCTCGGCATGAACGAAGCCTGGTGGAACGACAAGCACGTACGCCACCACGCCAATCCCAACCACATCGACAAGGACCCGGACGTCGGCGTCGGCGCCCTCGTCTGGACCCAGAAGCAAGCGGCCCAGCGCGAAGGATTCGCCCGCTGGCTGACCCGCAACCAGGCCGGGCTCTTCTTCCCGATGCTGCTCCTCGAAGGCATCGCGCTCAAGATCTCAGGCTTCCAGTACCTGCGGCGGCAGCCCGCCGGGGAGCGCGCTCTCTCGGCACTGCTCCTGGTCGCCCACCTCGGTCTCTACGCGACCCTGCTGCTCACCGTCATGTCCCCGGGCAAGGCCGTCGTCTTCGCGTTGGTGCACCACGCGCTGTTCGGGCTCCACCTGGGTATGGCGTTCGCCCCGAACCACAAGGGCATGGAGATGCCCGACCCCGACGGCGACCGTTGGGGCCACCTCCAGCGCCAGGTCCTCACCTCGCGCAACGTGCGCGGCGGCCTTCTCACCGACTGGTTCCTCGGCGGGCTCAACTACCAGATCGAGCACCATCTCTTCCCGAGCATGCCCCGCCTGCATCTGCGCCTGGCGCAGCCCATGGTGCGCGCCCACTGCGAGGCACTCGGCATGCCGTACGCGGAGACCGGACTGATCGAGTCCTACCGGCAGGCACTCCAGCACATGCACGAGGTCGGCGAACCTCTCAGGTGAGGACTCCCGTCCGGCTGGAACCGACGGGCGCGTACAGGCGTTCTCACAGCAGGAGCGGCCTCGGGCCGCGAAGGAGGCGTGGACGATGTCGAACAGCGCGAAGATTGCCATCGGGGGAGTCGTCGCGGCGGTCATCCTGATCCCGTTCATCGGATTCTGGCTGTCGCTGCTGGTCCTGATCGGGGTTCCGGCGGTCGCCTATCTGATGCTGGATCCCGGCCAGCGGCGCAGGCTCCGCAGGATCACCCGCAAGGAAATAGGCCGCTGACAACGATGGGGGCGCCGCGATGACCGGCAGAGTGACGGTGGTGAGCAGGAGCGAGGCGTATTCGTTCACCAAACCGAACAGGCGGAGCGTCACGCTGCTGGCCGGGCTCGGCGTGGAGGGAGACGTGCACGCGGGGGTCACGGTCAAGCACCGGTCCCGGGTCGCGCAGGATCCCACCCGGCCGAATCTGCGCCAGGTCCATCTCATCCACGGGGAGCTGTTCGGCGAACTGCGGGCAGCCGGTTTCGAGGTGGCTCCCGGCGACCTCGGGGAGAACGTGACCACCAATGGTGTCGATCTCCTCGCGCTCCCCGTCGGCGCCCTGCTGCACCTCGGTGACGAGGCCGTCGTCGAGGTCACCGGACTGCGCAACCCCTGTCTGCAGATCGACAGCTTCAAGGACGGTCTCCTCAAGCAGGTCGTCGGCCGTGACGCGACGGGCCGGGTCGTGCGCAAGGCCGGGATCATGGGCATCGTCACGGTCGGCGGAGTGGTCCGTCCTGGCGACCCGATCGAGGTCGAGCTGCCCGTGGGTCCGCATCGGGCGCTCGAACGCGTGTAGCCGGAGCGCGGGTGAGGCGAGGCCGGTCGCCTCGGCCGACTCGGTCTGCTGTTCGCCGACAGCGGTCGGCCGCCTGGCCGGCGTGGTGGTCTCGTGCTCAGGCCGGCCGTACCGCGATCTCGTCCAGGGCCTTCAACAGGCCCGGCAGCGCCGCGCCTCGCCCGACCGGCAGCACCTCGCCCGGTACCTCGTCCAGCAGGACGAACGCGATGTCATCGGTTCTGGCGACCAGGGACCAACCGGGGCCGTCGGCGCGCAGCATGCGGGCCTCGCCGGTGGCGAAGGAGGACCGGACACGACCCGGGGGCGGCGGGGTGTCCACATAGGAATGTGCCTCCGCGAGCGCCCGCCGTACACCGGGATGTGCCCCGGAAGGGGCGTCCGGCGCGGGGCTCTCGGCCGTGGCGTCGGGGCCGCTGCTCCGGGCCTCGCCCTCGGCCGTGGCCCCGGCTCCGGTTACGGCCTCGTCCTGGGCCTTTGCATCTGATCCGCCCCGGAGTCCGGCCTCGGGCTCGGCCTCGATCCCGGCCGCGGCTTCGCGCCCGCCCTCGATCGCGACTTCCTGCTCGCCCTCACCGTCGTCCTTGGTCCCGCCGTCGGCTCCGGTTCGACTCCCGGTCCCGCTGCCGGCGTCGGCTGCCTCGTCGTTCCCAGCGGTGGCGCGCACCCCCGTGGCGTCGTCGGCCGTGCCGCCTGCGACCTTGGAGCCGTCCGTGACTCCCGGCGTGGTGAAGGCCGTCTCGTCGTCGATCTGCTCGCGCCAGGCCGCCCACTGATGCGCTATCTCGTCCGCACCCATGCGCCTCTGGGCCGGGCCCCACGAATCCGTGTCGGGTGGTGCCAGTGGCGCGGGATCGGAACCCTCGGCCGCCGGATCCGGCAACGGATCGTGCGGCGCGGCCACTCCCGGCGCCGCGACCCCCACCGCGAGGGGCCAGCCGGGCAGCGCACAGACCACCGAACGGTCGTCGGGAGAGAGGTCGTACTCCATTCCGCAGTCCCACGACGCGATCGCCACAGCGACCAGCGACACGTCCTCGACGACGACGGTCCACCGCGCACCACTGCCGTCCTGCCCCAGGACCAGCCCGTATCCCTCGGCGTACGGTTCGAGGGCGAGGGCCGCGCACGCGGCCGGGTAGTCGTCACCGAGCACGCTCGGGAACTGCGCGGGTGTCAGCAGTACCGCGGTCAGCACATACAGTGCGTCGTCGTCGGCGACTGTGTCGCTCGTCCCGGCCACGGCACCCTCCTCGTCCGTCATGGTTGTCCGTCGGCGCACCTTAACGACTCGGTAACCCACTCGTCGAGGCCCTGACAAGGGATGACACGCGCACGGCCCGGCGGAGGAAGTCCTTCAGTCGGCGGGCAGGCCGAGCAGCGTACGAGCCACTGCCCGCGGCGACTCGTCGCGCTCACGGGCCAGGGCGATCACGGCGCGGCAGGCAAGCTCGCTGACACCGAAGGAGAGTGCCTCGGGTGACCGCTTCGTCGGCCAGCGCCTGATCGTCGTCCACGGACGCCGAGACATAGGCGGCGGCAGCCTCGAAGAGATTGCGCCGCTTGCGTCGCCCTTCATCGAGAGATCGCGCCTGCCGCGTGTCCTTCCGGTCCGGGGAGACCACCTTCCGCAAGCTGCCGATTATGCCGATCACGGAGACCGCCTTTCCGAGAACCTCCGAGCGCATGACTTGCGCCTGCCACCTACGGTGTTCCCCGCCGACGTAGTGTTGGACCTTCGACCGAGAAGAGGGGGCGGTGCGGTGAAGCGGTACGACCGGCTGAAGGAGATCCAGCGTCTCGATCCGGAACGGGACTTCCTCCGGATCTACCGGATCACGGCGACCTACGAGTTTCCCTGGGACATCACCCGCGCTCTCGAACTGGCCCTGTACCGCACCTATGCCGTCCCCAGCATCGGCCGACTCCTCGCGGAGACCGCCGAGCTGACGGTCCGTTCGCAGAAGCGCTACGACGACACCGCACTTCTCCTCGACACGGTCGTGGAGCACGGGTTCGACAGCGACCCGGGACGCACGGCCATCCGCCGGATCAATCAGATGCACCGCAGTTACGACATCAGCGACGACGACATGCGCTATGTGCTGTGCACCTTCGTCGTCACCCCGAAGAGATGGCTCGACGACTACGGATGGCGTCGGCTGTCCGATCACGAACTGCGGGCATGCGCCGCCTATTACCGCACCCTGGGTGCGCACATGGGTATCAAGGACCTGCCTCGGACGTACGAGGACTTCGAGTGCGCCCTCGATTCCTACGAGGCCGAGCACTTCGGCTGGGACGAAGGGGGGCGCCGCGTCTCCGACGCCACGCTGGACCTGATGAGCTCCTGGTATCCGCGCCCCCTCACTTCCGTCGCGCGGAAGGCGGCCCTCGCGCTTCTCGACGACTCGCTGCTGCGGGCATTCCGCTACGAACGGCCGAGCTCCACGGCACGGGGCCTCATCCACGGCGCGTTGCGGCTGAGAGCACGGGCCGTGCGACTGCTGCCGCCGCGTGCAACCCCCCACTACGCCCGGCAGAACCCGGAGATCAGGGGCTATCCCGGCGGCTACGAGATCTCCGGGCTCGGTACGTTTCCCACCCCGGGCATCCGAGGCTGTCCGGTACCGCACAAGCGCGGCCCCGCCGCCACGGCCGAGTGAGCGGAAGTCAACCGCGCCCGCAGGTCAGCGCATCCGTACGGCCAGGGCGAGGAAGCAGTCGTCCTCATCGGTGTACGCGTCGAGCCGCCAGCCCGAACATGCCAGCAACGGGCCGAGGTTGTGCTCGGCCCGCAGGTCGTCGTCGGTGATCGGGCGGCCGTGGCGCGCTGCCAGGGCGGCCCGCCCGATGGGGTGGAAGAGAGCCAGCTGCCCGTCCGGTCGAACCACCCGCGCCAATTCCGCGAGGTCCGGTCCTGGGTGCGACAGATGGGAGATGAGCCCGGCCGCGAACACCGCGTCGAGCGACCGCGAGCGCAGGGGCAATCGGGCGACATCGGCGAGGATCAGTGCCCCGCTACGGTCACGTCCCGCCCGTACCGCCGAGTCCAGCATCGCCTTGGTGAGGTCCACGCCCAGCACCGTGCCCTGCGGTCCCACGGCGGCGCGCAGCGCGGGCAGCGCCCGCCCCGTACCGCAGCCGGCATCGAGCACGGCGTCCCCGGCCCTCAGCCCGAGGGCGTCGACCCCGGCGGCGTAGGCAGGCCCGTCGTCGGGAAACCGGGTGTCCCAGTCCGCCGCGCGGGCCGTGAAGAAGTCCTGGACGTGTGTGTGGTCATCGGCCATACGGACATGATCGCGCAGTTGCCGACGGGGCGAAACGGGCCGTGACGTCGGACAGCGGCCGTCGACCAGCTCGAACGGCTCCGCCACCCCCACCCGTCGACTGCCCGCGCAATTGCCCGACGGGCTCATCCTCCGCGAGGTGGTCAGCGGCCCGAGGTCCTCTCGGGCGCGATGGGGTGGGCGCGGCCAAGAGGGCACGTGCAACACAGGCCCTCCTCCCTGCCCGGGTGAGCGGAGAAGGAGGAGAGGCCCGTGTTTCATCGCCCGTACAGGTCCACGAGGTCAGACGTTGACCCCGTAGTCGGACGCGATGCCGGCCAGGCCCGAGGCGTACCCCTGGCCGACGGCGCGGAACTTCCATTCTGCGCCGTGCCGGTACAGCTCGCCGAAGACCATGGCGGTTTCGGTCGAGGCGTCCTCGCTGAGGTCGTAACGGGCCAGCTCGACGCCGTTCGCCCGGTTCACCACGCGGATGAACGCGTTGCGGACCTGGCCGAAGCTCTGCCCGCGGCTCTGCGCGTCGTGAATGGAGACCGGGAAGACTTTCTTCGCGACGTTCGCCGGGACAGCCGACAGATCCACGTTGATGGACTCGTCGTCGCCCTCGCCCTCACCGGTCAGATTGTCCCCGGTGTGCTGGACCGAACCGTCCGGGCTCGTCAGGTTGTTGTAGAAGACGAAGTGCAGGTCGGAGAGCACCTTGCCGGTGTCCGAGCACAGCAGAGCACTCGCATCCAGGTCGTGATCCGCGCCCGTCGTCGTCCGTACGTCCCAGCCCAGGCCGACCGTCACTGCGGTCAGGCCGGGCGCCTCCTTCGACAAGGAGACGTTGCCGCCCTTGGCCAGGCTCACACCCATGAACTTCCTCCATTGATCCAGTGGTCCAGCGCTTCAGTGCTGCGATGATCGGCGCTTCTTCGGCCGTCACCCGGGCCAACGACGGCGCCGCACTCCTGGTTCCCTTGCTTGCGCAATCCCTGAAGTGAAGGCGACGAGGGCCGCTGTACTCCGGCGAACCGGTGTCTCATGCGCGGGGCTCGGTGCCCGGGTTCGCGTCGGTCTCCTTCATGGCCTTCGCCTCACTCTTCAGGATCCGCATGGATTTGCCCAGGGCGCGGGCCGTGTCCGGCAGCTTCTTCGAGCCGAACAGCACGATCACCACAATGGCCACGATCAGCAGGTGCCAGGGTTCGAGACCGTTGCGCAACATCTATGTCCCGCCCTTCCTTTCGGTGTTTTGACCGCTGTTTTCGCTCGGCGTTCGCGGACGGTGCCTCAGGCTGGCTGTGGGCAGGTCCGGTGATCCAGTCGAGCAACGTTACTTGTCACATTGCGCAACTGTACAACCATGGGGTGGGCGGAACGCGTCTTCCCCCTTGGAAGCCGGATGGACGGGGGGCCGATGACGGGAAGTCGCAAGGCGGGAACCGACGGGGAGCGAGGCAGCAGCCTGCGGCGCACGGCAGTGTCGGGGCTGTCGTTGCTCGTGCTGTTCGTCGCCGGCATCGGGTGGGGCTGTCTCCGGGTGAATGGCAGCATCGGCACCTTCAGCACGGACGGAATCTCCGGAGACCGACCACCGGACTTGTCGAAGGGGCAGAATGTCCTGGTCATCGGGTCGGACTCGCGCGCTGGCGAGAACAGCGGGCTGGGCGGCGGCACGGGTGCGGTGGGGCGATCCGACACCGCGTTCCTTCTCCATGTGTACGGTGACCACAGGCACGCGGTCGCCGTGTCCATCCCGCGTGATTCCCTGGTCGACATCCCGCCCTGCAAAGCACCGGGGGGCGAGTGGACCGCGCCGCAGCACGCGGTGATGTTCAACGCGGCGTTCTCGGTGGGGGAGACGGCCGAGGGGAACCCGGCCTGCACCCAGAACACCGTCGAACATCTCACGGGCCTGCGCGTCGACCACACCGTCGTCGTCGATTTCGCCGGATTCTCGGCACTGACCTCGGCCGTCGGAGGCGTACCCGTATGCCTTCCCCAGGACGTCTACCAGCGCGACCTCAGCCCGAAGAGGCCCACACGAGGCGCCCGGATCTTCGCGAAGGGACCGCAGACCGTCTCCGGGCAGCGGGCACTCGACTACGTCCGTCTCCGGCACGGCATCGGTGACGGCTCGGACATGGGGCGGATCAAGCGGCAGCAGGCCTTCGTGGCCTCCCTCATCAAGAAGATCAAGTCCCAGGGGCCGAACCCCGGCACGCTGCTGCCGCTCGCCGACGCGGCCACCGGGGCGATGACCGTCGACCCCGGACTCGGGTCGGCCGACCGGCTTCTGTCGTTCGCCATGTCGATGAAGAACATCGACCTGCGCAACACCAAGTTCGTCACCGTCCCCTGGCGCTACGAGGGCCCACGTGTCGCGCTCGTCGAACCGGATGCCGACGCGCTCTGGGCGGCGCTGAAGGCAGACCGCACGGTCGACGGCCAGGACGCCGACGGCAAGGGACCGGCCGAGGGAGGCGGGGCGGACAGCCGCCCGGCATCGCCCACGGCCATCGCTCCGGTCTCCGGCACGGGCATCACCGTCGCCGTCTACAACGGCACCAGGGTCACAGGACTCGCGGCCCGAGCCACCGGGCTGCTGCGCTCCCGGGGCTTCACCGTCACCACCACGGCCACGGCGAGCAGCCAGGACCACGTCTCGACCGTCGTCGAATTCGGACCGGGCCTGCGGGACGCGGCGAAGACCACCGCAGGGTTCTTCACCGGCGCGCGGACGACGGCGTCCACAACCGCCGGAATCCGGGTGATCCTCGGCAGTTCCTTCGCCGGGAATCCAGTGGTCCGGCCGGGAACGCCGACCGCCTCCGCAGTGCCGTCCCCCCTCTCCGGCGGAGTCAGGTCGGCCGACGACGACCCCTGCGCGGACCTCTCCTACGGCTGACCGCCGCCCAAGAGCGGGATCACGGCACGCTCAGCGCGGTGCCCGTCCCGTCCGAAGCTGCAAGGCCGGGTGCCTGGGAGCCGCGAAGCCGTACGACTCGTACAGCGCGGCACCGTTCCCCGTGGCGTTCAGATCGACGACCATGGCCCGGGTCTCCTCACGGAACCAGGTGAGCAGGGCTTCGAGGCAGACACGGGCGTGCCCGCGGCGGCGCCGACGGGGGTCGGTGCTGACATTGGACACATGCCCGCGCAGCCCGCTCGGATCGGCCGGGCCGGGGGCATGTGCGTCGCACGTCCCGACCGCGCTGGAGACGGTGCCGAGCTCGGGATCGTCGACGAGGAAAGCCGCGAACATGTCAGGGCGGCGCATCTGCTCGGTGAACCACCGCGCGGAGGCCGCCCGCCATGGGGCGTCGGCGCCCCCGGTCTCCACTCCCATGTCGGCCAGCATCAGCAGCCGCACCAGCGCGGGCACATCGTGGCCCGGCGAGCACGCACCACCTGCCCACCATCGGCGCCGGGGCGGGTGCCGGGTTCGGGGTGGTCGATGCCTGGTGGGGTCACGAGTATCTCCACTTCCGTTCGTAGCGGGCTCGGGCCGCCCACAACCCGTATGCGTACAGAGCCAGGACCGTTGCCAGCAACAGGTAGTAGAGCGGTGGCAGCGCACTCATGCCCAGCAGCGGCCCGAGCGGGCTGAGCGGCAGCACCAGGCCGACCACGGCAAGTCCGGACACGGCGGCGCGCAGCGGTCCCCCGCTGCGCCCCTCGGCGGAGCGACGGCCCGTACGGAGCAGCAGCATGACCAGAGCCTGGGTGAGCAGGTTCTCGGTGAACCACCCCGAGTGGAAGGCCTCCTGCCCGTCCGTGGTCGCCGAATCGTGCAAGGCGTAGGCCAGCACGGCGAACGTCGCCAGGTCGGCGGTGGCGTTCAGCAGACCGAAACCGGTGATGAAGCGGAGGAAGTCGCGCGGGCGCAGCACCGTCGGCCGCCGCAGCACCGCGGGTGCCGGCCGGTCGAACGCGAAGGCGAGCTGTGCCACGTCGAAGCACAGGTTCTGCACCAGGACCTGCGCGGGAAGCATCGGCAGGAACGGCAGCATCAGCCCAGCGGCGAGCATCGCGATGACATTGCCGAGGTTCGACGAGAGAGTGATGCGCAAATACGTGGCGATGTTCCCGCTGCAGTGCCGGCCCGCCGTGATCGCGTGATCGATGGCTGCGAGATCCTTCTCGGCAAGCACCACATCGGCGGTCTCCCGCGCCACGTCGACCGCGTTGCGCGGGCAGATGCCGACATCGGCCGCATGCATCGCGGGCAGATCGTTGACGCCGTCGCCGAGGAAACCGGTGGTGTGCCCGGCGGCACGCAGCGCGGAGACGATCCGGGCTTTGTGCTCCGGCGTGCAGCGGGCGAAGACCGTGGCCCGGTCGGCGGCATCCGCCAGCTCCTCGTCGGACAGCGCGTCGATCCGCGCCGCGGAGACGACTTCGCCCGGATCGAGGCCCAGATCCCGGCAGGCGCGGGCGACCGTCCCGGGATCGTCGCCGGTGAGGACCTTCACGCAGACGCCCCGGTGTTCCAGCACGCCCAGGGCCTCCGCGGCGCTCGGGGTGAGCGCGTCCCGCAGAGCGACGAAGCCGAGGAAGGTCAGGCCTCGCTCGTCGGCCGTCGTGTACGCGCCGAGCCGGGCGGGCCGCTCGGTCCGGGCCACCGCGAGCAGCCGCAGGCCGTTCGCGGACTCACGGGCGGCCAGGGCCCTCAGCCGGTCCCGTTCGGAGTCGTCGAGGGAACAGCGGTCGAGCACCGCCTCCACCGCCCCCTTCGTGACGAGGGTGTGAATGCCGAGCCGCCCAGGACTGCGTACGACGGCGGTGCCCAGTCGCCGCACCGGATCGAACGGCAGCGCGGTCACGCCGTCGTACGTGGACAGCGCCTCCCCCTGCTCCTCGGTCGCGTCCAGCACCGCCTCGTCGAGTGCGTCGGGGGCGGGCAGATCAGCGAGCTGCAGCGTCCACAGCGCGTTGACCGCGGCCCAGTGCAGTACCTCGGGATCGGACCGGTCCGCTCCGTTCAACGACCGTTCGACGACGGGCCGGTCCTGGGTGAGCGTTCCGGTCTTGTCCAGACACAGCACACCGATTGCGCCGAGATCATGCAGGGCCGGTAGCCGTTTGACGATCACCCCGCGGTTGCGGGCAAGCAGCGAAGCGCCCCTGGCCAGGGCCGTCGTGACGATCACCGGCAGCATCTCCGGAGTCAGACCCACCGCCACCGCGACGGCGAACGGCAACGTCTCCAGACCGCGGCCGCGCAGGGCCGCGTTGGCCATCAGCACCAGGGGCGGGGTGAGCAGCATGAACCGGATCAGCGTCCACGAGATCCCCTGGACCGAACGGTCGAACGCACTCGTGCCGCGGCGGCGTGCCGAACTGTCGTACGCGGCGGCGAACCGGGTGTCCGCGCCCGTGGCGGTCACGACCGCCGTGCCGCTGCCGGACGCCACGCTGCTGCCCTGGAAACACAGCTCGGGCCGCGCGAACAGCCCGGCCTCGCCACCGGGCCCGACGCCGGGCGACCGGTCCCGGTCCGGAGCGTCGACGGGCTCCTTGGCGACCGGCGCCGACTCGCCGGTGAGGGCCGACTGATGCACGGTCAGGCCGCTCGCGCGCAGAAGCCGTACGTCGGCGGGCACAAGATCTCCGGGACCGAGGCGGATCACGTCGCCCGGCACCAGCTCCCCGACCGGCAGCTCACGTGCCTGCGGCACGGCGTCCGGTCCGGTGCGGCGCAGCACGGTCGCTGTTGTCGCCACCAGTTCACGCAGCGCGGCCGTGGAGCGATCGGCCCGATGCTCCTCCGCGGAGCGCAACACACAGCTGACGACCACGAGCACTAGCGTCACCGAGGCCGTGCCCCACGAGGCCACCGCCGCAGAGACCAGACCCAGACAGAGGAGCACTGAGGTGAACGGGTCCCGCAGGCTGCGAACAAAACGGCGGGGCCAGGAGACCGGACGCCAGGCCGGCAGGGTGTTCTCGCCGAACCGGGCCAGCCGTTCCTCCGCCTGCGCCTCCTGCAGCCCCCGAGGGCCGCTGTCCAGCGAACGGAGTACCTGCAAGGAGGTCGGCGCGGCGACGGACGGCGCGGGCGGCGCGACATCGGCGGCGCTCCGGCTTGCCGACGCGCTCGCTATCGGCACGACGACGGCGGACGAGTCATCGGGATCGGTGCTGCCGGGACCTGCGGCGGCACTGCTCTCAGGCACCGAGCTCACGGAGGTGTACGGGCTGCTCGGGTGTGTGTCCGGCGCGTGCGGCGAGCTGGCCGACCATCAAACGGACGACGGTCACCACATCGGGATCGTCGACCAGATACACCTGCCGACGGCCTTCACGCCGTGACCGTACGAGGCCGGCCAGTTTCAGCTTCGTCAGATGCTGGCTCACCGACGGAAGGGTGCCGCCCACCCGGTCCGCGAGGCCGGTCACATCACTCTCGCCCTGGGCGAGGGCCCACACGATGTGCAGCCGCGCAGGTGTCGCCAGCAGGCCGAAGGCGGCTGCCGCCTCCACCAGTACCTCCGCGGGCGGATCCGTGAAACCGCCGTCGGCAGCTGTCGACACTCTTGCTCTCCCTGTCAGCGTGGGCCGACTGCTCGCGCCCGAAGCCTCCAGTGTAGGCGCCGGACGTCTGCCGTCCGCGGGCTGTTCGCCGGAGAGGGAACGGGAGCGGACGGGAACCGACAGGGCGCGGGTGGGAGCGGGCGGACCGGAACGGCCGCGTGCGGTCACTACAGGGAGCGAGGGACAGGGTCGGCCATGTACGCGGGCCGGACGCGGACGGTACGACTCCTCAGTGCGGTGGACCGCGCCCTCCGGTCCCAGCCGTCGGCCGGCCGTCGCCCAGCAGGGGCCCGGACCCGGCCACATGACGAAGGAGTGCTTGCCCGTACGTGACCAGTGCGCAAGGCTTATGTGAAACGTGGGGCACGGGCAACGCATGAGCGGGGAGGAGCGGGGAAATGGCGCTGGACAGGGGACTTGACTGGCTTCTTGACGACCTCACGAGCAGGGTCGAGCACATACGGCACGCGCTGGTGCTGTCGAACGACGGACTGGTGACCGGAGCGAGCACGGGCCTGGCGCGTGAGGACGCCGAGCATCTCGCCGCGGTGTCGTCCGGCCTGCACAGCCTCGCGCGCGGTTCGGGACGTCACTTCCGGGCAGGGAAGGCCCGGCAGACCATGGTGGAATTCGACGAGGCACTGCTCTTCGTGACAGCCGCGGGCGAGGGCAGCTGCCTGTGCGTGCTGAGTGCGGCGGAGGCCGATGTCGGCCAGGTCGCGTACGAGATGACGTTGCTCGTCAACCGGGTCGGCGAACATCTCGGTGTCGCCGCGAGGCAGGCGGGAAGCGAAGGAACCGACCCTGCCTGACCGGCGGGCGGGAGTTGTCCACAGGTCGTGCGGGCGGTATCTGTCGGAGGTACGGTACTCACAGAGAGTAACCGAATCTCACGGGGGAGAGCGTCATGACCGTTACCGAAACGGTGAGTCCGGAGACCGCGCGCACGATGGCTGTGGGCACGGCGGCTCAGGAGCTTCAGCTGAAGCGCGGCGAGTTCGCCGTCGCGCTCCACGTGGGTCTGGTCCGCGTGCTGGTGCAGCAAGGCGGCGGAAGGCCCAGGGTTCTCCGGGAGGAAGTCGACCGGCTGCGGTCGCAGGACGGGTTCCCGGAGGTCCTGCTGGAGCGGGTGCGTACCGTCGGGACGGCGGAGGGGGCTCGACTGCTGGGGATCAGTCCGGACCGCTTCACCAAACTGGCCCGCGCGGGATGCTTCACGCCAGTCACCTTCTATGTCAATCGGTACCGGACGGTGGTCTGGCTCTATCTCGCCCAGGAGCTTGCGGGGTTCGCCGTCCGGGAACCCCGGCTCCTGGTGGGGAAGAGCCCGGACTGGTTGCGCAGCCGGCTGGAGGGAGGTGCCGACTGTCGTGCGCGCGACTGGCGCTCGCGCCGGGTCGAACGGCTGCTGAGCCTCGCGGAGGATCCCTGGGCCCGGGCGGCGGTGCTCGCCGGCACCCTGGATCCGGTGCAGTTGGAGGAGGTGGTCGACGATCCCTACGAGCGCGCCTTCCTCGCGAGGATCCGGCCCGAGCCGGTCTTCGGGGCAACGGGATCGCCCACGGCACGGGAGGCCCAGGCACGCCTGATGCAGGCCGACGAACCGGACGAGATGCTGTGGCGGCGGGTCGGTCTGATCATGGAGCTGGACCACGCCCGAGAAGCTCGACCGGCACCGCGGCCGGGCGACGGACGGCACCTCTGCCCCGACCGTCTGCACGAGCGAGGGCCTGATGGCGCGCACGGATTCGAGAGCGAGTACGGGCTCGGACCGGGAGTCAGCGCCGGGGCCGACCGCGGTCCCGTGGCCCGCTGCGACGCCGAACCTGCCTCGGCTCGTGACCACACTCCCGCGGGTGAACCCACCTCGGTCACCGAGCCTGCCCCGGCGTTCGAGTCCGCGCGGGTGGCCGAGCCCGAATCCGTCCCCGATCCCGTGCGCGATTCCGATCCGGTGGATGGGCCGGATTCCGGACCTGCTCCGGCGCCCACAGCGTTGCCGGAACACGCACTTGGGCTGCTCGCCCGGCTGGGGCTGCGCAGGCGCACGTCTCGGCGGGCTCGCCGGTAGACGACTCGCGCAGGGAGTCCGGCGCCGACATCCTGGCCCCTATGCCGATCAGAGAAGCCACTGCCGAGGACTGGCCCGCCATTTGGCCGTTCTTCCACGAAATCGTCGCCGCGGGCGAGACGTTCACCTATCCGCTCGATCTCGGTGAGGACGAGGCCCGCTCCTGGTGGCTCCTCGCATCACCGAACCGTGCGGTGGTCGCGGTCGACGACGACGGGGCGATCCTCGGCACGGCAAAGATGAACAACAACCACATGGGCAATGGCGCGCACATCGCCAGCGCGAGCTACATGGTCGATCCCCGGCGTTCCGGGCAGGGTGTGGGCCGGGCGCTGTGTGCCTACACGCTCGACTGGGCCCGCTCGTCGGGGTTTCGAGCCATGCAGTTCAACGCCGTGGTCGAGACGAACACCCACGCCGTAGGGCTCTACCGGTCGCTCGGCTTCGAAATCCTGGGAACCCTGCCCGAGGGGTTCAACCATCCGACACAGGGGTTCGTCGGACTGCACATCATGCACCGCACCCTGTGACCACCGCCTGGCGGGTCGCTCGGCAACCCTTTGACCACCACCGGCCACTGACGGACTACCGTTCTGACTGCCTCTCAGGCCGACCATCGCCAAGGGCCGCTCCTCACTTCGCACACGACCCGCGTGCGCCCGTCACGCCGTGTCCGTCATGTCCTAACCAGTGGTGATGTGGGATCAGTTGTGACTTCGGATGTTTCACGGGGCGGGTGCACGCACGGTCGGCAGGGGCAGTACTGTGCGCCCCACCGCCATTCGGGCGATGAAACATATGCGGAGGAAGAATTTCATGACCATACCCAGGAGATCGTTGCGTGCTGCGGGGACACTCGCGGCCGCTGCGGTGGTCGGCCTGACCGGCGCGGTCCTCTCCGCCGGCCCGGCCGCAGCTCACACACCCACCTGGGCCGTGACCTGTTCCGAGGTGAGCCTCGACCTGACCGCCTACAACAGCAACGTCACCAACCAGGTGACCGTCACTGTCGACGGCAAGGACCTCCTGCCCACCGAGACCTTCGGCAGGGAGTTCCACAAGAAGCTTGAGCTGCCCGAGCACGACAAGGAACTCACGGTTCACCTTGTCGTCAAGGCAGGGGACGGAGACAACTTCTCGCGCGACGAGACCAAGCAGGCGCCGGTGTGCGAGGGCACGACCCCGTCGCCCGAGCCCTCCGAGGCCACCCCGACGCCCGCACCGTCCGAGGAGACCCCGTCGCAGGCGCCCTCCTCGGAGGCGCCCGTCGGCAGTGCCACGCCCAGCGAGGCAGCCTCGGAGTCCGCCCCCGCGGCGGCCTCTTCGAGCCCCAGCTCGCCGGACCTGGCCGAGACGGGTTCCTCGTCCGCCACCCCGATCATCGGTGGAGCGGCTGTGGCCGTCCTGCTGGCCGGTGGCGGCATCATGTGGTCCGTGCGCAAGCGTCGCACCGCGCAGCACTGACGTAGGCCAACGGTCCTGCCGCAGAACTGCGGCAGGACCATCGGCCGTGGGGTGTGCCGCCTCGTTCGCGGGGCGGCACACCTCTCGGTGTTCCCGTCACACCCGGTCCGCGGGCGGTGGCCGAGTGGAGTCGGGTGGCGTCAAGGCCCGATCTCGCACCAGATGGCCTTCCCCTCGCCGCGGGGCTCGACGCCCCAACGAGTGGTGACGGCGTCCAGGAGCAGCAGGCCGCGCCCCGATGTCGCAGTCTGGCCCGGACTGCGGCGTCTCGGCCAGACGCTTGAGCGATCCTGAACCGACAGCCGGACCCGGCGGACGGGCTCGGGCAACACCTCCAGGGTGAGCACCGCGCCGCCCTCCGTGTGCAGAAGCACATTCACCAGCAGCTCCCCGGTCACCAGCTCGGCGTCATCGGCGATTTCAGCCATGCCCCAGTCGGTCAGGGCCTGGCGCACGATCGTACGGGCGTCGGAGAGACCCTCGGGGTCGGCCTGATGGATGTACTGGTGCACCCGTGGGGCCCGGGGCGACCCCGGGTCCGGACTGCGCCGCAGTACGAGCAGGGCGACATCGTCCCCCGACCCCCAACGTTCCCAGAGCCGGTCCGAGAGATGATCGGCCAGTGCTTGAGCGCCCGCGGGCCCTGCGCTCACCTCATGGATCAGCGTCTGGACACCCGTATCGATATCGACCCCCGGCTCTTCCACCAGCCCATCGGTGTACAGGACAAGGGTTTCGCCCGGCACCAGGTCGAGACGGGTCTCCGGATACTCCTCGTCCTCGAAATCGGTCGAAATTCCCAGGGGCAGACCGCCTCGTACCTGTGGGCTGCCGACCCGGCCGTCCATGTGCCGGATCAGCGGGCCGAAATGCCCGGCACGGACCACCCGTACGGTTCCGGAGGCGAGATCGACCTAGGCGTACGTGCAGGTCGCGAAGCGCTCCGTGTCCAGTTCGGCGAGGAAGCGCGAGGCCCGGGCCAGTACCGTCGACGGAGGGTGCCCCTCGGCGGCGTACGCGCGCAGGGCGATGCGCAGCTGGCCCATGATGGCGGCGGCATGCGTGTCATGGCCCTGCGCGTCACCGACCACGATCCCGCAGCGGTTCTTGGGAAGCGCGATCACGTCGTACCAGTCACCACCGACCTGGCGTCCGCTCCAGGCCGCGTGATGGCGCACCGCAATCTCGCCGCCCTCGATCTCCTGGATCCGCCGCGGCAGCATCGTCGCCTGGAGACCGGTGGCGAATTCGCGCTCCTCGTCGAAGAGCCTGGCCCGCTGCAGCGACTGCGCGACGATGGCGGCGAGCCCCAGACACAGATTGCGCTCATCGGCGTGGAAGGCCGTGCTGTCGCGGTAGAACAGCGCCAGCGCACCGAGGGATCGGGCCTGTGCGACCAACGGCAGATACGCGGCCGCACGGAAATTCACGCCGCCCGCGTATCGCGCCAGCACGGGATAGCGATGGAGGAGTCCCGACACCGAGGTCAGGAACCGGGGCCGACCGCTGAGGACCGCGTCGCCCCCTTGTCCCTTCTCGCTCAGCGGACGGGACGGGACGGGGGCGCTCGGTTGCCGGTCGTGATCGGTCATTCCTGCTCCGGAGATCGTCCGCCGGGGCTGCCGGGCCGACGCGGCCCGTACGGGTGCCTCAATTGTCGAGCCGGTTCCGGCGAGCTGCCAGGCGGACCCGGTGGGAACCGGGGCGGAGCCCGGTACGGCCAGCCTTCGCACCCCCGCTGCCCGGTCCCACGACGTGCCCCGCAGAATGGCAGCCGAAGATCGTCCGCGAGTGGCGGGCGATACCGCACAGGGGCCGACCGGAGCGCATTCATGAACCACGACGATCCTGTTCTGCTGCACACCGAGGGACGCATCCGCCACATCACCCTCAACCGCCCGCGCGCCCTCAACGCGCTGAATCACGCCATGGTGCTGCGCATCGACGAAGCGCTCGCCGAAGCCGAGGCCGACGACACCGTCACCGCCGTCCTGATCACCGGAGCCGGCGAGCGGGGCCTCTGCGCGGGCGGCGACATCCGGTCGATCCACGACGACGCCCGTGCGGGCGGCAGCGCATCGATGGACTTCTGGCGCGACGAGTACCGGCTCAACGCCCGTATCGCGCGGTTCCCCAAGCCGTACGTCGCGATCATGGACGGCATCGTGATGGGTGGTGGCGTCGGCGTTTCGGCCCACGGCGATATCCGTGTCGTCACCGAACGCTCGCGCATCGCCATGCCCGAGACCGGCATCGGCTTCGTCCCGGATGTGGGTGGGACGCACCTGCTCAGTGCCGCGCCCGGCGAGCTCGGCACCCACTTGGCGCTCACCGCGGACGCAGTCGGCGCGAGTGACGCACTGCTCTGCGGTCTCGCCGACCACTTCGTACCGTCGCAGACCCTTGCCGGGCTGACCACGGAGCTCGCCGCCTGCGACTCGGCAGCAGAGGTCGAGGAGACCGTCCGGCGCCATGCCGTCCCCGCGCCGGACGGCGAACTGGCGACGCACCGGGAGTGGATCGATTCCTGTTACGCGGCCGATTCCGTCGAGGAGATCCTCGACCGGCTCGACAACAGCGGTGTCCCCGCCGCCAAGCAGTCCGCCGAAACGATCCTGGCCAAGTCACCCACCGCGCTCAAGGTGACCCTCGCGGCCCTGCGCAGGGCCCGCGGGCTCGACAGCCTGGAGGCGGTGCTCGACCAGGAGTACCGGACGTCGTGCACCGCCTTCACCCGGCCCGACCTGGTGGAAGGCGTACGTGCCCAGATCGTCGACAAGGACCGCAGCCCGCGGTGGAGCCCGGCTGACCTGGCCGAGGTCACCGAGGCCGACGTCGCGCGGTACTTCGCGCCGCTGGGCGACCGTGAACTCGGCCTGGACACCGGCTTTCGGGCGACGGACTGAGCCGGGACGATCCGCGACGCATCGCGAGGACCGGGACGGATAGCGAGGACGGGGACGGATCGCGAGCGGCGGGGGACCGCGGACCGGCTCAGAGATCGTTCGGGCCGGTGACGGTACGGAACGGCAGACCGAGCAGGTCGGCCGCGGCCCTGAGATCCTTGGCGCGGTGACCGGTGCAGAGAGTCCAGTGATGACCGATGCCGGTCGCGGACCAGGCGTCGGTCCACTCGCCGGGGTCGAAGCCGAAGTCGACACGGGAGGTGGTGTTGCCGATCTCCAGCAGCGGTCCCGGGACGACTTCACCCTCGGATGCGATGAACGCGAAGGTGCCGTCGGCTTCCTGACCGATGCCGAACGTGGTGACGGGGCCGTGCCTGACGTCGATCTCGACGCTGACGCCCCACCCGCGCTTGCCGTGGTAAACACCCAGCCCGCGCAGCAGTGGACCCTTGGCACTGATCGCGAGGTGGGCGGGGCCGTCGTGGCCCATCTCGACCACGCGGTCGCGGAAGTTGAGGGCCTGGAGTGCGGTGAAGGAGCCGCCGGCTCCGAGGGTGTCGGCGATGAGCATGGCGAGGCTGGCGCGCAGCTCGTACTCCCCGGCCATCGGCACGCCCCGGGCCGTCAGCAGCGACGCGCCGAGGATCATGCCCGCGCCGAGCCGTTCGTGGATCTCGCCCTCCAGCCCGCGGTGGTAGTAAGCGAGGCTGTCGAGTCCGAAGTCCTCGACGAGCCGGTCCAGTCCGACCGACACCCGGGCGGCCCAGGCGAGATCGTCCTCGTCGACGGAGTCGTCGAGCGTGAAGACCGTACGCGCCAGCGCGACGCGCTCCACTGCCTCCTCGTCCGTCACGTCGGCTACCCGGACCCGCAAATCGTCGAATTCGAGGACTTCGACATGTCCGCCGAACTGGGCCGAGACCAGCGTCATGTCAGTGGAGACATCGAGCATCCCGGGATAGAGATGGCCCATCAGCCCGTGCCGGCCGTGCCGCATCGCGCCCCGCACGCGCGCGGCGGAGATCCAGCGGCGGATGCGGCTCCAGGCGTTCTCGTCGTGCAGATGGCCGGATACGGAACGGAAGGGAATGCCGCTGCGCCGGAACACATTGGCGATCTCCGGCAGCGGGCACTGTCCGCAGTGGGCCAGCCACTTGCCCGTGTCGGTGTCGGCGTGGTCCATCGCTTCGGTCGGCTGGAGGTCGATGACCAGTACCGGAGTGTGGGTGCGCTGGGCGATGGGCAGGACCATCGAGGCCGTGAGGTACGTCGTCAGGAACGTCACGACTATGTCGCAGTCGGCTCCGCGGAGCCGTTCGGCCGCCGTGGCGGCCTCCGGCGGGTCAAAGATGAAGCCTGCGTCGACGACCTCGCAGCCCAGTTCCTCGAAGCGCCCGGTCACGAAGCGCGCGGATTCCCGCAACCGGTCGAGGAGACCGGGGAACTGCGGCCAGTACGCACCGAGTCCACCGGATACCAGACCGACTCGGGTACGACGTCGCGCCGTGCGGGCGAGCACTCCGCCGGCCACGGCGGAAGAGACATCAGTCATGAGCTTCCTTCCTTCGTCGTCCATCGAGGGCCCCGGCGTCCCCGGAGAGGGCCGGGCCCGCTGTCCGGGTGTCCAGGACCCGGACGGGTGCCTGCCTTGCCGCAACCCGGTCCCAGGCCCGCTGATCCCCCTGAGGGGTGTAACGGCGCAATTCCTGGGTCCGCGCGACGAGTCGTCGCATCTCCATGAGGTCGCCCACCAGGCCATGGGCGCGCGCCTGCAGCAGGACGTTGCCGAGCGCCGTCGCCTCGGCGGGACCGGCCGTGACGGGAAGCCCGGTGGCATCCGCGGTCCACTGACACAACAGCTCGTTGCGCGAACCCCCGCCGACGAGATGGATCCGGGTCAGCTCCCGCCCCGCCAGCGTGGCGGCCTGCCGCAGGGTCCTGCGATGAGCCAGCGCCAGGCTTTCCAGCACACATCGCACATACCCACCAGGGCTGTCGGGCGGCACCTGCCCGCTTCGCACGAGGTGGGCGTCGATCCGCGACGGCATGTCACCCGGGGCAAGGAACATCTCGTCGTCGGGGTCGATCACTGCGGCGAACGGCCTGGCACGGGCCGCTTCTGCGAGCAGTTCCGCCAGGCCTGGAACCGTTCCCTGCCTGCCCCAGGCGCGGCGGCACTCCTCAAGCAGCCACAGGCCCATGGTGTTGCGGAGGAGACGGATGGTGCCGTCCACCCCACGCTCATTGGTGAAGTTCGCCGCCCGGGACTCCTCCGTCAGAACCGGAGCCGGCAGCTCCAGGCCGGCCAATGACCACGTACCGCAGGACACATAGGCGAATCCGGGCTCGGTCGCGGGCACCGAGGCGACCGCCGACGCCGTGTCGTGCGAGGCGACGGCCGTCACCGGCGTACCGACGGGAAGACCGGTGTACTCGGCAACGTGCGGCAGCAGTGTCCCGGCCGGGTCACCCGGCTCGCGCAACGCCGGAAACCAGGAGCGTTCCAGGCCCAGCCGGCCGATCAACGCATCGGACCAGGTCCCGGCGGACGCGTCCAACAGACCGGTCGTCGAGGCGTTGGTGATCTCCGCGCCCAGCGTGCCGGTCAGCCAGTGCACCATGAGGTCGGGGATCAACAGCATCGTTCGTGCCGCACCCCACTGGGCATTCGCGCGATGCGCCGCGAGCTGGAACACCGTGTTGAACGGCAGATGCTGCAACCCGCTGACGGCATAGAGCTCCTGCGCCCCGCATTCGGCCAGTACCTGCTCGACGGCCTTGCCGTTACGGCTGTCGCGGTAGTGGAACGGCAATCCGAGAAGCGCCCCGTCGGCGTCGAGAAGGCCGTAGTCGACCGCCCAGGTATCGATGCCGATCGAGGCGAGCGGTCCGCCACGCGCCGCTGTCCGCAGACCGTCCAGCATCCCCTGGTACAGGGCGAGCACGTCCCACCGCAGCCCGTCCGGCAGCCGGACCGGGGCATTGGGGAAGCGGTGCACCTTGGTCAGCACGAGCTCGGCGGGCCCGGCCCGGCCGGTGATCACCCGGCCGCTGGTGGCACCGAGGTCCACGGCCGCGAAGACCGCGTGGCTTCGTGACGTCACAGGCATGGAACTCTCACCCGGTCCGTAGCAGCGGGAGAGGTCATCGAAGGAACGCCGCCGCCACACCGGCGTCCACGGGGATGTGGAGGCCGGTCGTGTGCGTGAGGTGCCCACCGGTCAGCGCGAAGACGGCGTTCGCGACGTGCTCCGGGAGCACCTCGTGCTTGAGGATGGTCCGCTGGGCGTAGAACTCGCCGAGCTTCTCCTCCTCGATGCCGTACGTGGCCGCACGCTGCGCACCCCAGCCGCCCGCGAAGATTCCGGATCCGCGCACCACCCCGTCGGGGTTGACGCCGTTCACCCGGATCCCGTGCTCGCCCAACTCGGCCGCCAACAGCCGTACCTGGTGAGCCTGATCGGCCTTCGTCGCCGAGTAGGCAATGTTGTTCGGGCCCGCGAACACCGCGTTCTTCGACGTGATGTAGACGATGTCGCCGCCGAGGTTCTGTCCCCGCATCACCCGCGCGGCTTCACGCGAGACGAGGAAAGATCCGCGCGCCATGATGGCATGCTGAAGATCCCAGTCCCGGGCCGTGGTTTCGAGCAGCGGCTTCGAGATCGAGATGCCGGCGTTGTTGACGACCAGATCCACACCGCCGAAGGCCAGCACCGCGCTCTTGAACGCCTCGGCGATCTGCTCCTCGCTCGTCACGTCGACGGTCACCGCCACGGCCCTGTCCGCCCCGCCGAGCTCCCGCGCCACCAAGGCGGCGCTCCGTGTGTCGACGTCGGCGACGACGACACACGCCCCCTCCGCGGCCAGCCGGTGTGCGACGGCCTTGCCGATACCGGACCCCGCCCCTGTGATCAGCGCCACCCGGGTGGCCAGCGGCTTGGCCACGGGCATCCGGCGCAGCTTGGCCTCCTCCAGTTCCCAGTACTCGATCCGGAACTTCTCGGACTCCTCGATCGGCGCGTATGTCGACACGGCCTCGGCGCCCCGCATCACGTTGATGGCATTGAGATAGAACTCCCCGGCGACCCGGGCGGTCTGCTTGTCCTTGCCGAAGGAGAACATGCCGACCCCGGGCACCAGCACGATCGCCGGGTCCGCGCCGCGCATAGCGGGGGAGGCGGGAGCGGCATGACGCTGGTAGTACGCGCGATAGGCCTCCCGGTACTCGCCGTGCAGTTCCTTCAGACGCGCCGCCACCTCGGCCGGCGGGACGTCCGCGGGCAGGTCGAGGACGAGCGGGATGATCTTTGTCCGAAGGAAATGATCCGGGCACGAAGTGCCGAGCGCGGCGAGCCGCGGGTGTTCGGTACGGGACAGGAAGTCCAGGACGGGCTCGGCGTCGGTGAAGTGGCCCACCTGCGGACGGTCGGTGGAGGCCAGAGAGCGGATCAGCGGTGCGAGCGCGGCGGCGCGCTCGCGGCGCTGATCCGCGGCGAGGGGCTCCCGGCCTGCCCACACCGGTCCGAACGGCTCCGCCCGGCCCCGCTCCTGAAGGAATGTCTCGGCAGTGCGGATCACCCAGAGAGCGTTGCGCTCACACTCGTCCGAGGTCTCGCCCCAGGCCGTGATGCCATGGCCACCGAGGATCACTCCGACGGCCCGTGGGTTGGCCGCCCTGACCGCCGCGATGTCCAGGCCGAGCCGGAAACCGGGTCTGCGCCAGCCCACCCAGGCCACCTTGTCACCGAAACACTCCGCCGTGAGTTTCTCGCCGTCGACCGAACACGCCAGCGCGATCCCGGAGTCCGGGTGCAGATGATCGACGTGCGAGGCCTCGACCAGCGCGTGCATCGCCGTGTCGATGGAGGGCGCGGCACCGCCCTTGCCGTGCAGGCAGTAGTCGAACGCGGACACCATCTCGTCCTCACGCTCCACCCCCGGATACACAGCCTTGAGCGCGCGGACCCGGTCCAGGCGCAGCACGGCGAGACCTGCCTCGGTGAGTGTGCCGAGATCGCCGCCGGACCCCTTCACCCACAGCAGCTCGGTCTGGCCGCCGGTGACGGGGTCGGTGCCGGTGGCCTTGACGGACGTGTTGCCCCCCGCGTAGTTGGTGTTGCGGGCGTCGGAGCCGAGCCGATGGGCGCGCTCCAGGAGGGCGGCGACTTCGGGGTGCGTCGCGGGCGTCATGGGATTCCTTCGTGGTCGCAGTCGGGCGGAACCGTGCGGACGGGTGTACGGGGGAGAGGGGGTGCGGTTCAGGCGCCCCAGCCGGCCTGCACGCCACCGACCCGTATGGTGGCGATGCGCTCCTGATTGCCCGAGGCGAGATACGCGGCGAACGGATCCCCGGCCAGGCCGAGCTCCTCACGCACCTCGGCGAGCAGCGGACGGACGTCGGTGTTGTACGCGTCCATCAGGACGCCGTTCGCGGCCAGGACATCGCCGGACTGCTGAGCGGTGCTCAGCGTGTCCATGTCGATGAGCAAGGCCTTGGCGGTTGCTTCCTGCACATTGGCGACCGACCGGATCACGGCAGGAATCTTCGCCTCGATGTTGTGGCACTGGTCGAGCATGAAGTTGACGTTCGTCTCGGACCTCATTCCACCGTTCTTGACCACCTCGTGCGTGATCCGGAACAACTGGAACGGATCGGCGGCGCCGACCATCAGATCGTCGTCGGCGTAGAACCGTGAGTTGAAGTCGAAGGCACCGAGTCTCCCCGCACGCAGCAGGAACGCCACGATGAACTCGATGTTGGTGCCCGGCGCGTGATGTCCGGTGTCCACGACCACGTGAGCCTTGGGACCGAGGTTCAGGCAGTGCGCGTACGCCGTGCCCCAGTCCGGCACGTCCGTCGTGTAGAACGCGGGCTCGAACAGCTTGTACTCCAGCAGCATCCGCTGGTCGTCGGCCAGTCGCCCGTACACCTCGGCCAATGCCTCGGCGAGCCGGTCCTGACAGGCCACGATGTCATCCTGCCCGGGATAGTTCGTGCCGTCGGAGAACCAGAGCTTGAGATCGGGGGAACCGGTCTCGTCCATGATGTCGACGCATTCGAGCAGATGGTCCGTGGCCTTGCGGCGCACCTTCGGGTCGGGATGGGTGACCGACCCCAGCTTGTAGTCGTCGTCCTGGAAGACGTTGGAATTGATCGCGCCGATCCGAAGCCCGAGGTCGGCGGCGTGTCGGGTGAGTGCGCAGTAGTCCTCGACCTTGTCCCACGGGATGTGCAACGACACCTTCGGCGCCACGCCCGTGAACGCGTTCACCTGTGCCGCGTCCTCAAGCTTCTCGAACGGGTCGCGAGGCACTCCCGGCTGTGCGAACACCTTGAACCGCGTCCCGGAGTTTCCGTATCCCCACGACGGCGTCTCGATCACCTGGGACTTCAGGGCCGCCTTGACGGCCGACACATCGGACATGAACACCTCACAAGCGGAGTCATCCAGCGACCGTGGTCGTTCGGACGATGTGTGAATCGTTTCAGCCTGAACCTACGCTAGGTTTGCGGTTGGCTTGCAGTCAAGCCTCAAGCGAACAGTCGGGTGAGCCCCCCGCCGGCTTCTTAGTCGGCTTGAATCAATTCACCACGCGGTCGGCAGACCGGAGGGGAACCGGTCGCGTGGCGGGTTCGGTCCTGGCCGACCGGGATCGATCGCGCTCGGGACTACTCAGCTTGGCGTTTTACCTCGCCTGTCACCCGACCTGCTGATCTGGGGTCGTTCGCGTGACAGCGGAGGCGGCCGTTCTCCACGCTTTCGAGAT
>NZ_JBEYTM010000048.1:0-60988 GCF_040643055.1 Streptomyces sp. NPDC047515
CCTCCTCAGACAACACCAGCTCGGCCATCGGCCGCCCCATCTTCGCCATGGAAGCAGTCTACTTATTCAACGAATTCTCGGCGCAGGACACTAGGAGGGGCTGCTGGCCTCCGCGCAGGCGCTGGGTCCGGCCGGGACCGAGCACATGGCGAACACCCTGACACGCTTCCAGGCGCTCGCCGAGGGCTCCTGCGTCTACCCGGGTGTGCAGAACATCCTGCTCGCCGCCCGCGCGCTGGGGCTCGCGGCGAACATCACCATCTGGCACCTGATGCTGGAGCAGGAGTGGAAGGCGGCCCTCGGTATTCCCGAGGACATGCACACCTTCGCCGCCATTCCGGTCGGATGGCCGCAGGGCGACTTCGGTCCGGTCAGCCGCCGTCCGGTGGCGGACGTCATCCACCGCGACCACTGGTAGGACGGCGCCGCGCAGGCCCCGCCCCGGCGGTTCGGCGGGGTCCGGGCCGGTGGGTGTCGGCGGCCCGGCGCCCGGCCGCGACCACCAGGAGTTCGGTGGCGGGGGCCTCGGTCCGCCCGTACTCGAGCGGGCCGGGGACCTCGACGGCCGGGGCCGCTCCTGGCCGTGCGTGTCTGACGCCGGACACTCCCCGGCCCCTTCCCGGAGTCCGCCGAAGCGGTCGTCGGGCTGGGCCCCGCTCGCTGTTCCGGCCTACGGGCCAACCCCGTCCGAGTGAAAGGCAGTTCGACACACCGGCAGATCATTGTCATGCCCTGAACACGCCGTTACGCTGTGCGGGCTTCGGCCCCTCGGCCCGTCCCGCACGGGCCCGGGGGCCGTTCTTCTCCCCCCACAGAGCAGGAGCAGGTATGCCCAGACGAGCCGCCGTCCACACGAGGGCCCGCGCATCCGTCCTAGCGGCCCTCACCGTCACGGCGCTGGCCGCGGCCGGCACCCCGGCCTTCGCCGCTCAACCCGACGACCACCCCATGAACCGGGCGTTCGCACGCGCGGCTGCGAAATTCGACGTACCGCGCGATCTGCTCGCCGCCGTCGGATACGGCGAGACCCGTCTCGACGGCCACTCCGGGCGCCCCAGCCAGGCGAACGGCTACGGGGTGATGCATCTGGTGAGCAACCCCCTGAACCGGACGCTGGAGCGGGCGGCCGCTCTCACCGGCGAGCCCCTGGCCGACCTCCGCGGCGACACCGCGGCCAACATCCTGGGCGGCGCCGCGGTGCTGCGCGGCTACGCGGACACGTTGGGCCTCGACGCCCGGGAGCGCGACGACATCAACGCCTGGTACCCGGCCGTCGCCCGGTACAGCGGCACGCAGGGGTCGGCCGCGGCCCTGTACGCGGACACCGTCTACACCCTCCTGGCCGACGGGCTGAACGCCGTCGTCCCCGGCGGCGAGCGGATCTCGGTGACGGGCCGCCCCGTCTCGCCCCAGAAGGGTTCACTCACCGCCACCGAGGTGCGCACCCAGAGCCCCGACTATCCGTCGGCGCTGTGGGTGCCGGCCAACGCGAACAACTTCGCCGTCGGCCGCTCGGCGAAGATCGACAAGGTGATCATCCATGTCACGCAGGGCTCGTACGCGGGCTCGATCAGCTGGTTCCAGGACCCGGTGGCGGAGGTGAGCGCGCACTACGTGGTGCGCTCCTCCGACGGTCAGATCACCCAGATGGTGCGCGACAGCGACACCGCGTACCACGCGCGGAGCGCGAACGCCTCGGCGCTCGGCATCGAGCACGAGGGCTTCATCGACGACCCGTCCTGGTTCACGGACACGATGTACCGCTCGTCGGCGGGCCTGACCACGTACCTGTGCGACCGGTACGGGATCCCGAAGGACCGGGCACACATCATCGGGCACAGCGAGGCGCCGGGCAACGACCACACCGACCCCGGACCGTACTGGGACTGGACGCGCTACATGGAGCTGGTCGGCGGGAACACCGGCGGCGGCAGCAGGGACGGACTGAGCTTCGCCGCGTACGCGACCCAGCGCAGCGGCTCGACGGGCGCCCAGGTCAAGGCCGTTCAGCAGCTGCTGGGCGAGCAGGGACACCCGGCGGGCTCGGTGGACGGCAGCTTCGGCCCCGCCACGCAGAGCGCGGTGACGGCGTATCAGGCGGCCCGCGGGCTGGACGCCGACGGTGTCGTCGGAGCCAGGACCTGGACCGCGCTGCTGTCGGCCGGCGCGGCGACGACACTCCGGCAGGACGACTCGGCGAGGCGGTGAAGCGGCTCCAGCGCTCACTGACCGCAGCGTTCGGCTCGACGGTGGACATCGACGGGAGCTTCGGCCCGGCCACGGCGACGGCGCTGCGCGGCTACCAGACGAGCCGGGGACTCACGGCCGACGGCATCGCGGGGCCGGCCACCTGGGCGGCGCTGCAGGCGGGCCGCTGACGGACATCGTCGCGGCGGGGTGGTGCGGATCGCGCATCACCCCGCCTTCTCGCGTGCCGCCGTTCCCCGGGCGCCATGGACGCCTCCCGGGTGCCGGCCGCGGGATCCGCCGGGCATCACCCGCGGCTCCGTCCCGCGGCACCGCCCTGCCGGCGCTGGAGCACGCACCGGCACGTCGCCGGGGCCTCGCCGCGGGCTTCGCGACCATCAACGGGCCACCGGGGCATCACCCGTACCGCGGAGTCCCACGTCACGTTCAGGTAACCTGCCGGAAACCCTTGACGTTTCTCCTGACTCGTTCTTAACCTCACTGCGTAGTTCGCATTCTTTGCAGTTCACGTGCTGCGGCGCTTTCCGCAGTGTTTTGACAGGCACAGACATAGACCACCTGTCGGTGGTTTCGTCATGCCTGTTTTTTTGTGCTCCCCGTGCCGCCGATGGGTCTTCCTCGAAGGCGGATTCATGGCACAACGTCCGAGCGTCAAAGGCGTCGCCGACGTCGTTGCGCTCATCGATGGGCTGGGAAAGATCACCGGCCGGGCGCAAGTCATCTGGTTTCTCGTGTTCGGCGGGCTGTTTCTCGACGCCTATTCGAATGCCGCGCTGAGCGCCGGTCTGGGACCGATGACGTCCCAGATGGAGCTGACCAGCACCCAGGTCTCGATCCTCACGGCCACCGCTCCGGCCCTGGCGATCATCTTCAATCCGGTCGGCGGCTGGCTCGCCACCCGGATCGGCCGCGTTCCCCCGCTGCTCATCGCGAAGGTGTTCGCCATCGCGGGCGCCCTGCTCGCCGCCTTCGCCGGTGACTTCACCGTCGTCTGGCTCGGCCGGGTCCTGGTGGGTGTCGCGTACGGCATCGACTTCGCGGTCGCCATGGCGCTGCTCGCCGAGTACACGCCCGCGAAGCTGGGCGGCCGTCTGAACCTGTGGCAGGCCGTCTGGTACGTCGCCACCACCAGCAACCTCGCGCTCGCCCTGCTCTTCTTCAATCTGGACGTCGGCGCGGACATCTGGCGCTGGTCGGTCGGCTCGGCCGCGGTCGTCGCCGCCGCGCTGCTCCTGGGCCAGTGGCTGATGCTCAAGGAGAGCCCCACCTGGCTGGCCAGCAAGGGCCGGCTGGACGAGGCCGTCGTCAACCTGGACAAGATCTACCGGATCGAGGCCGTCGCCGGCCGGCCCGACGAGGCGACCCGCGCCGCCACCGAGGCACCCGCCATCGGCTTCCGCCAGGCCGGGCTGCTCTTCAAGGGCGAGTACCTGCCGCGCACGATCCTCTCCTCGGCGATCTCGCTCGGACAGTCGATGCAGTACTTCGCGGTCGGCTGGTACCTCCCGCTGATCAGCCTGACGATCTTCGGCGAGAGCTTCGAGAAGGCCACCATCGGCTCGATGGTCTTCAACGCCTTCGGTATCGCGGGCGGCCTGCTGTCCGCGTACTTCGGCCGCCGGCTCGGGCTGCGGCTCAGCTCCGCCGCCGGTTTCGCCGGGGTCTTCGTCGCCCTGCTCGCGATGGGGCTGACCTTCGAGAAGGTGCCCACGGCCGTGGCGTTCCTGCTGCCGGTCCTGTTCATCCTCTGCCACTCGGCGGGCCCCGGCGCCAACGGCAAGTCCATCGCCGCGCTCTCGTACAGCAGTGACGTGCGCGCACTCGGCACCGGGGTCACCGGGATGGTCGGCAGCTTCGGCAGTGTCGTCGGGCTCTATGTCTTCCCGCAGATCAAGGACTCGCTCGGACTCGCCGACACCTTCCTGGTGCTCTCCGTCGTACCACTGCTCGGACTGATCACCTGTCTGGCGATCAAGTGGGACCCGACGAAGGCCGCGTCCCCCGACGAGGCCGTCGGGCAGGACCGTGACGCCACCGCGACGCGATCCGCCCATTCCGCGACCGCGCGCTGACACGCCGCCGGACCTGTCGCACCACACGATGGTCCCCTCCCCCTGTCGTATCCCTCCGCACAGCTCGCGATGCTCGCGATGAAAGGGCTGCAATGACGCAGACGTTCCCCGGCGCCGCCCCACGGCGCGGCGTGCTGGCCATCGACGAGGGCACCACGGGCACCAGGGCCGGAGTCGTTCTCGACTCGGGCGCCGCGCACGAGGTGTTCTACCGGTCGATCAAGGTCAGCCATCCGGACGACCTCTCGGTCGAGCAGGACCCGATGGAGATCTGGACCGCCACCGTCGAGGTCGCGCGCCGGGCCGTCGGCCGGGCCCGCGAGGACGGCATCGAGATCACCGCGGTGGCGCTCTCCACCCAGCGGGCCACGGCGATGCTGTGGGACCGGGTCACCGGGCAGCCGCTGCTGCCCGCGGTGGTGTGGCAGGACCGGCGGTACGCGCACGAACTCATCTCGTACGAGGCGGAGTGGGACGCCGCCCTGCTGGCCCGCCAGGGCCGGCCGGTCGGCGCCCGCGCCCCGTTCCTCTGGGCCGCCCGGCAGATCGCCGGACACCCCGAGGTGGCCGCCGCGCACCGCGCCGGCCGACTGCTCTTCGGCACCGTCGACACCTGGCTGATCTGGCACCTCACCGGCGGCGCCGTGCACGCCACCACCCCGACCAACGCCGCTTCCACCGGCGGCTACCTGCTGGAGCGGCACGCCTGGGACGAGGAGTGGATCGGCCATCTCGGCTTCCCCCTCGACCTGCTGCCGGAACTCTGCTCCGACGACGCCGGATTCGGTACGACTGACCCGGCCGCCCTCGGCATCGCCGTCCCGCTGGCCGCCTCCATGGGCGACCAGCACGCCGCACTCGTCGCGCTCGGCGGCCTCGCCGCCGGGCAGGGCATGTGCGTGTACGGGACCGGCGCCTTCGTCGACGCGGCGACCGGCACCACGCCCGCCCTGCCCCGGCCGGACATCTCCGGGGTGCTCGCCCAGCCCGGCCGACGGCAGGGCGACATCAGCCACTACAGCCTGGAGGCCTACACCTCCACGGCGGGTTCGGCGCTGCGCTGGCTCTGTGACGACCTGGGGCTGTTCGCATCGCCGAAGGAGCTCGGTGAGGAAGCGGGCCGGGTCCCCACCCGGCCGGGCCGCACCCCGCGTTTCGTCCCGGCGCTCGCCGGGGTCCGTACGCCGGTCTGGCACCCGGAGGCCACCGCGTCCCTCACCGGGCTCACCCTCGCCACCACCCGCGCCGACCTCGCGCGCGCCGTGCTGGAGGGCATCGCGCACTCGGTGTGCGACCTGATCGATGGGGTCGCCGACACCATGGGCACGCCGTTCACCCGGCTCCGGGTCGGCGGTGGGGTCTCCGGCAGCGACCCCCTCATGCGGATCCAGGCCGACCTGACCGGCCTGCCGCTGGAGCGGGTCTCCGACTCCGCCACCGCCAGCCTGCGCGGCACCGCCTACCTGGCCGGGGTCGCCCAGGGCCTGTGGTCCTCGCTCGAAGAGGTCGTCGAGGCCCAACCGCACGGCCAGGTCTTCGAGCCGTCGATCACGGCGGCCGAGCGCGCCGGACAGCGGGCCGCCTGGCGCGACGTGCTGATCGCCCACCTGAACGACCCCGCGCTGCTTCCCCTGACGCACCCCGAACCCCGAACCCCCCACTGACGGCCCCCGACCGCCGCACTGGCGGCCCGTACCCGACCACGCGGCCGCCGCACCGAAACACCAGGAGTTGATGTTGTGATCACCATGCCCGCCCGGAAACCGCGGCGCAGCGCCGCGGCGACCCGCCGAACGCCCCTGCTGCTCGACCGGGCGGCCCTCAAGCGCCGGCTGGCCGACGACACGTACGACGTGCTCGTCATCGGCGGCGGCATCACCGGGGCGTACGCCGTGCTCGACGCGGCCTCGCGCGGGCTGCGCGCGGCGCTGATCGAGAAGGACGACTTCGCCTCCGGCACGTCGTCGAAGTCCTCGAAGATGGTGCACGGCGGCCTGCGCTACATCGAGCAGGGCAACGTCAACCTGGTCCGTCACTCGCTCCTGGAACGTCACCGCTTCCGCAAGAACGCCCCACACCTGGTGCACCGGCTGCCGTTCCTCTTCCCGATCCTGGAGAAGGAGGGCATCTTCGACGCCCGCCTCGCCAAGGGCTTCGAGGGCCTGCTGTGGACGTACGACCTGGTCGGCGGCTGGCGGATCGGCAAGCTGCACCAGCGGCTCACCGTCCCGGAGGTGCTCGCGCAGGCGCCGACGCTGCGCGCGGAGAACCTCAAGGGCGGGCTGATGTACTTCGACGCCCGTACCGATGACGCCCGGCTCGTGCTGACCATCGTCCGGACCGCCGCCGCGCTCGGTGCGACGATCCTCAACGGTGCCAAGGCCGAGGGTCTGCTGATGCAGAGGGGCAAGGTGTCCGGCGCCCGGGTCTCGGCGGACGGCGACACCATCGACATCCGCTCGCGGGCCGTCGTCAACGCGACCGGTGTGTGGACCGACGAGCTCGACGCGAAGGCCGACGACGGTCACCAGCCGCAGGTGCGGCCCGCCAAGGGCGTCCACATCGTGGTGCCGTGGGACAAGGTGCGGATCAACTGCACGGTCACCGTGCCGATCCCCGGCCGGGCCCGCCGCGCGACCTGCACCCGCTGGGGCAACAGCGTCGTGCTCGGCACCACCGACGAGGACTACCAGGGCTCCCCCGACGATGTGCACTGCACCCGCGAGGAGATGGACTTCCTGCTGGAGGGCGCCAACACCGCCTTCGAGGGGAAGCTCACCCCGGACGACGTGGTCGGCTCCATCGGCGGTCTGCGCCCGCTGGTCGGCGGTAAGGAGGGCGCGACCCTCGACATGCGCCGCGACCACCACATCACCGTCGGCCGCACCGGCATGGTGACGGTGACCGGCGGCAAGCTCACCACCAGCCGGCACATGGGCGAGCTCGTCATCGACAAGGTGATGACCGTCCTCGGCCGCAAGGGGAAGAGCCGCACCACCGACCTCCCGCTGCTCGGCGGTGCCGGTTACGACGCCGAGGCCGTCGCGGCCTCCGGTGGCATCGCCGCACACCTCGGCGAACGCTTCGGCACCGAGGCCCGGTTCGTCGGCGACCTGATCCAGGACGACCCGACGCTGGCCGAGCCGATCGTCGCGGGACTCCCGTACACCAGGGCCGAGGTCGTGTACGCGGCCCGCGCCGAACTGGCCCGCTCGGTCGACGACGTGCTCTCCCGGCGGCTGCGCGCCCGGCTGTTCGCCCGGGACGCCTCCGTCGACGCCGCCGGGGCCGTCGGCGCGATCCTCGGCCAGGAACTGAACCTCTCCCAGGCCGAGGTGGAGCGTTCGGTCTCCGAGTACCTCGCAGCCGTCCGTCACGAAAAGTCCGTACTCCTCGAAGGGGCAGCAGCATGATCAGCCGTCAGACCATCACCCACCCGTTCAACCGGGGCAACTACACGATCGGCGCCCCCAGCTTCGCCAAGTGGGCACAGAACACCCCGATCGGGGACGGCGAGGCCGCCCTCCAGACCGACCCGGTCGAGGTACCCGAGACCGTGATCGAGGCGCTGCGCGAGGCCGCGCACGCCGTGCACACCTCCCGCGAGGAGGTCGTCACCCGGACCCGCGACTGGTGGGCCGGCTCGATGATCGGCGAGACCGAGGGCCGGCCGGCGACCCCGGACGCCGTGATCGTCGAGGCGGCCGACGCCGACCAGGTCGCGGCCGTGCTGCGGATCTGCCACGAGGCCGGCATTCCGGTCACCCCGTCCGCCGGCCGCTCCAACGTCACGGGCGCGGCGCTCCCCGTCTTCGGCGGCGTCGTCCTGGACGTCTGCGGACTGAACGAGATCACCGGCTTCGACGCAGAGTCGAACATCGTGGACGTCCAGGCCGGCATGTTCGGCGACCTCTTCGAGAAGCAGCTCCAGGAGGAGTACGGCGTCACCACGGGCCACTGGCCGTCCGCGTTCGCCGTGTCCACGGTCGGCGGCTGGATCGCCTGCCGGGGCGCCGGTCAGCTCTCCACGCGTTACGGCAAGATCGAGGACATGGTCGTCGGCGTCGACGTCGTGCACGCGGACGGTACGCGTGCCACGTACGGCGACTACGCCCGAGCCGCGGTCGGCCCGGACCTGCGCCAGCTGTTCGTCGGCTCGGAGGGCACCCTCGGCGTCATCGTGTCGGCGCGGCTGCGGGTCCACCCGCTGCCCGAGTACGCGAACGCCGTCGCGTACGGCTTCAAGACCTTCGCCGAGGGCCTGGACGCCTGCCGCCGGATCATGCAGCGCGGCGCCACCCCGGCCGTACTCCGGCTGTACGACGCCCTGGAGTCGGGCACCCACTTCGGCCACCCGGAGACCAACCTCCTGCTGATCGCCGACGAGGGCGACCCGGCCATCGTCGACGCCTCGATCAAGGTCGCGAAGGAGGTCTGCGAGGCGTACGGCCCCGAGCTGGACAGCCAGGCCGTCTTCGAACGCTGGCTGGACGAGCGGATGCTGGTCGGCAAGTCTGCCGACGGCTTCAAGCCCGGTCCGGGCTTCGTCGCCGACACCCTGGAGATGGCCGCGTCCTGGACCGACCTCCCGGTGATCTACGACGAGGTGGTCGCCGCGATCCAGTCGGTGGACGGCACCCTGGCCGCCTCGGCCCACCAGTCCCACGCGTACACCGACGGCGCCTGCGTCTACTTCTCGCTCCGCGGAAACGTCGCCCCCGAGTCGCGCCGCGACTGGTACCGCGCGGTGTGGGACGCGGCCAACGCCGTGCTCATCAAGCACGCGGCGGCGCTCAGCCACCACCACGGCTGCGGTCTGCTGCGCGGCCCCTACCTGCAGGAATCCCTCGGGGCGGGCTTCGCGACCTTCGTCGCGGTGAAGAAGGCCCTGGACCCGGCGGGCATTCTCAACCCTGGCAAACTGGGCCTTCCCAGCCGATTCGGTACGTCCCCGCTGCACTGATCTCAGCAGCCGCGAACCCTCCTTCCATAGGCAGGTCCTTGCCATGACCCCCTCCCCTTCCCGGTCCGGTGCCGTGCTCGACCCCCGGCTCGCCTCGGCCTTCGCCGAGGTGCCGGTCGTCGCGTCGGTCGTCGGCACACAGCCGCTGCGGCAGTTCCTGACCGCACCGGCGAAGGTGTGCATCGTCGCCTCGCTCGCGGTGGGGCAGTTGCCCCAGGTCGTGCCGGCGCTGGGCCGGGCGGGGAAGACCGTGTTCGTGAACGTGGACAGCAGCCCCGGTCTGGCTCAGGACCGGGGCGCGCTGGAGTTCATCAAGAACATGGGCGCGCACGGCGTGGTCAGCACCCGGCTCTCCCTCATAGAGAAGGGCCGCCCGCTCGGCCTGCTGACAATGATGAAGGTGTTCGTCACCGACCGGTCCAATCTGCGCCGCTCCACGGACGCGATCGCGCGCGGGGCGCCGGACCTGGTCGAGATCATGCCCGCCCCGATCATCGCTCGGATGAGCGCGCAGGCACAGCGCGCGATGTCCCCGTCGGTCGCCGCGGGTTTCGTGGAGACCCCCGCGGACGTGGCGCTCGCACTGGCCCTCGGATCGGCCGCCGCCGCCACGTCCGACCCCCGCCTCTGGCATCTGCGCCGGGACCAGCTGCCGCCGGTCCCGCCCACCGCCCTGAAGAGGCCCGCCGCACCACCCCAGGAGTAAGCCCCCATGACATACGTCGTCGTCGCCCGCTACCGCACCAAGGAGGGCGAGGAGAGCACCGTCCTCCCCCTGCTCGACACGATGGCCACCGCCTCCCGCCAGGAGCCGGGCAACCTCGCCTACCGGGTCCACCAGGGCACCGAGGACCCGCGGGCGATCGTGCTGTACGAGGAGTACTCCTCCGAGGCCGACTTCACCGCGCACTGCGCCACCGCGCACTTCCAGGAGATCGTGCTCGGCAAGGTCGTCCCGCTGCTGGAGAGCCGCGACGTGCTGCGCTGCGCCCCGCGTCCGGGGGTGCCGGCGTGAAGACCCGTGCGGTGGTGCTGCGCGGGACATCGACGGCCCGCCCCTACTCCGAGACCCGCCCGGTCGAGGTGGAGGAGCTGGAGCTGGGCGCCCCGCGCGAGGGCGAGGTGCTGGTCCGTATCGCGGCCGCCTCGCTGTGCCACTCGGACCTGTCGGTGGTCAACGGCGACCGGATACGCCCGCTGCCGATGGCCCTGGGCCACGAGGCGGTGGGCGTCGTCCAGGAGACCGGACCGGGCGTCGGACGGGTCTCCCCCGGCGACCATGTGGCCCTGGTCTTCGTGCCGAGCTGCGGCTTCTGCGCCGACTGCGCGGCGGGCCGGCCGGCCCTGTGCGCCCAGGCGGCGGCGGCGAACGGATCCGGTGCGCTGCTGCACGGCCCTTCGCTGCTGACCGACGCCTCCGGCGCCCCGGTCCACCACCAGCTGGGCGTCTCCGCGTTCTCCGAACACGCGGTGCTGGCCCAGGAGTCGGTGGTGGTGATCCCCAAGGACATCCCGTTCACGGTGGCGTCGATGTTCGGCTGCGCGGTCCTGACGGGCGCGGGCGCCGTGATCAACACGGCGGCCCTGCGTCCCGGCCAGTCGACGGTGGTCTACGGCCTGGGCGGCGTGGGCCTGTCCGCGGTCCTGGGCGCCCGTGCCGCGGGGGCGTATCCGATCATCGCGGTCGACCCGGTCCGGGAGAAACGCGAGCTGGCCGTCCGGCTGGGTGCGACGCATGCGTACGCCCCCGGCGAGGCGATCGACGCGAGCCGCGAACTCACCCACGGTGGCACCGAGTTGGCAGTGGAGGCGGTCGGCAGCCCCAAGGTCATGGCCGAGTGCCTGACGGCCGTGGCCCGGGGCGGCAAGGTCGTCTCGGTGGGCCTGCCCGCCCCCGACCGGGTGCTTGAGGTCCCGGCCCTGGCGTTCGCGGGCGAGGGAAAGTCGCTGCTGGGCTCGTACATGGGTGACGCCGTCCCGCGCCGTGACATTCCCCGGTTCCTCGACCTGTGGCGGGCCGGTCTGATGCCGGTGGAGCAAATGCACACGGGCACGCTGCCGCTGACCGGCATCAACGCGGCGATGGAGGAACTGGCCTCCGGCCGGGCGATCCGTCAGGTCATCGACACGTCGGGGATGCTGCACGCCTGACGCGGCCCGACGCGCCGCCACCGGACCCGGCCGGCGGCGTCCCTTCCGGTCGACGGCGCCCCATCCGGTCAGGGGAGGGGCGCCGTCGGCGTCGGCGTCCGGGTCGGCCCGCGATGTTCGGGCACATGTCACATGTGCTCGGCGCCGAGCACATGTGACATGTCATGCGGGCCGCTGGTCCCCGTCGGACGGCGCACGGCGTGCGGCGACCTTGCGACGGCTGATGCGCCACCCCTTCGCACCACGCACGATCAGGTCCTCGTACGTCACGCTGCCGCACGTGCCGTCCGCCCTGGTCCCGATCCCCTTGGACCGGGCGCGCACCTGATCGTCACTCACCTCGGTGAGGATGATGTTGGTGACGTGGTGACCCACGGGGCCGTGCTCCCCCATCGCCCGCGCCGCGTCCCGGACGGCCGCCGGACCGTGCAGGGCCCCGTGCCCCAGATCGGTGGCGTCGTAGACGACATCGTCGGTGAACAGCTCCTCCAGCCGGTCGAGTTCACCGTCATCGACCAGGTGCCCGTGCAGGCCGATCAGTTCCGTGATGGCCATGCGGTCCTCGACACCAAGTGTCATCGCCAGTCCTTTCGCCGCTTCTTCGATTCTTCGGTTCCTCAGCTCCCCCGAAGGTGCGGCAGTTATACGGTGAGAACTCTGCTCAGGGCGCGGCGGAGCGACGGGGACGCCACAGCGACCCGTGGAGTTCATTCCGGTGGAGCAGCCGCGGGGCGCTCGTAGCGCAGGAGCACGACCCCGTTGCCGAAGGTCCGGCTCTCGGTCAGGCGGAGGTGGGTCCGGGCATCCGCTGCCGGGAAGAGGGGCTTGCCCCGTCCGATGAGGACGGGATGGACATAGAGGCGGTACTCGTCGATCAGGTCGTGCCGCATGAACGACGCGGCGAGACCGACACCCCCGACGACCAGGTCTCCGCCGGGCTGCGCCTTGAGGGCCTTGATCTCGTCCACGTCGACGTTCCGCATGATGGTGGTGTTCCAGTCGGCCCGCTCCAGCGTCCGGGAAAACACGATCTTGGGCATGTCCCGCCAGATGCCGGCGAACTCCGCCACGGGTCCGGCATGTGCGGGATCGGCGTCGGCGGTCGGCCAGAACTCCGCCATGAGCTCATAGGTCACCCGGCCGTCCAGAAAGCCGCCCATGACCTTGAGCTGCTGATTGAAGTGGTGGTGCAATTCGTCGTCGACCAGGTGCCAGTCGATCTCACGGTCCGGTCCCTCGATGAAGCCGTCGAGGGACACCGACATCATCAGGACGATCTTCCTCATCGCAGTCCGATCCCTCTCCTCGTCACGATGCGGCCCGGCTTCCGGCTGTCGTCACGGTCAGCTCTCGCCGGAGCCTTCGCGCCATACGAGTGTGTAGCGCCAGAACAGCCTGCGCCTCAGCCAGGCACCGGGCAACACCCGACGCGCCTCGCGAACGATGTCGGCGAAGGTCATCTCCGCCGGCCGGGTCACGGCGGTCATCGAGTCGGGGCGGGACGCCTTGCGCCCCTTGTTCTTGATCAGGGCCATGGCTGCGTTCAGCGGCACGGAAGCAAGGGCCAGCAAGTGGTCCCCCGGGGTCGACTCCCGGGAGAGGCCGACCACCACCAGGGTTCCGCCGGGTGCCAGATGCCCGCGGAAGCGGGTGAGCGCCTCGGTGAACGGCAGATGGTGGACCGTGGCGACGCAGGTGATGATGTCGTACGGGCCGGGTGGTATCCCGCTCGGCGCGTCCGCGACGGTGAAGGCGACCGGGGCGTCCGGGGCGGTCAGTTCACGCGCCTGGGCCACGATGCCCGGGTCCGAGTCGATTCCGTGCACCGCCTTCGCGCGCGTCGCCAGGAGCCGGGCCAGTTCTCCGCTGCCCGAGCCGACGTCGAGGGCCCTGTCGCAGCGCCTGGGCAACTGCCGCAGAATCCACCGGTGGTAGTGCGCGTTGTGGTCCCAGGGGCGGGCGGCGTGGAAGCGATCCAGTGCCCGCAGGACTGGGTGCGGCTGCTTTGTCATGCCGTGATTCCATCAGACCCGCGTTCCGGGCGGTCGGCCCTGTCGAGCGACGCCGGATGGATCGCTCGCGCCGGGACTCGGAGCGGAGTTCCAGAGCCGCCGCACCGCTTTCGATGCCTCGGCGCCGTGCCAGGAGCGGGTGACGGCAAGGCCGTTCCTGTTCGGCGGGGACCTCACCGCCGGGGCGCGCCCGCCAGGGATTACGGGACAGCCCTTGATCAGCGGCACGGGCGGGCGAGGCCGCCGAGCGCGGTCAGTAGTGACCCGTCTCGCCGTCCAGGATCTCCCTGATGGCGTCCAGGTGACCCGCGTGCCGGGCGGTCTCCTCGATCATGTGGAACATGATCCAGCGCAGGCTCGCGGCCGAGGCGTCGAAGTCCGGGTGTCGACCCACGTCGTCGAGCGACCGCGCCGCGATCATCTCGTTCGACGACGCGATCTGCCGGTCGTAGTCGTCGAGGAGCTCTGCGAGCGGGACGTCCTCGACCATCATGTCGCCGTCCTCGGGCCCGTCGAACACGGGCCCCTGGTACGTTGACCGGCATGTTCCTCTCTCGTGTATAGGACCCCGCACTGACCGCACCTCGTTCCACCGGGTGCGGCCCTTCGGTGTCCCCATATGCCCGCGGCGCGGTGCAGCGCGCTGCCCTCCCGAGGAATGTCCCCATGCTTTCTCCCGCGCCCTCGCGCGCCCCTTCGTACGCCGCCGTCCTGCGCACCCGTCATGCCTCCCGCACGTTCGGTTCCGCACTGCTGGGGCGGCTCTCGTACGGGATGGTCTCCCTCTCCCTGACGCTGGCGATGAAGGACACCACCGGCTCCTACTCCGTCGCGGGCGTGGTCATGGCCCTCTTCGGGGCGACCAGCGTCTTCTTGTCCCCCGCCCGTGCCGCCCTGATCGACCGGTACGGGCCGCGCCGAGCCCTGCCGCCGATGGCCGGTGGCTACGCAGCACTGCTCGCCGCCCTGGCGTACGCCACCTGGCGGCCGGGGGCCTCCTCGCTCCTGCTGGGGGTGCTCGCCGTGACCGCGGGCGGCTGCACACCGCCGCTGGGACCGGTGATGCGGACCCTGTGGAGCAGCCTCGTGCCGGAGCGCGAACTCTTGCAGCGCGCCTACAGTCTGGACGGCGTCGCGGAGGAACTTCTCTTCGTCACCGGGCCGTTGATGGTCGGCCTCGTGATGAGGTTCTCCGTTCCCGCTGCGGGTGTCGCGATCAGTGCAGCGCTCGTGCTGGTGGGCGCGCTGGCGCTGGTGTCCTCGCCCGCGGTGCGCGGTATCGGCGCTACACCGTCGACGCAGGAGTCTTCCGGGTCGCAGGAGACGCCCCACAAGCAGTGGCTGCTCGGCATCGTCGGGCTGCGGCACGCCGCGATGGTGGCGGCGGCCGTGGGGCTGTGTCTGGGGGCCCTGGATCTGCTGGTGGTGGCGTTCACCGAGCAGCACCACCAGGGCGCGGCGGTGGCGTGGGTGCTGGCCGCGCTCTCCGCCGGAAGCGCGGTGGGCGGGCTCGCCTACGGCGCCGTCTCCTGGCGCGCGTCGAACCGGGTACGGCTGCCGGTACCGGCCGTCGGCCTCGGGCTGACGATGGCCGTGGCCGGGCTGTCGCCCGATGTGTACGTGCTGGTCGCAGTGGTCGCGGCCGCCGGGGCGTTCGTCGCACCGGCCCTGACCACGGCGTATCTCGTCGCGGACGGGTCCGTGGGCGAGGGCAGTCGCACCCAGGCGGGTGCGTGGGTCAACACCGCGGTCAACGCGGGGTCCTCGGTGGGCGCCGCGGCGGTGGGCCTGCTGGTGGACCGCCTGCCGCCGGCCGCCTGTTTCGCGGTCGCGGCGGTGAGGAGGCCGCCACGACCGGTGGTGTGACGCAACGCCTCGGCACGTCGCCGAAGCCGCCGTGGGGTCGGTCCCTCGGCGGCCGTTACGCACCGGGGAGGGGTGCGCGCGGCAGGTTGGAGCGAGCCACAGGTCCAGCCCACCCAGCTCGGGCACAACCTCGACGAGCCTTTCGTCGGGGACGCACGCCGAACACGGCCGGCTCGACCTGCGGCATTCCTCCATTGCGAGGCCAGTGCCCCGGCAGGCAACGTCTGTCCTGTCGAGCTCGGTGCGTCGCAGCGCTTCGAAAGGCTCTGAGAGGCCCGCTTGCGGGCCTCGCGGCGCGCGGAGCCGTATCCGGCTCCCCTCATGCATGGCCGGCCATTGCTTCAACGGCTACATGTGCATCCATCCGGTTGACGCCAGGGGCGGTTCGCCGCACAGCAGCGATCCTGGCAACGGTCGTGCCCATGCCGTAAGTTGGTGGTCTTTCATGGGCCGTCCAGGCAGAGGGAGCCGACGTGACGCAGCCGGTGCAGGAGGAGACCTGCGTAGTGGTGGTGGGGGCGGGGCCGGCCGGTCTGACCGTGGCCAACCTGCTCCACGGCGCCGGAATTCCATGCATGGTGCTGGAACGGCAGGGCCGTGCATACGCGGAGCAGCGCCAGCGGGCCGGCATCGTCGAGACACGCGCCGTGCGCATGTTCCAGGACTGGGGGCTGGATGCCCGTGTCCTCGGCGGAGCTCCGTCCGACGACGTCCTGGAGGTCCGGGTGGACGGCCGGCACCGCCTGCTGCGGTTCGGCGCCGACGACGATGGCCCTCAGGCCCTGCTGTGCCCCCAGCAGGTACTCGTTGCCAATTTGATCGCGACATTCCTCGACGGCGGTGGCGACCTGCGCTTCGAATCGTCCGAAGTGACCTTGGACGGGCTCACCGGTCAGCGTCCGACTGTCCGCTACCGCAGCCCGGACGGGACCATGCACGAGATCGCATGCGATTTCGTAGCCGGGTGCGACGGCGACCACGGGGCCAGCCGAGCCGCCGTTCCCGAGGGTGAACTGACGGCCTACCCGTTCGATCACGGCATCTCCTGGCTGACCGTACTCGCCGAGGTACCGCCCCCGCCTCACCCCCTGATGGCGATAAGCCGCCATGGCTACGCCGGACACTTCGCGCGCGGTCCCCTCGCCAGCCGCTTCTACCTGCAGTGCGCGCCCACCGACCAGGCGGACGACTGGCCGGACGACCGGGTATGGCAGCACCTGCGGACCCGGCTGGACGAGGATGGCCTGGTGCCAGGCCCGATCACTGAGAAGGTTGTCTTTCCGCTGCGGAGCGTCGTCCACGAGCCGATGCGTTACGGCAGGCTGTACCTGGCCGGCGACGCGGCCCATGTGGTGTCCCCCGTGGGCGGCAAGGGAATGAACCTTGCCCTGTACGACGCCGAGGTGTTCGCCCGCGCCGTACGCGACTTCATCGCCCACGGAGACGAGTCCGGACTGAATTCCTACTCCCGCACCTGCCTGCACCGCACATGGAACTATCAGGAGTTCTCACGCTGGATGACCGAGATGCTCCACGACGCCGGCGACGACTCCCGCACCGGCCCCTTCCGCCGCAAACTGGCGCTGGCACGGCTGGATCGGCTCTGCCACTCCCGTGCCTCCGCCCTCGCCTTCGCCGAACTCATGGCAGGACTCGCCTGAACGTGCACCTGCCGAGAATCCACTACGGAAGCCGGATATCCCCGCTCCGCGGTGCCGTCGGCCGTGGTCGGCCGGCGGCACCGCGGTACGGCCCTCAGGCGGCGAGCCAGTCGTCCCAGACGAGCGCCGGTTCCGCCTCGATCGCCGGCGCCACCGCGTCCAGCAGCCGCACCTGCGCCCCCGGCCCCGCCAGCTCTGTGCGGTACGGGTGGGGCGGGCCCGCCGGCCCGGCGCCGAGCGAGGTGACCGAACCGATGATGCGATTGGGGCCCAGGATGCCGGGGAGTTCGCGCAGCTCCGGGTCCGTCAGGTCCAGGTCCTCGACCAGCAGGTCCTGACCGTCGTACGTGACCCGAGTGGTGGCCCGCACGCTGCCGCCGCGCTCGCCGGAGCGCTCCAGGACCAAGGTCTCCCGCCACAGCTTGCGTGCCCCGGCCGCCAGCGCGACCTCCATCGAGCGCGCCACGCGGGCGCCGTCGCAGACCACGAACGGCCTCCCGTTCCAGTGCAGTTCGCCGCCCTCGGCGATGTCGACCCGGGCCCGCCACGTCGATGTGCCGCCGCGGTGGTCGTACGCGACCAGGCCGGACGGCTCGACCAGTTCCAGGCGGGCCCCGGGGCCGAGCGAGACGCGCAGCCGCAGGTCGTCGCCCGCGAGCAGCCCGGCCCGGGTGCCGGCCAGGGCGATCCGCACCCGGTCGGGGGCGGGCAACAGCGGGCGGGGCGCGAGGAAGGCGCCGGGGCACAGCTCACGGACGACATGGCGGCCCGTGGCATCGCGCTCCACGGCGACGACCGTGGGGTCGGCCGGTTCGGCGGGGGCCGCCGTGGCACCGGTCACGAGTCGCGGCTGTGGCTGTGCGGTGCCATCTGTCCCGGGTCGGTGGGGACATGGGTGCCGTCGCGGTGACGTGCGAGCACCGACCGTACCCAGTCGGCGAGTTCGGTGATCGATGCCGGGTCGTGCTTGGACAGCGCGAGGACCGGCAGGCCGTCGCGGGCGCCGCGGGCGTCGGCGGCCATCGCCTCCACGTCGACCTCGACATGGGGTGCCAGGTCGGTCTTGTTGATGATCAGGAGGTCGGCGCCGGTGATGGCGGGCCCGCCCTTGCGGGCGACGTCGCCGCCGCCCGCCACGTCGATGCAGAAGAGCTGGGCGTCGGCGAGGGCCGGGCTGAAAGTGGCGGTGAGGTTGTCGCCGCCGCTCTCGATGAGCACCAGGTCGAGCGGTCCGTCGCCTCCTCCAGGTCCTCGACGGCGTCGAGGTTGGCGCTGACGTCGTCGCGGATCGCCGTGTGCGGGCAGGCGCCGGTCTCGACGGCGCGGATGCGCTCGGTGGGCAGGACTCCGGCCGAGCGCAGGAAGCGGGCGTTCTCGTCGGTGTAGATGTCGTTGGTGACGACGGCCATGGCGAGCTCACCGGCCAGTTCGCGGCAGAGGGTGGCGAGGATCGAGCTCTTGCCGGTCCCGACCGGGCCCGCGACGCCGAGGCGCAGGGCGCGCGGCCGGTGGTGGTGCTGGTGGGGGCCCAGGGCAGGGCGCGCGTCTCGCTGCTGGTCAGGCAAGGAAGAGTCTCCGTTCTCGTGGTGCGTGTTCGAGTGCCCACTGTTCGGTGAGCGGGGGCGTACGGGCGGGCAGTTCGGCCGGGGTCCGTACGGCGAGGGCCTCGGTCACCGCGGCGGTGGCGCCCGGTTCCGCGGCGAGGATCCAGGCGACGGTGTCGAGGGGGTCGCCGGGCAGCAGTTTGAGCGCGGCGGAGGCGATGGTCTGCAGTTCGTCGTAGACGACGCCGTACGCCAGTTCCGCCTCCGACACCTTCATGACGGCCCCGAGCGCGCCGAGCGTGACGGGTCGCAGCGGGCGCGGGTGGACGGCGGACAGCGCGGTGACCGCGGGATGGTCCGGGGCCAGCCGTCGCACCAGGCGGTGCACGCCGCGGCCGAGCGTCGCCGATGCCTCGCGCAGGGGCGCGACCGGGGTGCGGGCGGCGAGGGCCTGTTGTACGGGGCCGTAGTCCACCGGGTCCCGCCGGGCTGCCCGCAGGGCGAGTACCGCGGCTGCCACCTCGGTGACGGCCGCGGTGTGCAGCCTGGCCCGCAGCAGTGCGGGGACACGGTCGCGGGTGAGGCCCGCCGCGACGGCCGGTTCGAGTCCCGCGCTGCAGGTGTACGCGCCGACCGGGAGCCGGCCGTCGCCGAGCAGGAGGGGTGCGAGGCCCGCCATCAGAACATGGAGTACCGCTGGGCCAGCGGCAGTTCGGTGGCGGGGGCGGGTTCGACGAGCTCTCCGTCGATACGGATGGCGAAGGTCTCCGGGTCGACGTCGATGTCCGGGAGCGCCGTGTTGTTCGGCAGATCCGCCTTGGTGAGATGGCGGGTGGGCCGGACGGCGACCAGCTCCCGTACGAGGCCGAGCCGTTCGGCGAGTCCGTCCTCCAGGGCCGCCGGGGCGACGAAGCTCACCGAGAGATGCGGGGCCGCGGCGGCTGCGGCGGTGGGACGCAGCAGGACGGGCTGGGTGGTGGGGATCGCGGCGTTGGCGTCGCCCAGGGGCGCGTACACCACCATGCCTCCCTTGATCACGGCGGCGGGACGGATGCCGAAGAAGGCGGGGTCCCACAGCACCAGGTCGGCGAGCTTGCCTGGTTCCACGGAGCCGACGACATGGTCGATGCCATGGGCTACGGCGGGGCAGATCGTGTAATTGGCGACATAGCGGCGGGCGCGTTCGTTGTCGGCGGGCAGTTCGCCGCCGCGGTCGCCGAAGCGCTGCTTCATGGTGTGGGCGACCTGCCAGGTGCGGCAGACGACCTCGCCGATGCGGCCCATGGCCTGGGCGTCGGAAGAGGTGATGGACAGGGCGCCGATGTCGTGCAGGACGTCTTCGGCGGCGATCGTGGTGGCGCGGAGGCGGGACTCCGCGAAGGCGAGGTCCTCGGGGACGCGCGGGTTGAGGTGGTGACAGACCATCAGCATGTCGAGGTGTTCGGCGACGGTGTTGACGGTGTGCGGGAGCGTCGGATTGGTGGACGCCGGAAGGATGTTGGGATGGGAGGCGACGGTGATGATGTCGGGTGCGTGACCGCCGCCCGCGCCTTCCGCGTGGAAGACGTGGATGCCGCGTCCGGCGATGGCGTCGACGGTTCCTTCGACGTAGCCGACCTCGTTGAGGCTGTCGGCGTGCAGGGCGACCTGGAGACCGTACGCGTCGGCCGCCTTCAGCGCGGCGTCGATGGCGGCGGGGGTGGCGCCCCAGTCCTCATGGACCTTGTAGCCGCCGGCGCCGCCGAGCGCCGCCTCGCGCAGGGCGTCCTCACCGACGGTCGGCCCTTTTGCCGAACAGCATGATGTTGAGCGGGACGCCGTCCAGGGACCGGTGCATCATCGCGAGGTTCCAGGCACCGGGGGTGACCGTGGTGGCCTTGGATCCCTCGGTGGCGCCGGTGCCGCCGCCGATGACGGTGGTGGTGCCGGTGGCGAGGGCCTCGTGCAGGGTCTCCGGCATCAGGAAGTGGACATGGGTGTCGACGGCTCCGGCGGTGAGGATGCGCCCCTCGCCGGAGACCACGTCGGTGCCGGGGCCGATCACCAGGTCGGGGTGGACACCGTCGCCGATGTCGGGGTTGCCGGAGCGGCCGAGGGCGACGATCCTTCCGGCCCGGACGCCGACATCGGTCTTGACGATGCCCCAGTGGTCGAGGACGACGACATTGGTGATGACGAGGTCGAGGGCGCCGTCGGCGCGCGAGGTGGTGGCCTGGCCCATGGATTCGCGGATGGACTTGCCGCCGCCGAGCACGTCCTTGTCGCCGTAGAAGGTGTTCTCCACCTTCGCCAGCTGACGGACCGACGGGGCGAACTCCAGGGAACGGTCCGGGACGGTACCGTCGTGGCGGTCGACCAGGTCGTACACATAGCGGGCGAACTTGTGCTGGGCGACCGTCAGCTTCCGGCCGGCTTGCACGGTCTTGATCAGGTTCTCGCCCGCCAGGCGCTGGACCGAGGCGACCGGGATGGCATCCGTGGTCCCGTACGGGGTGCAGCTCTCCATCAGGACGCCGTCGCCGTCGTTGGCGACGAACAGTGCCTCGGCGCCCGCGGCCACGGCGTTGGCGAGCCGGTCCGCGGGGGCGACCGCGTCGCTGCGGCGGATCACGACGGTCTTGCCCTTGACGTTCAGGCCGTCGTAATCGGCCACGGCGCCGTTGCCCGCGAAGACACCGGCCGGCTTCTTCACGCTGTTCTCGGCGACGGGCGAACCGACCTGCACGGTGACCGGCACGTCCCGGCCGTCGGCCGTCAGGGCGATCTGCTTCTCGCCCTGCCGCCAGCGGGTCAGGAAGGAGAAGCTGCCCCGCGTGACCTTCTTGGTGGGGCTCGCCCACAGCTGGTCGTAGATCAACGGGATCTGGTACGCGTCGCGCTGGACGGTGCCGTCCGGTGCAGTACGTGCCATGTCATATCGCAGCTGCCGGGTCTCGGTCTCCTTCGGGGTCCGCACGCTGACCTTGTGGGCCTTGGACGCGTCGAGGGTGACCGTGGTCGCCTTGTCGAGGATGGTCTCCGGGGCCGCGAGGAAGGCCACGTCCGGGTGGGTGGCGTCGATACCGGTGTCCAGGACGGCGACCTTGGAGCCCTTGCCGTCATAGCCCTCGGCCCATGCCTGGGGGGCGTTGACCTGCGGAACGGAGTCCTTGAGCGCGGCCTCCACCCGGCCGTCGAGCCAGAGCCTGTCGATGCCGCTGTCCAGCGAACGGGCCGTGGAGGTACGGGTGATGTCGTTCCAGAAGGCCCGGACGGTGTCCTTGCCGGCCTTCAGCGCGGCACCGTGGACGCTGGCCAGGGTACGGATCCTCTTGGCGCCACGGGGGGTTGCGGGCAGTGAACGGCCCCGGCTCGCCGGATGGGTGGCGATCAGCGGGATGCCGCCCGACCTCTTGTCGTCGTACCCCATCTTGGCGAGGGCGGAGACATTGAACAGCCGACGGTCCGGCTTCCCCGCCGCTAGCAGGGAACCGGCCTCGTCGGGCAGGACGTAGAGATCGTCACCGGCCTGCTGGACGTGCACGCCACCGACCGCTCCGTCGGGGCGGTCCACGGTGACGGTGTCCTGCTTTCCGACGCCGTCCGTGTAGTGCACGACATCGCCCGTGAGCAGGGTGATGTCGTACTCCTTGACGGGGTTCTCGCGGGGTGCGGCGGCCTGGCGGCCGAGGGACTGGGGGCGGTCCGCGGAGGCGGGGACCGAGGCCGAGGCGGAACCCGCTGCGGGAAGCAGCACGCCGCTCACCGGAGCGACCGAAGCTATGAGCAGAGCCCGGCGACCCGCACGAGCGGGTCTCGCCCGACCGGAAGCGGAGGAGGGGGTAAATGTCATGCAGCTGATCTGCCGGCAAAAGCTCGGCCACGGATGAGTTCACACCTGGCGTGAAGCCGCCGTGGCGGCAACCCGCCCACGATCATTCGTGGTTCGTGGCACGGTTCAGGCCACGGACGTGATCACTCCGTTGGGCGGCCGGCCGCCTTCGCGGTGGATCGGGGTGTGCGCGCCCTTGAGCGGCACGCCGCTGCCGCCGCGCCGGTCGGCGACGATTTCGGCGGCGATCGACAGCGCGGTCTCCTCGGGGGTACGGGCGCCGAGGTCGAGGCCGATCGGCGAGTGCAGCCTGGCCAGTTCCAGCTCCGTGACGCCGATGTCGCGCAGCCGGTCGTTGCGCTCCAGGTGGGTACGGCGCGAGCCCATCGCGCCGACGTACGCCACCGGCAGTCTCAACGCCAGTTCCAGCAGCGGGACATCGAACTTGGCGTCATGGGTGAGGACGCACAGGACGGTGCGCGCGTCGACATCGGTGGTCGCGAGATAGCGGTGCGGCCAGTCGACGACCAGTTCGTCGGCCTCGGGGAAGCGGGCCTTCGTGGCGAAGACGGGGCGGGCGTCGCACAAGGTGACGTGGTACCCGAGGAACTTTCCCGCCCGGACCAGCGCAGAGGCGAAGTCGATGGCCCCGAAGACGATCATCCGGGGCGGTGGGACGCTCGATTCGACGAGCAGGGTGAGCGGTTGTCCGCAGCGCGAACCGTCGGCACCGATGGTGACGGAACCGGTGCGGCCGGCGTCCAGCATCGCGCGGGCATCGGCCGCCGCGGTGCGGTCCAGCTCCGGATGCCCGCCGAGCCCTCCCTCGTACGACCCGTCGGGGCGGACGAGCAGGGGGCGGCCGAGGAGTTCCGCGGGCCCCTCGGTGATCCTGGCCACCGCCGCCGTCTCCCCCCGTGCGGCGGCGGCGAGGGCGGCGGCGAACACAGCCCGTGCGGGGTCGTCCGCACGGACCGGTGTCACCAGGATGTCGATGATGCCGCCGCAGGTCAGACCGACCGCGAAGGCGTCCTCGTCGCTGTAGCCGAACTGCTCCCGGACGGTGTTGCCGTCGTCGAGGGCCTGCTCGCACAGCTCGTACACCGCGCCCTCCACACACCCGCCGGAGACCGATCCGATCACCGTGCCGTCGCGGTCGACGGCGAGGGCGGCTCCCGGTTGCCGGGGCGCGCTCCCGCCGACCGCCACGACGGTGGCCACGGCGAAGTCTCGTCCCTGCTTGACCCACCGGTTGAGCTCTACGGCGATGTCCAGCATCTGTCGGTCTCCTCAGCGGTTGTGTGAAGGGCTGGTGCGGCGCGTCAGTGGACGCCCAGCCACCCCTCGATCGGATGCAGCGCGAAGTACACGACGAAGATCACCGTCAGGCCCCACATGAAGGCCCCGATCTCCCGGGCCTTGCCCTGGGCGATCTTGATGGCGACCCAGGAGATGACGCCCGCGGCGACACCGGTGGTGATGGTGTAGGTGAAGGGCATCAGGACCACGGTCAGGAAGACCGGGATCGCGGTGGCGCGGTCCGCCCAGTCGACGTGCCGGGCGTTCATCATCATCATCGCTCCGATGACGACGAGCGCGGCGGACGCGACCTCCTGCGGGACGATCGCGGTGACCGGCGTGAAGAACAGGCAGGCCGCGAAGAACAGGCCCGTGACGGCCGAGGCGAGGCCGGTACGGGCGCCCTCGCCGACGCCGGTGGCCGACTCGACGAACACGGTCTGACCGGAGCCGCCCGCGATGCCGCCGATGGCTCCGCCGGCGCCGTCGATGAACAGGGCCTTGGACAGACCCGGCATGCGGCCCTTGTCGTCGGCGAGCTTGGCCTCGGTGCCGACGCCGATGATGGTGGCCATCGCGTCGAAGAACCCGGCGAGGACGAGCGTGAAGACGATCACGCCGACCGTCATGGCGCCGACGGAACCCCAGCCGCCGAACTCGACGTGCCCGAAGAGCGAGAAGTCGGGCGTCGAGACCGCGCTGCCGTGCAGTGCGGGGGCGCCGCTGGCCCATTGCTTGGGGTCGATCACGTCGAGCGCGTTCAAAATCATCGCGACGATCGTGCCGCCGATGATGCCGATCAGGATCGCGCCGGGGGTGTTGCGCGCCTGCAGCATGAAGATCAGGAGCAGGGTGCCCGCGAAGAGCAGGACCGGCCAGCCGGCGAGTTCACCGGTGGGGCCCAGGGCGAGCGGCGTGGCCTTGCCGGTGTGCACGAAGCCGGACTTGTAGAGGCCGATCAGGGCGATGAAGAGGCCGATGCCCATCGTGATGCCGTGCTTGAGTGCGAGCGGGATCGCGTTCATGATCATCTCACGGAGGCCCGTGACGACCAGAAGCATGATCACTACGCCGTACATCACGCACATGCCCATGGCCTGCGGCCATGTCATCGCCGGGGCGACCTGCGAGGAGATCACACCGGAGACCGACAGGCCCGCGGCGAGGGCCAGCGGCACCTTGCCCACGAAGCCCATCAGGAGCGTGGTGAGCGCGGCGGCGAACGCGGTGGCGGTGATCAGACCCTTCTGGCTGAGTGTGTCGCCCGCTACGTCCTTGCCGGACAGGATCAGCGGGTTGAGCAGAAGGATGTACGCCATGGCCATGAAGGTCGTGACGCCGCCGCGCACTTCGCGCGCGACGGTGGACCCTCGTTCGGATATGTGAAAGTACCGGTCGAGCCAAGATCTTCCGGCGGGGACGCGCGAGCCGTGGCCCGCATCCTCCGCGGTGGTCTCGGACTCCACTGACTGCTGGGTCATGATGCCTGACTCCCAAGGTTCACAGGGGCACCCGCGATGAAGAATCGAAATACGGGATTTGGGATCACTGCGCTGGCGGCACGACCCGGGGGACGGCCCGAGACGAACTGTTCATGCAGAGTGGAATGTGCTGGTACTGCGGTACTGCTCGGTGGGACAACGGCCGCGAGCGGTGCGGCACTGGGGTTCTCCGGGCGATGCGGGCGACGGAAGTGTGACGTTCCTGGGAGGCACGCATCGCCCGGAGAGTTCAGGTGGAGCTGTGACTCAGGTGCCCGTGAGGTGCTCGGGTCGTACCGGTGTCCTGTTGAGCTCCAGGCCCGTCGCGTTCCGGATCGCCGCGAGGACGGCCGGGGTCGACGACAGGGTGGGTGCCTCACCGATGCCACGGAGCCCGTACGGGGCGTGGTCGTCGGCGAGTTCGAGCACATCGACCGGGATGGTCGGGGTGTCGAGGATGGTGGGGAGCAGGTAGTCCGTGAAGGAGGGGTTGCGCACCTTCGCGGTCTTCGGGTCGACGACGATCTCCTCCATGACGGCGATACCCATTCCCTGGAGGGTGCCGCCCTGGATCTGGCCCACGACCGACAGCGGGTTGAGTGCCTTGCCGACGTCCTGGGCGCAGGCCAGTTCGATGACCTTGACCAGACCGAGTTCGGTGTCGACCTCGACGACCGCGCGGTGGGCGGCGAAGGAGTACTGGACGTGGCCGTTGCCCTGTCCGGTACGGAGGTCGAACGCCTCGGTGGGCCGGTGGCGCCACTCCAGCTCGATGTCGACCGTCTCGTCCTCCAGCACGTCGACCAGGTCGGCCAGCACCTCGCCGCCGTCGTTGACGACCTTGCCGCCCTCCAGGAGCAGTTCGGCGGTGGCCCACGCGGGGTGGTACGTACCGAACTTGCGGCGGCCGATCTCCAGGACCTTCTCGCGCACGGCCTCGCAGGAGTGCTTCACCGCGCCGCCGGTGACATACGTCTGCCGGGAGGCGGAGGTGGAGCCGGCCGAGCCGACCTGCGTGTCGGCCGGGTGGATGGTGACCTGGGCGACGCCGAGTTCGGTCCGGGCGATCTGGGCGTGGACGGTGACGCCGCCCTGCCCGACCTCGGCCATGGCGGTGTGCACGGTCGCGACGGGTTCGCCGCCGATGACCTCCATGCGCACGCGGGCGGTGGAGTAGTCGTCGAAGCCCTCGGAGAAGCCGACGTTCTTCAGGCCGACCGCGTAGCCGACGCCGCGTACGACGCCTTCGCCGTGGGTGGTGTTGGACAGCCCGCCGGGCAGGGCCCGTACGTCGGCCTGCTCGCCGGCCACCTCCCACTGGCGCTCGGGCGGCAGCGGCCTGGCCTTGACCCGGCGCAGCAGCTCGGCGACCGGTGCGGGCGAGTCGACGACCTGCCCGGTCGGCAGGAGGGTGCCCTGCTCCATGGCGTTGAGCTGCCTGAACTCGACCGGGTCCATGCCCAGTTCGGCGGCGAGCTTGTCCATCTGCGCCTCGTAGGCGAAGCACGCCTGGACCGCACCGAAGCCGCGCATGGCGCCGCACGGCGGGTTGTTGCTGTAGAGCGCGATCGCCTCGATGTCCACGTCGTCGATGACGTACGGGCCGACGGCGAGCGAGGAGGCGTTGCCGACCACGGCCGGGGAGGCGGATGCGTAGGCGCCGCCGTCCAGCACGATGCGGCACTTCATGTGGGTGATCTTGCCGTCGCGGGTGGCGCCGTGCTCGTACCAGAGCTTCGCCGGGTGCCGGTGGACATGCCCGAAGAAGGACTCGAACCGGTTGTAGACGATCTTGACCGGTTTGCCGGTGCGCAGGGCGAGCAGGCAGGCGTGGATCTGCATCGACAGGTCCTCGCGGCCACCGAAGGCCCCGCCCACCCCGGAGAGCGTCATGCGGACCTTGTCCTCGGGCAGGCCGAGGACGGGTGCGATCTGGCGCAGGTCGGAGTGGAGCCACTGGGTGGCGACGTACAGGTCGACGCCGCCGTCCTCGGCGGGCACGGCCAGGCCGGACTCGGGGCCGAGGAAGGCCTGGTCCTGCATGCCGAAGACGTATTCGCCGCTGACCACGACATCGGCACGGGCCGCCGCCGCGTCCGCGTCGCCGCGGATGATGGGCTGGCGGTGGACGATGTTGGGGTGCGGTACGTGCCCCGCGTGATGGTCGTCGCGTCCCTCGTGGATGAGGGGCGCGTCGGGGGCGGTGGCGGAGGCCTCGTCGGTGATGACGGGCAGTTCGCGGTAGTCGATCTTGATCTTCGCAGCGGCGCGGCGGGCCGTCTCCGGGTGGTCGGCGGCGACGAGCGCCACCGGTTCGCCGTGGTGACGGACCTTGCCGTGGGCGAGAACGGGGGTGTCCTGGATCTCCAGGCCGTAGTTCTTCACCGAGGTCGGCAGGTCGTCATAGGTGAGTACGGCGTAGACGCCGGACGTGGCGAGTGCCTCCGATGTGTCGATGGAGACGATCTCGGCGTGCGCGACCGTGGAGCGCAGTGTGTGCCCCCAGAGCATGTCCTCGTGCCACATGTCGGAGGAGTACGCGAACTCGCCGGTGACCTTGAGGATGCCGTCGGGGCGCAGCGTGGACTCGCCGATGCCGCCCTTGGTGCGGGTGCCCTGGTTGATGCTGGTGGGGTTGCCGGTAACGCCCATCGTCAGACCGTTTCTTCCGCGCGGGCGGCCGCGAGGCGGACCGCGTCGAGGATCTTCTCGTAGCCGGTGCAGCGGCAGAGGTTGCCGGAGAGCGCCTCGCGGATGTCCGCGTCGGACGGCTCCGGGTTGCGTTCCAGGAGCTCGTCGGCGGCGACCAGCAGGCCGGGGGTGCAGAAGCCGCACTGGACGGCTCCGGCGTCGATGAACGCCTGCTGGATCGGCGAGAGCTCACCGGTGTCCCGGCTCTCCTCGCCGGTCGGCTCGGCCTCCCACCGCCGCGCCTTGTCGAGTGCGGTGCCACAGGCGCCGGAGGCGCAGCCACTGCCGGGGTGTTCCTGGGAACGGTGGGCTGCGAAGTCGGCGAGGCCCTCTACGGTGACGACCTCGCGGCCCTCCACCTGTCCCGCGGCGACCAGGCAGGAGCAGACCGGGACACCGTCCAGACGGACCGTGCACGATCCGCACTCGCCCTGCTCGCAGGCGTTCTTCGAGCCCGGCAGGCCCATCCGCTCACGCAGCACGTAGAGGAGGGACTCGCCCTCCCAGACGTCGTCCGCCTCGTGCCTGCGGCCGTTGACCGTGAAATTGACGCGCATGATCAGGCAGCTCCTTCGGTGCTGCGGCCGTTGCCGCGGTACGACTCCCAGGTCCAGCCGAGGGTGCGGCGGGCCATGATCCCTACCGCGTGCCTGCGATAGCTCGCGGTGCCGCGCACATCGTCGATCGGGTTGCAGGCGCCGGCGGCGAGGTCGGCGAACTGCTTGGCGATGGACGGGGTGATGATCGTGCGGCTGTCCCAGAATCCGCCCTCTTCGAGTGCGGCGTTCAGGAATTCCTCGGCCTCCGTCGCCCGTACGGGTGTGGGGGCGGCCGATCCGATGCCGGTGCGGACCGTGCGGGTCTCGGGGTGCAGGGCCAGGCCGAAGGCGCAGACCGCGATGACCATCGCGTTGCGGGTGCCGACCTTGGAGAACTGCTGCGGCCCGTCGGCCTTCTTGATGTGCACGGCCCGGATCAGCTCGTCCGGCGCGAGGGCGTTGCGCTTGACACCGGTGTAGAAGGCGTCGATCGGGATCATCCTCGTCCCGCGTACGGATTCGGCCTCGACCTCGGCGCCCGCGGCGAGCAGCGCCGGATGGGCGTCACCGGCGGGCGACGCGGTCCCCAGGTTGCCGCCGACGCCGCCGCGGTTGCGGATCTGCGGCGAGGCGACGGTGTGCGAGGCGAGCGCGAGTCCGGGCAGCTCGGCGCGCAGGTGCTCCATGATCTGGCTGTACGGTACGGAGGCGCCGAGCCGTACGCTCTCCTGGCCGACCTCCCATTCGGACAGTTCTCCGATGCGGTTCAGGTCCAGGAGGTACTCGGGCCGCCGGTGGTCGAAGTTGATCTCGACCATCACATCGGTGCCACCCGCAATGGGCACAGCCGTGGGGTGCTCGGCCTTGGCGGCGAGCGCCTCCTCCCAGCTGGCGGGGCGAAGGAAGTCCATGAGTGGCTCTCTTCTTCTCAATCGGTCGTTCGCTGGGGGCTGGGGACGGCCGGCCCTCGACTGGTCGTTCATGTGTTGTTAACGCGGTGTGGGGCCAAGTACACAAGCCGTGCTCCACCCGGTGCAGTCACCGAAACCATGAAGGAGTTGGCTGGCCGCTCTCTCCGTCTTGTAGATTCGAACGAATGGCGGGGATCAGTAACCTCACCGCAATACCCAGTTTTCACCCGCACCAACGAAAGAGATCGGCGGCGACGAGATGCGGCTGCGCGCACTGCTGGAGACCGACGCGCTGGGCCTGCGGCTGCTCGGCGGCGAGGACGAGCTGGACCGCTCCGTCCGTGGCGTGATGACCACTGACCTGCGGGATCCCAGCCGCTACCTGTCGGGCGGCGAGCTGGTCCTGACGGGGCTGGCCTGGCGCCGGGACGCGGCGGACTCGGAGCCGTTCGTACGCATCCTGGCAGGCGCCGGGGTCGCCGGGCTGGCGGCCGGCGAGGCGGAGCTCGGCGACATCCCCGGCGATCTGGTGGAGGCCTGTGGGCGGCACCGGCTGCCGCTCTTCGCCGTCCATGAGACCGTCGCGTTCGCAACGATCACCGAGCATGTGGTCCGCCAGGTGTCGGGCGAGCGTGCGGGCGATCTCGCCGCGGTCGTGGATCGCCACCGCAGGCTGATGACCTCGGGCCCGGCGGGCGGCGGCCCCGAGGTGGTGCTGGATCTGCTCGGCTCCGACCTCGACCTGCACGCCTGGGTGCTCTCCCCCACCGGGCGGCAGATCGCGGGCGCCGGAGACGCGCCGCTGGCCGGGCCGGTCGGCGCGGCGCTCGCCGGCCACCATCTGGCCGCCACCCGCAGCGGCCGCCGGGCCCCGCACCGCACCACGGTCGACGGCATCACGTATTCGCTCTTCCCGATCCGGAACACCGGGCGGGGCGCGGTGCCGGCCTCGCGGGATGCGCGCGAGTCGGTGCTCTCCGACTGGCTGCTCGCGGTCGAGGCGGACGCGAGCGACTGGCCGCCCGCCCGGCTGGACCTGCTCCAGGGCGTCACCCAGCTGATCGCGGTCGAACGGGACCGGCGCGACGCGGCCCGTACGGTACGCCGCAGACTGGCCCAGGAAGTCCTGGAGCTGGTCCAGACGGGCGCGCCGCCGGCCGAGATCGCCGCCAGGCTGCGGGTCGCCGCTCCGGTGCTGCTCCCCGGGCTCGGGGCGGCCCCGCACTGGCAGGTCGTGGTGGCACGCGTCGAATGGGGTGACGCGGAGACCGCCACGGGCGGCCAGGCCGCCTCCGGCCCCGCCGTGGCGGGCGGCCCGGTGGCCCAGGCGCTGCTGGAGGAGATCCTGGTCGACCCCGCGGTCACCGGCCCGGACTCCGCGGACCGGATCGCGGTCGCCCACACGGACGACGAGGCCGTGGCGCTCGTACCGCTGCCCGCCGTCACCGTGCCCGCACCGGGCGGCGAGGCCGACGCGGCGCCGTCCGGGGCGGTCGCCGAGGCCGACCCCGCGCTGCACGCCGGTGTGCTGCTCGCCGCCGTCCGCGAACCGCTCTCCGCGGGCCTCGCCAACGACGGGCGGCTGACACTGGGTGTCAGCGCGGCCGTGCATTCGCCCGAAGGACTGCGCGGCGCCCTGGAGGAGGCCCGGCACGCCCGCCGCGTCGCGGCGGCACGCCCCGGCCGGGTCTGCGCGGCCGGGCACCACGAGCTGGCCTCACACGTGCTGCTGCTGCCGTTCGTCCCCGACGACGTGCGCCGCGCGTTCACCGCACGGCTGCTCGACCCGCTGCGCGACTACGACCGGCGTCACCGCGCGGAGCTGATCCCGACGCTGGAGGCGTTCCTGGACTGCGACGGTTCCTGGACGCGCTGCGCCTCCCGGCTCCATCTGCACGTCAACACATTGCGCTACCGGGTCGGGCGAATCGAGCAGTTGACGGGGCGTGACCTTTCGCGCCTGGAGGACAAGCTCGATTTCTTCCTCGCCCTGCGTATGAGCTGACTTCCGGGCGCCACCACCCCTGCGGGCGGGTCCATTCGTTTGTGAAATCTTTCACCTGACATTGACCCGACCCCTTGGCCCGGCGTGCCATTCCGTGCTGAGATGCGGCCAGACTCAACAGCTCGATGGCGCGCTCGGGGAGGGCAATGTGGCGCATACCGCCATGTCTGGTTCCGGAACGACAGCCGATGACGATCCGCCGCTCCAGACAGCGGTATGGCGGCTGCGGTCACGCGCCTGCTGGACGGACGCCGCCGCACTGCTCGAACACGACGCCGCCACCGATCCGGCGGCGGCACTCCAGCGGACCGCGCTGCTCACCGAACGGTGTCTGTACACCGGGCAGGGCTGGACCGACGCCGAGGACGCCCTGCGCACCGCCGAGGCGCTGGCCCATGACGACGCCGAACGCGGCGCGGCGGCCTGCGAACGCGGCCATCTGGCGTACGCGTCGACACTTCTGGGCGTCCGGGACCGGGCGGACGAAGCCAGCGTCGCCCTGAGCCGCGCCGCCGCGCTGCTCGCCCCGTCCGCGCCGGGCCGCCCGCTGCTGGACTTCCGCCGAGGTCTGATCGCGCAGAACATCGCCGACTCGCCGCAGGCCGCGCGGGCCGCCTACCGCAGGGCCCACGCCGGTGCCACCGCCCAGGGGGACGCGCTGCTGCTCTCCTCGACCTGGCGCCATCTCGCCCTGCTCGCCCTGCGCGAGGGCGAACTGGCGGAGGCGCGTCACGGCTTCGCCGAGTGTCTGCGGATCAGGGAGGAGCTGGGCTATCTGATCGGGACGGCTCCGGCCCTCATCGCCCTCGCGGACTCCGAGCCCGAGCCCGAGGCGGCGACCCGGCTTCGCGCCGAGGCGGGCCGGCTCTTCCGGCTGCTCGGGGGCGTACCGACCTGGCTTGCTCCGCACCTGGACCCGCCGCCCCCGGAGACGGCCGAGGCGAACTGACCCCCTGGCACCACCCGGACGAGGGGCGGGAGCGGCCCCGGACCCACCGCCGCACGTCAGGTGAGGTCCACGACCGGATCACCGGGCTTCCAGTCGGCGTCGCTCCACTCCGGAGTCGGCGACGGGCGGTCCGGGGCGGGCGGCGGATGGGGACCCCGGTTGGGGTTCTGCGGTACGGCGGGAGGCTTGTCCCGCGATCCGCCGCTGTCCCGTCGTGGAGGCGGGACGGGGGATTTGGGCGGCGCCGCCTTTTGCGGCGGTGGCACCACGACGGCGACGGGGTGCGAGGCGTCCGGGGCCGGCCCGGACGGCTTCACGGCAGGGGCGCGCGTCGGTGTCGCCGCGGGGCTGTCCGTGGGCATCCGCGACGGTGTCACGGACGGCTGTGCGGTCGTGGCCGCCGGGCTCTCGCTCGCCGGGACGGACGCACCGGGGCCGGCCGCGCCCAGTACCACCGCCGCCATCACCAGCCCGGACACCGGTCTCGACGCCCGGCTTCCCGCCATTTTCGCCCCCAGAATGATCATGTGATCAGAGGCGTAGCGTAACCCGTTCCGAGGGCGGGGCCGACGGAGCCCGCCGCACCGTCCGGTTCAGCTCTCGGCGCCGGTGAAGTGTTCGCGCACGAGCGACTGCACGACGGTCAGGTCCTGGGCGATGAGCGCGTCGAGCAGGGCGGTGTGCTCGGCGGCGTCGGCGAGCAGGTCGGCGCGGCGGGTGGCGGGGTCGTTCCCCAGCGGCCACTGGGAGCGGCGGTGCAGATCGTCGGCGACCATCACCAACTGCTCGTTGCCGCACAGCGCGAGGACGGCGCCGTGGAAGGCCCGGTCGGACTCGGCGTAGCTCGCCCGGTCGCCCACGGCGGCGGCCGCCACGGTGGCGTCGGCCAGCGGACGCAGGGCGCACCAGCGGGCCGGCGGCACGGTGCGGGCCAACCGCAGCATGACGGGGACCTCGATCAGGGCCCGCACCTCCGCCAGCTCGGCCAGCTCGCGCGGGCCCCGCTGGGATACGCGGAAACCGCGGTTCGGTACGACCTCGACGGCACCCTCGATGGCCAGCTGCTGCATCGCCTCGCGCACCGGCGTCGCGGAGACCCCGAAGCGGGCGCCCAGAGCCGGGGCGGAGTACACCTGTCCCGGGACCAGCTGACCGTCCACCAGCGCGGCACGCAGGGCGTCCAGGATCTGGCCGCGTACGGAGTGCCGCTGCACCACCGGCCGCGGGGGGGACGGCTCACCGTGCGTGTGTTCGCCGCGTGCCTGCTCGGGCACCCGCACATCGGGCACCCGTACGGACGAAGGGGTGGTCGCGGACGCGGCGGACGTGCACGACGGCCGTGCCTGCTCACGCGCTCTGCCCTGCTCCACTCGGACCTCCTCGGCCTGCCGCGGGCGCGGCTCGCGTGCGCCATGCCCCTTGTGAACGATAGGCGGAGCAGGCCGCAGTTCAAACATCGATCCGTTCGGGTAAGGTAAGGCTTGCCTGCAAACGATCGTGATTCGGTGGTCCCTGCATGACACTCCCCGCCCTTCTTCCCGGCACCACCGCGTCCGCCGTGACGGGCGCGTACGCGCGCCTGACCGAGGTGTTCCCCGGCTTGCGCGCAAAGGTGCTGACGGACGACGAGGCCGCTCCCCGCGGGGCCGGCTGGGTGGGTGCGGACGAACTCGCGGCGGGCGGCGCCGCGCTGGACGCCTTCCTCGCCCGGGACCACGCGCAGGTGCTGCGGGACTACGGGCAACAGCCCCGCCCCGATGTGGTCGCCGGCTTCGGACTGCACCGGTACGCCTGGCCCGCCTGCCTGTTGGTGACGGTGCCGTGGTTCCTGCACCGGCGGGTTCCCCGGATCCCCGTCGAGGATGTGGCGTTCCAGCGTGCGCTGGGCCATCTCACGGTGCGCCTGAGGGAGTTCGCCTGCCTTCCCGACGATCCGGCGGCCGGACTGCCGGGCGCCCGGGTCGTTCCCGACGAGGCGGCGCTGCGGGCCGAGGTGCTGGCGTCGGTGGCCGAGCACATCGGCCCGGTGCTGGACGGCTTCGGTCCGCGGATGCGGCGCGGCAGAAGGGCACTGTGGGGGATGGCGACGGACGAGGTCGTCGAGGGCCTGTGGTACATCGCCCATCTGCTCGGCGAGGAGCGACGGGCGATGGCCGAGCTGGAGGTACTCCTGCCCGGCACCACCAGGCCGTACGTCGGCTCGGCCGGCTTCCGTGAACTGACCGGTCCGAACGGTGAATCGCTGCCCACCCGCGACCGGACGAGCTGCTGCCTCTTCTACACGCTGCGCCCCGAGGACACCTGCGTCACCTGCCCCCGCACCTGTGACGCGGACCGGGTAAGGAAACTGACGCCCGCTCACTGATCCACCTCCCTCATACGGGTAGTAGTATTCGAACGCAGATCACTGGCCGCGTACGGATATTCGATCAGATCTCGGTTATCCGTATGCCCTGCCAACCCAATGGCGTTCTCTTGCCCCGAAACCCCCTGAGCATGACGGGGTTTCGGCAATCATGGCGCCCGAAATGCCCTACGCGACGCAAGGGACCGCGCATGAGACTGACCGACATATCGCTGAATTGGCTGCTTCCGGGCGCCGTGCTGCTCGTGGGGGTCCTGGCGGCGGTGGCGGTGGTCGTACGCGGCAAGCGTGCCGCTGACAATTCCGCTGCCGACGACAGCTGGGAACGCAGCGAGGAGCGTCGCAGACGCAAGGAGGCGCTGTATGCCACCGCCTCGTACGTCCTGCTGTTCTGCTGCGCGGCGGTCGCCGCGGCGCTCTCCTTCCACGGGCTCGTCGGTTTCGGCGAGCAGAACCTCGGCCTCTCCGGTGGCTGGGAGTATCTCGTTCCGTTCGGCCTGGACGGGGCCGCCATGTTCTGTTCCGTGCTCGCGGTGCGCGAGGCCAGTCACGGTGACGCGGCGCTCGGCTCTCGGCTGCTGGTATGGCTGTTCGCCGGTGCGGCCGCCTGGTTCAACTGGGTGCACGCGCCGCGCGGCATCGACCACGCCGGCGCGCCGCAGTTCTTCGCGGGGATGTCGCTCTCGGCGGCCGTGCTCTTCGACCGGGCACTCAAGCAGACCCGCCGGGCCGCGCTGCGCGAGCAGGGCCTGGTGCCCCGTCCACTGCCGCAGATCCGGATCGTACGGTGGCTGCGCGCCCCCCGGGAGACCTTCGGCGCCTGGTCGCTGATGCTGCTGGAGGGCGTACGCACTCTGGACGAGGCGGTCGAGGAGGTACGTGAGGACCGGCGGGAGAAGGAGCAGAACCGTCTGCGCAGGAAGGACCAGGTCAAGCTGGACCGGGCCCACATCAAGGCACTGAACCGGCAGAACCGGGCCTGGCGCCGGGTCGGCCGGGGTGGGACCCAGGTGGACGTCCAGGCCATCGCCCCGGCGACGGCCTCTCAGTCCACCGTGGAGCCTGCCCTATCCGAGCCGGGACAACTGCCCTTGCGTTCACGGCCCTCCCTGCAGGCCGTGACGGGTCCGGCCCGAGAGGCATCGGACCGAAACCCCGGTGAACCGATCACCGTCGACCTCACCGCCGAGGACGACACCCAGGCACTGCCCCGGCTCGATTCGCTGGAGCGGAAACTGAAGGATCTGGAGCAGCAGTTCGGCTGATCCGTCCACCGCACAAGGCCCTGACGGCCCGGTCTTCCCGGGCTCTCAGGGCCTTTCGCCGTCCAGCTCGAACCAGACGACCTTGCCCAGCGCCTGCGCGCCCACCCCCCAGGCATCCGCGAGACCACGCACCAGGACCAGCCCTCGGCCGTGCGTACCGTCGTCGGCGTTCGGTACGTACGACGAGGGCGGACCGGATACGAAGTCGCGCACCTCCACCCGTAGCCTGGCGGGCGTCACACTCGCCGTGACGACCGCGCCGTGACGCGTATGGACCAGGGCATTGGTCACCAGCTCGCTGAGCAGCAGTTCCGCCACCTCGGCCGACTCCGGCCGCCATCGGTAGCGCAGGAACTCCCTTAGCGTGCCGCGCACTTCGCTCACGCCCGCCAGATCGGTGTGGGCCAGTCTGCGATGCAGCCGGACCGGCTGCCACCCCTGCTCCCCCGGCTCGCGCGCCGACCCGCCCCTCACGGAATCGGCCTTGCCTCGACGCTCCATCGTTTCCCCCGCACGCACAGTGAATCCCCCTGCTCGCCGTCTCGTGTTCCCGCGCCCTTGCCGTGTCCTGTTGCCGTGTCCTGTCGTCGCGTCCCGTTCTCGCGCCCTGTTGTCGCGCCCTTTGCCGTCTCGCGGCTTCCCGTGTTCCGCTCGTTCCTTCTCGATCCTTCTCGATCCTTCTGGTTCCTTCTCGATCCATCTCGCCGAACGGCTACGCGGAACGCTTCCACGGGAATGCATGCCCCACAGACCGGCCGCCACGCTTGTCGACTCATCAATAAATGAACACCGCACCCGAGTGACCCGCGAGCAGTCGGACACATCGGCGTCACATTTCCTTCTCTCCGGTTAACTTCCAAAAAATTCACAACGGTTGGCGTTGACGGCACCATGTCTACGCGCGTCATCATGGTGGCTATGCGAATCCCCCCACGGATCACCACGCTCGGTGGCTCTGCCGCCCTTCTGTCCGTTCTCCTCGTCGGCGGCCCGGTCGCCTCCCCGGCCACGGCCGCCACCGCCTCGGTCGGCAGCATCTGTTACTCGGCGCTGCCGGCCCAGGCGCACGACACCCTCGACCTGATCGACGCCGGCGGGCCCTTCCCGTACTCGCAGGACGGTGCCGTCTTCCAGAACCGCGAAGGCGTCCTGCCCGGTCAGAACACCGGCTACTACCACGAGTACACGGTCATCACCCCCGGTTCCCCGACCCGCGGCGCCCGTCGGATCGTCACGGGCGAAAAGATGCGGGAGGACTACTACACCGGCGACCACTACACCACGTTCGACCTGATCAACCAGGGCTGCTGAAGGCTCAACCCCCAGGCATCCGCGCCGTAGCCCCCCACCTGCGGCGCGGATCACGAACCGGCCGGAGCAGCCGGGCTTGTACTCTCCACCCATGACCGTGACCTATGTGATCGACGGCTCCCGGGTCACCGGCCTGGAGCAGTTCTGGAAAGTGATCGGCGAGGCGGTGAACGGCCCCGGCGGATACTTCGGCTGCAACCTCGACGCCCTCGCCGACTGCCTCGGTGGCGGGATGGGCACTCCGGACGACGGCGACTTCGTCTTCGAATGGCGGGACCACGCCCTCTCGGCACAGTCCCTGGCGCACGAGGAGACGGCGCGCTATCTGCGGCACAGCCTGAGCAGGGTGCACCCCACCAACAGGCCCTCGGTCCAGAAGCGACTGGACGACGCCCTGGCCGGTCGGGGACCGACACTGTTCGACCTGCTCGTGGAGACCCTGACCAGCAGAACGGCGCCAGGCACGCTGCAGCTTCTGTGAGCCGGTGAGGTTCGCCAGGGCCGACCCGCGGAGGAGGATCCCTCCGCGGGCCGGCCGTTGTCGTGCCTGCGAAGGTGCTCAGTACTTGGTGGAGACGGTCACGCCGTCGAAGTTCTCAACGGCGTACAGGCTGATGAAGTGGGGTCCGGCCGCCGGGCGGTCGATGGTCAGCGTGTGCTCGTTACCGGCACCGCTGTCACGGCTGGTGTAGTGGTCGGTCATCGCCCAGCCGTCCGCGCTGTAGTAGAGGTCGGCGTCGCCCGAGCCGCCCGTTGCCGTGATCTCCAACTTGGCGGCACCGGCCGGTACGTACAGGTACATATAGGCGTAGTTGCCCTTGGTGGCCGCCAGGCCGCTGCGCTTGCAGTTCTTGCCCATCTCCCTCGCGTCGCTTCCGGTGCACTCGGCCGGGGGGTCGGTGGGCGGGTTGGTGCCGGTGCCGCAACTGCCGGCCGCGCAGGCGGTCAGCCAGGTGTTCCAGTCGGTTTCGTAACGGTCGCCGATGGTCGATGTGAGCAGGGTGCGGGCACCGTCCCAGTCACCCTTGCGGTAGAGGCCGAGGAGCGTGTCGATGTCCGCGCGGTGGGACTCCAGCATGTAACGGACGGCCAGATAACCCCAGTTGTAGATTCGGGTCTGGTCGGCGTTCTCGTAGGTGGTGTCGTACAGGGTCCGCAGGGTGTAGGTGTGGTTCGCGGCCTGGGCGGCGGCGGCGTCGTAGTCGGCCTTGCGGTACGAGTAGGAGACGTACTCCGCAAAGCCCTCGACCCACCAGACGGTCGGCGTGGTCAGTCCGTCCGCGAAGTCGCCGTACATGTTGAAGCGGCCGTCGAGGTAGTGCGTGTATTCGTGGTTCAGGTTCCAGATCTGGAACTCGGGGCGGGCCCACTCGGCCTCGTACGCGATGAACCGGGGCTGATTGCCTTCCGCAGCGGGGTCGCCTTCCAGGTACATGCCGCCGTTGTTCGTGTTGATGCCGTAGATCGCGCCGGCGTAGGTCTGGTAGTCCGTGCTGGAGTCGAAGACCACGACCTCGATGGTGGCGTTGCGGTCGCCGTCGACCGGACCGTTGTCCCGGGCGACGCCATGGAAGTAGGCATCCTGGTTGCGCAGACTGCTGCAGCTCGCGTCGAGGTCCGCGGTGGACATCTGCTGCGCCAGGATGCGAATGCTGTCGCTGCATGTGTAGCTGACGGGGAGGACCGCACTCTTCAGGCGCTGGGCGAGGTCACAGGTACCGTAGTACGAGCAGTTCGCCTTGTCGTAGGCCTCGACCATCTGCGCCACGCCGACCCAGAGCGGGGCGGTGGGGCCGGTGATGGAACTCTTGCCGAGCACCCCGGCGGCCAACGGGCTTGCCTTGGGGCGCAGGGAGTCTTCCTGAAGGAAGCGGCCCAGCTCAAGTCCCGCGTTGGAAGCGAGGAACGACTGCTTGGTGCCCAGCAGGTCGAGATGGCGCGAGGCGAAGTCGCTGAGGGCGTCCAGCAGGCTGGGGTCGGCCTCCACCGCGGCGACGAACTCCGGCACCTGGTGACCGCGGAAGGTCACCGTGTACACGCTGTTCACGGCATTGACCATGTACCAGGAGCTGTTGTACGAGGAGTCGTAGTTGGCCAGCAGCCGCTTGACGACAGACAGGTAGCGGGCGTTCTCCACGGCACTGTCGATCAATATGACTGCCTCGGACAGAGTCTCCCCGTTGGCGTCGGTGACGTCGAAGGCGTGCGAGGAGGCGAAGAACGCGTCGAGCGCGCCCTGGATGGCCGTACGCAGCTCCGGCCCGTAGCTGCCCACGGTGTCGGGATCGTAGTACTGCACGTAGTACCCGGCTCGGAGATAGAGGACCAGCTGAGGCATGCCGGTACTGCTGTCGCCGGGGTAGGCGGCCGATCCCTCGCGCATGGCATGGGCGACGGTGACCATCTGCGCCTCACGGAAGGCCAGATTGCCGTCGTTGCCCTTGACACGGAACAGCGTGTTGACGCAGTCGGTCGTCGATGACTTGATCTGCTGGACCAGGTCGCTTCCGGTGCGGCTGGTGAAGTCGCTGACATTGCACTCGGCCGCGGTCCGGGGCTTGGAGCCGGCCTTGGCCTTGACCTTGGAGCCGGCCTTCATCGAAGGCGCCAGGTGGCTCGGAAGCGTGGCGCCGGGGTCGTCGTAGTCCCGCCGCAGTGCGTCCTTGGATGCGGACAACGGCGGGCGGTCGGCGGCCTTGAGGGCTTTGCGGCCGAAGTGGTCGGCGTCGTCCGCAGGTGCGGTCGGCGACTCGGCGGAGGGGCCGCCCGGCTCGGCGGGCCCGCTTCCCGTCCGCGCCGGACCTGCCTCGGCGGACCGGCTGTGACCGGACGCCGTCGTCGCCGCGGCGGGGCGCTGCTCGACGGCCTGGCTCGGTGCGGAGAGCAGGCCCACGCCCAGGCATGCTGCCAGGACCACAGTGGACAGTCCGGTGAATCTCTGTCGAACCGTTCGGTTCTTCACGTGCCGCCTCCCAGCGGAGTGGTGACCGCGCAACGGTGCGCGGCTGTGGGGGAATGCGCGGGGATGAGGGTGCGGCCGGACCGGGTTCGTCCGGATTCACTCCGTGGCATGAACACGACCCTCCCCCCTCTGCGCGCTGTACAATGGCACATGTCACATGTCCTTCGGAAGCCCTCTCGCGCACATTCATCTCCGCGACAACTCACCGTCACAGCAGTCAGGTTCAGCCCCGGCCCGCGTGCACGACGGCCGTCCCGGAATCACTGAGCGCCCACCTGCTGTCCGGACCGGGACCGATGTCCCGAGCATGAGCCCGAGCCCGTTCCCGTGCCCGAGTCCCGACAGAGCCCTGAGGAGCAATGCCCGTGTCCCATTCGCTCTCCGCGCCCCGCGCCGGCAGCCACGACCTGCCGGTGTCGCCCGCGCTGGACGCCTTCATGAGCACGGCGTGGGCGGACACCCCGCTGCCCGCCGACATCCGCGTCCCCTCGTACGACGTCACGCCTGCCCGCCGCGCCCGGCTGGCCGCCCGCTTCCCCGGCGAACGCCTGATCGTCCCGGCAGGCACGCTCGCGGTCCGCTCCAACGACACCGACCACCGCTTCCGTCCGCACACCGGCTACGCCTGGCTCACCGGTCTCACCGGCGAGGACCAGGCCGGCCATGTCCTCGTCCTGGAACCGGACGGCGACGAGCGCCACGAAGCGGTGCTGTATCTGCGGCCGAGATCACCGCGCACCGGGCAGGAGTTCTACCGTGACCGCAGATACGGGGAGTTCTGGGTCGGACGCAGACCCGACCTGGCGGAGGCCACCCGGATGACCGGCATCCGCTGCGCGCACCTGGATGCCTGGGAGAAACTGCTGACCGGCCCGCAGCCACCGGTAAGGGTGCTGGGCGGGGTGGACCGGTCCGTCGACGAACTCCTGCGGTCCCGCGGCTCGTTCCCGGCGGGACGGACGGCTCCGGCTGGACTGGAGACGGTGCTCAGCGAGCTCCGCCTCGTCAAGGACCCGTGGGAGACCGGCCAGTTGCAGCATGCCGTCGATGCGACGGTGACCGGCTTCGAGGATGTGGTGCGGAGCCTTCCACAGGCGCTGCGACACCCGAGAGGGGAACGCTGGATCGAGGGCGTCTTCGACCTGCGGGCCCGGCTGGAGGGGAACGGTCCGGGCTACTCCACGATCGCCGCGGCCGGTGCGCACGCCTGCGTCCTGCACTGGATCCGCAATGACGGGCCGCTGGACCGCGACCGGCTGCTTCTCCTGGACGCCGGAGTGGAGACCGATTCGCTCTACACGGCCGACATCACCCGTACCCTGCCGCTGTCCGGCCGTTTCTCCCCCGTGCAGCGCAGCGTCTACGAACTGGTGCTGGCCGCTCAGGAAGCCGGCATCGCGGCCCTGCGCCCCGGCGCACGGTTCCGTGACTTCCACCTGGCCGCCATGCGGGTCATCGCCGAAGGGCTGCACGAGTGGGGCGTGCTGCCGATGTCCGCCGACGAGGCACTCGACGCCGACAACGGCCTCTACCGCCGGTACACGCTCTGCAGCAGCGGCCACATGCTCGGCATGGACCTTCACGACTGCGCCCAGGCGCGGGCCGACAGCTATCTGGACGGATGCCTCGAAGCCGGCCAGGTACTGACCGTGGAACCCGGGCTCTATCTCCAGCCCGACGACGAGACCCTGCCCCCGTCGCTGCGCGGAATCGGGGTGCGGATCGAGGACGACCTCGTGATGACGGCCGACGGCGCCCGGCTCATGTCGTCCGCGCTCCCGCGCACCGCCGACGGTATCGAGGAGTGGATGGGCGCCCTGCTCGACGGTTGAGCCGGATGCTTCCCTTCAACGGCCGCCCCTGTCCTGGGGCGGCCGACGGAGGGCGGCGAGACCCGGGGCCCCGGAGCCGGGCGGCGGATCAGGCCTCGGCGACCGGCAGCGAGACCCTGGTGATCCGGATACCGCCCGCCGTATCGCCACCCTCCTCCTCGGCCCAGAGCGATCTGACATGTGACATATGGGTCAGCATGCAGGTCTCGGCTCGCTGGGCATCGCCGGCGATCATGAGGTCGAGCAGTTGGACGTGCTCCTCGGCCGATACGGTCAACTGGCCCGTCTCGGCCAGCCGGTTCAACCCGAAGAGGCGCGATCGCTTGCGCAGACTGCTGACTTCCTCCACCAGCCTGCGGTTGCCGGCCAGCCCGAGCAGTTCGAGATGGAAGCGACGGTCCGCCTCCAGGTAGCCGATGATGTCGTGGTCGGCGGCCGCGTCGACGATCGCCAGGGCGAGCGGCCGTAGCGCCTTCAGCTCCCTGGTCTTGCCCATCCTGGCGATGCGGCCGACGGTGGGGACCTCGATCATGGCTCGGAGTTCGGTGAAATCGTCCAGGTCCTGTTCGGTCAACTCGGTGATCCGAAAGCCCTTGTTACGGACGGCTTCGACCAGGCCCTCACGTGCCAGGTCGAGCATGGCCTCGCGCACCGGGGTGGCGGACACCCCGAACTCGGCGGCGAGCGCGGGAGCGGAGTAGATCAGGCCCGGACGGAGGTCCCCGGCGATCAGGGCCGCTCTGAGGGCGTTCGCCACTCGGTCGCGCAAGTGCTCTTGCGCCGAGATGGCGTTGAGCGTCGTCAGGCGGGCCATATGTGTTCCTCCAGCGCCGTACGGGCCCTCAGAATACAATGTCACGTTTCCGCTCGGGCCCGTCGTTCCCCGCCTGTGGACAACTCGGTCAGGGCGCCGGCCTCCCGTGCACCGCGGCAGCGACCGCGAGGTCTTCCCAGCCCATGCCGACGCTCTTGAAGAACCGGGGGCCCGCGAACCCGGCCGGTCGTCCGCCGGGGCCGCCCCCGGTCACCAGCTCGGCGAGGTTGGCGGCGATGTCTTCGGCGCTGAAAGCCCCCTCCGCCATCGGGATCAGCAGGTCCCCCGCCTCCGACAGGGCTGCCGCCCTCGATTCCACGATCACGGCGGAGCGTGACACCAGAGCGGTGTCGACCTCCCTGGCATCCGGGCTGTGCGAGCCGACCGCGACGACCGTCGCCCCGTCCGGCACGAGGCTGCCGTCGAACAGCGGGGTTGCGGACGTGGTGCAGCAGAGCACCAGATCGGCCGTGGTCACCTCCTGAGCCCCGTGCGCCTCCCCCGCACGGGCATCCACGCCGAGTCGGCGGGCATGCTCGACCAGTGCGGCGACCCGCTCCGGGGTACGGCCGATCACGGAGACCCGTTCGACCTGCCGTTCGGCGAGCAACGCGGCAAGGTGTCCGTACGCCTGGGGGCCGGTTCCGAAGAGCACCACGTGACGCAGCACGGGCCCGGTGAGGTGCCGGATCGCGAGTGCGGAGACGGCCGGTGTACGCAGCGTGGTGAGCGCGGCCCCGTCGAGCAGGGCGATCGGCATCAGGGTGGGACCGTCGAGCAGCAGATAGCTTCCGGTGATCCGGGGCAGGTCGCGTACCGGGTTGCCGGGAGCGACCCCGGCGATCTTCACCCCGGTCACCTGCTGAGTGGCGGCAGGCATGATCAGCAGTTCACCGCCGGGCACGGTGACATGGTGCCGGGTCGGGGACGTCTCCGGATCGAGTCCCCCGCTCAGCGCCGCCTCCAGGGCGTTCACGGCTCCGGCCGGTCCCAGGGCCTCGATGTCGTCGGCGCCGAGCAGGGGCAGTTTCACAGCAGGAATCCTTCTGGGAACGGATCGAACGGGTTCAGGAAGAATTGTGCGGTACCGGTGATCCAGGCGCGGCCCGTGACAGTCGGGACGACGGCCGGCAGACCGCCCACGGTGGTCTGCTCGACCAGACGCCCGGTGAACGAGGTTCCGATGAAGGACTCGTTCACGAAGTCGCTGTCCAGGGGCAGTTCGCCGCGTGCGTGCAGCTGTGCCATGCGTGCCGAGGTGCCCGTTCCGCAGGGCGACCGGTCGAACCAGCCGGGGTGGATCGCCATCGCGTGCCGGGAGTGGCGCGCGTCGGAACCGGGGGCGATGAACTGCACGTGCTTGAGGCCGTGAATCCCGGGGTCCTCCGGGTGGACGGGCCGATCAGCGGCGTTGACCGCGTCCATCAGGGCGAGTCCGGCCGACAGGATGTCGTCCTTGCACGCCCGGTCGAAAGGCAGCCCGAGGTCGGAGAGTTGCACCATCGCGTAGAAGTTGCCGCCATAGGCGAGGTCGTACCGCACCGTTCCGTGACCGGGTACGTCCACCGTCCGGTCGAGACCGACACTGAACGCGGGGACGTTGGTCAGGGTGACAGCCGTCGCCGCGCCGTCCCGCACGTGCACGTCGACGCTGACGAGTCCGGCCGGGGTGTCCAGCCGCACGGTCGTGACGGGTTCGGTGACCTCGACCATGCCGGTCTCCACCAGAACGGTCGCGACCCCTATGGTTCCGTGCCCGCACATCGGCAGAAAGCCGGAGACCTCTATATAGAGGACACCGAAGTCCGCGTCGGGCCTGGTGGGCGGCTGAAGGATCGCACCGCTCATGGCTGCGTGACCGCGCGGTTCGTACATGAGCAGGGTGCGCACGGCGTCCCGGTGCTCCTGGAAGTACCTGCGTCGTTCGGCCATCGTGGCGCCGGGAATGGTGCCGATGCCGCCGGTGATGACGCGCGTGGGCATGCCCTCGGTGTGTGAGTCGACCGCATGGAAAATGTGACGTGTCTGCAAGGCTCCCCCTGGTTCGTCACGGTGAACACGATGGACAAGAAGTACGCGGAGTACGCGGAGTACGCGGAGATCGGAGAGAACGGGGCCGGGTCGAGCGCCGGCCCGACGTAGGCGTACGGAACGGGGCCGGGTCGAGCGCCGGCCCCATGTACACGTACGGAACGGCGGTCAGGCGGTCAGGCCGTCAGGCAAGGCCTGCGGCCAGTGCCTTTTCCGTCGCGGCACGAACGGCGGCCGCGTCGTCGTCGGGCAGGGGAAGGCGCGGCGGACGGGTGCGCCCACCATGTCGTCCGGCGACATCCATGGATGCCTTGATGGCCTGGACGAACTCCGGCTTCGAGTCCCACCGCAGCAGGGAGTGCAGTTCCCGGTACAGCGGCAGCGCGGTTGCCATGTCACCCGTCACAGCGGCTCGGTACAGTTCGACGCAGCAGGACGGCAGCATGTTCGGGCAGCCCGCGATCCAGCCGACGGCCCCGGCGAGTGCCAGTTCCAGCAGGACGTCGTCGGCACCCACGAGCAGATCGAGACCGGGTGCCTGTTCGGCGATCTCGTACGCCCGCCGGACGTCACCGCTGAACTCCTTGACCGCCACGATGCTGCCGTCCTGGTGGAGCGCGGCGAGCAGGCCAGGGGTCAGATCCACCTTGGTGTCGTAGGGGTTGTTGTACGCCACGACCGGAACCCCGACTCGGGCGACCTCCGTGTAGTGGGCGCGGACCGCCGCGTCCTCGCAGCGGTAGCCATTGGGCGGCAGGAGCAGCACGGAACCGGCGCCCGCCTCCGCGGCCTGTTCCGTCCAGCGACGTGACTCCGCGCTGCCGTAGGCGGAGACGCCCGGCATGACGCGGCTGCCGTCGCCTGCCGCTTCGACGGCTACCCGGACCACCTGCTCGCGCTCGCCGTCGGTCAGGGTCTGGTACTCCCCCAGTGACCCGTTGGGCACCACACCGTCGCAACCCGCCGCGATGAGCTGTTGGACGTGCTCGGCATAGGCGTCGTAGTCGATCGTGCAGTCGTCGCGCAGGGTGAGCGGGGTGGCGACCATGACGCCGTGCCAGGGTCGGGTGCGCGAGTGGGCGTTCGTCTGCATCGTGGCTCCTTGAAAGGTGTGACATGTCACGGTGTGATGGATGAGTGGGCAGCGTTCGGCGGCGCGCGGCGACGAGGAGCGGCAGAGGCGTGTCGGCGGCGCCGGGGAAGTCAGGGTGGCAGCGGGCCTATCCGGGGTCGGCCGGGTCGGCGAGTGCGGACAGCTTCACGGGGCAGGCCAGCGGGCGCCGGTCGGGGCCATCCGGCTCTCCTCCGGCACCACGTCCGGTGCCGTGTGCACCGGCGAGTTCTCGGACGGCGAATCCGCAGGTCCGGCCCTGGCACCACCCCATTCCGGCACGGGTGAGCAATTTGACGGTCCTGGCGTCACCGGCCCCGAGCTCCTCGCACGCGGTACGGATCCGGCCCGCCGTGACCTCTTCGCAACGGCATACCTCCGTGTCGTCGGCCGGCCACTCGTTCCACCCCTCCCCCGGCCGGTGCACAGCGCCCATCAACGCGGCGAAGGCCCGCAGACGTCTCCGGGACCGGCGCAGAGCAATCGCCCTGCGCGCCGCCTCCCTCCGCACCCCACCCCGTACTTCGCGAACAACCGACAGTGCCGCCAGCTCTCCTTCGCACAGGGCGAGTTCCACGCCACCGATGCCGCCGGTCTCGCCGGCCGCCCACACCCCCGGCACGGTGGTCCTGAGCTGTTCGTCGAGAGCGACCGCATGCGTACCGTCGGCACAGCCACGCGTACCACAGCCCGCCGCCACGGCGAGTTCCAGCTGAGGAACGAGCCCGTGTCCCACGGCCAGCACGTCACAGGGGATCTCGTGTCCGGTTCCCGGCACGGGACGCCAGCGACGGTCCACCCGGCTGACGGTCACCGCCTCCACCTGTGTGTCGCCGTGCACTTCGGTGACCGCCCGGTGCGTCAGGACTCGGACTCCGGCGCGGGCCAGCGCCGCGCCGTACCGGACTCCTTCCGCCGCCTTGCCGGGATTGGCGGCCAGTACACGCGGAGCGCGCGCGTAGGCCCCGTAGCCGGACGCCTCGATCAGTGCCGGAACGCTCGCACCGGCACGCGTCAGCGACAGTGCGACGGCCTGCAGGAGCGGCCCGCTCCCCGCGACCACGATCCGGCGGCCCGGCAGTGCCAGGCCGGATTTGAGCATGGCCTGGGCGCCGGCCGCACTGACGACGCCCGGAAGTGTCCACCCGGGAAAGGGGAGTTGGCGTTCATGGGCGCCCGTCGCGAGCAGCAGCCGACGTCCCCGGACGGCGTGGCGGCGCTCCCCCTCGGCTCCGGTGACCGCATGCAGGATCCAGTCGCCGTCACGCGCTCGTTCGACCGACCACACCTGGTGGCCGGCGAGATGCCTGATCGCCCCCGATTCGCGGTGCGCCGCGAGCCGCGCGGAGAGTCCGGCGAAGACGGACCAGCCGTGGTGCAGGGCTTCGGGCCGAGTGGCGCCGAGACCGTCGGCCGGGCTGCGGTAGTACTGACCGCCGGGCATGACGGCGGCGTCCAGCAGAAGCACGTCCAAGCCGTGGTCGGCCGCCGTGACGGCTGCCGCCAGGCCGGCCGGTCCCGCACCCACCACGGCGAGTTCGGCACGGTCCGCGCCCCGTGGCCGGCGTTCACCCGTCGATCGAGGCATGGCCGTCCCCCTCCTGCGTGGTGATGGCGTCGCCGGGGCGGGCGGGAAGCAGGCAGGCGCGCTGGTTGGGCCTGCCGTTGACGGTGGCGAGACAGTCGTAGCAGGCACCGATGCCGCAGAAGGCGCCCCTCGGCCGACCGTGGACCCGGGTGGTGCGCCAGGTCAGGATGCCTGCCGACCACAGTGCGGCCGCGATGCTCTGCCCCGGCAGTCCCCGGATCGGGCGCCCGTCGAAGGTCAGCTGGAATTCCGGTTCGGGCTCGGCCCCGACGAGTTCGGCAGGGGTACGCGCTCGGGTGCGTCTCACAGGGTCCTCTCCTGGGGCACGATGCTTCTCTTCCTGGGGCACACGGGGATTCCTCCGGCGCACAACGGGCTGCCCCGTGCACCGGGGACCCTCCCTTGCACCGCACGGGTGCTCGCGCAGGACGCGGCGCTCCCCTCCCGGAGCGCTCGCACCCGCTCCGCCGTCATGTGACATGGCATGCGGTGTCGAACCGGTCGGGTGCGAACGGACCGAGATCGAGTACGGGCTGCCGCCCGAGGATCGCGTCGGCGATCAGCCGACCGGTCGCGGGGGCCAGCCCGATCCCGGCCCCTTCGTGGCCGCAGGCGTGGAAGAGGCCGGGCACCCTGGGGTCCGGGCCGATCGCGGGCAGGTGATCGGGCAGATAGGGGCGGAACCCGTGGTAGGCGCGCAACACCCGCACGTCCGCGAGCACCGGGAACAGGGCGGCGGCTTGCGCGGCGAGCCGGGCGACCACCGGCACGGACAGCGTCCGGTCGAAGCCGACTCGCTCGCGGCTGGCGCCGATCAGGACCGGCCCCGAGGGCGTCCCCTCCACCACGGGCGAGGTCTGCAGCGCAGCGGACCCGCTCGACACATCGCCCACGTACTCCGCCGCATAGACCTTGTGCCGGATCAGCCGGGGCAACGGCTCGGTGACGAGCACGAACCCCCTGCGCGGCAGGACCGGCAGGTCCACCCCGGCCAGTGCGGCGAGGTCACCGCCCCAGGTGCCCGCTGCGTTGACGACGGCGGGGGCGATCAGTTCGCCCTGCGCGGTGCGCACCCCCCGTACCGCCCCGCCCCGGCCCCTAAGCAACCCGACGACCTCCTGCCCCGGACACAGGCGTGCCCCGGACCGACCGGCCGCCCGCAACAACTCGGCCGTCGCCAGAGCGGGTTGGACCTGAGCGTCCTGCGGGTAGTGGCAGCCTCCGGCAAGGCGCGGTGCGAGGTGGGGCTCGACATCGCGAAGCCGTTCGGATGTGACGTGGTACGCCTCGACTCCCGCCCCCCGTTGGCCGGCCGCCGTCGCGGACAGGGCGGTCAGGGACTCCTCGGAAGCCGCCACGACCAGGCCGCCCTTGGGTTCGTACTCGATGTGCGGCGGCAGGTCCTCTGCCAGTCGGCCCCACAACGCGGCGGAGAGCAGGGCAAGTTCGAGCTCGGGCCCCGGCAATTTGTCGGAGACCAGGAGGTTGCCCTCCCCGGCTCCGGTGGTGCCTCCGGCGACCGGCCCGCGGTCGACGACGGCTACGGACAGTCCGGACCGGGAGGCGTAGTAGGCGCAGGCAGCACCGACCACTCCGGCCCCGACGATGACGACATCCAGGGGCTGTCTCATGAACACGGCAGTAATATGTCACATTGCTTGCGAGGCGCCAAGGGTGTGTGCGGCGGCAGTTGATCAGACGTCACCCCGTCGCGCACCTCGCAGGGGTGCCTGCTTGGCCGCCGGGGAAGTGGAGCCATGGACACCCCAAGGCGCCGACCCCGAGGAACCGTGATGCACGACGACCGCCCCCAGGTGGAGGACCGGCTCGAACGGGCCCTGCACCAGTTCATCCGCCCCGCCCAGTACCCGGCCCTGACCCCGCTCGCGCTCTCCGTGCGGCACATCCCCGGCGAGCCCGTACCGGCGGATCAGGCGCTGGCGGGAAGGTTCGAACCGTTCAGCACAGGCACGGAGTGGGGAGAGCCATGGTCCACCAGCTGGTTCCGGCTGGAGGGAACCGTGCCCCGGGAATGGGCGGGGCGGCGGGTCGAGGTGGTAGTCGACCCGGGCTTCTCCGGCCAGGGGCCCGGATTCCAGGCCGAGGGGATGCTCTACGACGCGGCGGGTGTCCCGCTCAAGGGCGTCCATCCGCGCAATCGGCATCTGACGGTCGCGTCCCCGGCGACGGGCGGCGAACCGGTCTCGCTGCTGCTGGAGGCCGCGGCCAACCCGTCGGTGCTGGAGCACGGCTTCGTGCCGACACCGCTGGGGGACGTGACGACGGCGGGTGACCGGCCCCTGTACCGGTTCGCCTCCGCGGACCTCGCCGTGCTGGACGAGGAGGTCTGGCATCTCGTGCTGGACATCGAGGTGCTCAGCGAGCTGATGCGGGAACTTCCCGTGGACCGTTCCCGGCGGCACGAGATCCTGCGGGCCCTCGAACGCATGCTTGATGCGCTGGATCTGCACGACGTGACGGGCACGGCGGCGGCCGGCCGGGCGGCACTGGCCGAGACGCTGTCCCGTCCGGCGGCGGCGAGCGCGCACCGAATCTCGGCCATCGGTCATGCGCACATCGACTCGGCCTGGCTGTGGCCGCTGCGCGAGACGGTGCGCAAGGCATCGCGCACCTTCGCCAATGTCACCGCGTTGACCCAGGACTACCCGGAGCTCGTCTTCGCCGCGTCGCAGGCCCAGCAGTACGCATGGGTGAAGGAACATCAGCCGCATATCTGGGAACGCATCAAGCAGGCCGTGGCGGGCGGTCAGTGGACACCCGTGGGATCGATGTGGGTGGAGTCCGACGCGAACATGCCGGGCGGCGAGGCACTGGCCAGGCAGCTCGTGCACGGCAAGCGGTTCTTCGAACAGGAGCTGGGGGTGGATGCCGAGGAAATCTGGCTGCCGGACTCGTTCGGCTACACCGGCGCGTTCCCTCAGCTCGCGCGACTGGCGGGGGTGAAGTGGTTCCTGACCCAGAAGCTGTCCTGGAACCAGAGCAATAAAATGCCACATCACACCTTCTGGTGGGAGGGCATCGACGGGACCAGGGTCTTCACCCACTTCCCGCCCGTGGACACCTACAACGCACAGCTCCACGGCCACGAACTCTCCCACGCCGAAGAGAACTTCGCGGAGAAGGGCCTCGCGACCCGCTCCCTCGTGCCGTTCGGCTGGGGCGACGGCGGGGGCGGTCCCACGCGCGAGATGCTGGAGAAGGCGCGCAGGCTGAGGGATCTGGAGGGTTCACCCCGGGTCAGGATCGAGAGTCCGTCGACGTTCTTCGCGGCGGCCGAGGCCGAGTACGGAGCGCACGCGCCGGTCTGGTCGGGCGAGCTGTACCTGGAGCTGCACCGGGCCACGTACACCACCCAGGCCAAGACCAAACAGGGCAATCGTCGCAGCGAACACCTCCTGCGTGAGGCGGAGTTGTGGGCCACAGCGGCAACGCTGCGTTCTCCCGGCCACTCCTACCCGTACGACGCACTGGACCGGCTGTGGAAGACGGTACTGCTCCATCAGTTCCATGACATCCTGCCCGGCTCGTCGATCGCCTGGGTGCACCGCGAGGCGCGTGAGACCTATGAAGTGGTGCGAAGGGAACTGGCCGATGTGATGGCGGAAGCGGTGGCGGCACTGGGCGGGGCAAGGGGCCTGGTGGCACTCAACTCCTCTCCGTATCCGCGAAGTCAGGTGATGGAGCTGGACGCGGAGGCGAGTGCGGTGCTCCCCTCGGGCGCGCACGCGCAGCCACTGGGCGACGGACGCACAGCGGTGCTGGTGCAGGCCCCCGGCCTGGGCGCGGGCCTGCTGGACGGCTCGCGGGTCCCTGAGCACACGGTCACGGCGACCCTGTACACGGGCGGGCCGACGGACGGGGCGGCGGACGGTCCGACGAACATGCCGGCAAGCGAGGGCTTCGTGCTCGACAACGGACTGCTCCGTGTCGTCGTCGACGGCGACGGGCTGATCGCCGCCGTGCGCGATCTCGGCGCGAGGCGGGACGTGCTCGCTCCCGGCCATCGGGCCAACCTCCTCCAACTGCACCCGGATCACCCCAATCACTGGGACGCCTGGGACATCGACCGGCACTACCGCCGCACTCGCACCGATCTCACCGAGGCCGACTCCGTCGAACTGGTCGAGGAAGGGCCGTTGCGGGCCGCCGTCCGCGTGATGCGGTCGTTCGGGGCGTCGCACCTCGTGCAGGAGATCCGGCTGACCGCGGGCAGCCGGCGGATCGACATCGACACGGAGGTGGACTGGCAGGAGTCGGAGAAGGTCCTCAAGGCGTCGTTCCCGCTCGATGTGCACGCCGAACGGTCCACGGCCGAGATCCAGTTCGGGCACATCCACCGGCCCACGCACGACAACACCGGCTGGGACGCGGCCCGTTTCGAGATCTGCGCCCATCGCTGGCTCCGGGTAGCCGAGCCGGGGTACGGCATCACCCTGCTCAACGACTCCACGTACGGACACGAGGTGACCCGGACCCCGCACGCTTCGGGCCTCGGCACGACCGTACGGCTGACGCTGCTCCGCGCCCCGCACAGTCCGGACCCGGAGGCCGATCTCGGCAGGCACCGGTTCGGATACGCGCTGACCCCGGGCAGCGAGGTCACGGATGCGGTACAGGAGGGGCTCGCGCTCAATCTGCCCCTGCGAGCGGCGGTGGCGCCGGCCCTGCCATCTCTGATCAGCACCGGGCATCCGGCGGTCACGGTGGAGTCGGTGAAGCTCGCCGAGGACCGCAGCGGCGACGTCGTCGTGAGACTGTACGAGTCGGCGGGCGGGCGCGCCGACACGACGATGCGGGTCGGATTCCCCGTCGTACGGGCCCGGATCACCGACCTGCTGGAACGGCCGCTGCACGAGGCGGTCACCGATGAGCGCGGTCTCGTACTGTCGCTGCGGCCGTTCCAGATCCTGACGGTGCGGCTGACCCCTGCATGAGGTGGGAGATCCCGGACCGTCCCGGCACTTCCCGGTCCGCGGGTTCGCTCAGGGGCGGGGCACGTTCCGCAGATTGGAGCGGGCCATCTGGACCATCCGGCCCACTCCGCCGTCCAGCACGATCTTGCTGGCGGAGAGCGCGAAGCCGGTCACCATCTCCGCGCTGATCTTCGGCGGGATGGAGAGCGCGTTGGGGTCGGTGACGACATCGACGAGTGCCGGACCCTTGTGCTTGAAGGCGTCCTTGAGGGCGCCTTCGAGCTGCTTGGGCTTCTCCACCCGTACGCCATACGCCCCGGCGGCGCGGGCGATCGCCGCGAAGTCCGGGTTCTTGTTGGTCGTGCCGAACGAGGGCAGGCCGGCGACCAGCATCTCCAACTCGACCATGCTCAGGGAGGAGTTGTTGAACAGCACGACCTTCACCGGGAGGTCGTACTGCACCAGGGTGAGGAAGTCCCCCATCAGCATGGTGAATCCACCGTCGCCGGACATCGACACCACCTGCCGGTTCCGGTCGATGAACTGGGCTCCGATGGCCTGTGGCAGGGCGTTGGCCATCGAGCCATGACTGAACGAACCGATGACGCGGCGCTTGCCGTTCGGTGAGAGATAACGCGCGGCCCACACGTTGCACATGCCGGTGTCGACGGTGAACACGGCGTCGTCGTCGGCCAGATCGTCCAGCACCGATGCGACGTACTCCGGATGGATCGGGATGTGCTTCTCGACCTTGCGGGTGTACGCCTTGACGACGCCCTCCAGGGCGTCGGCGTGCTTCTTCAGCATCCGGTCGAGGAATTTGCGGTCGCTCTTGGCCTGCACCCGCGGGGTCAGACAGCGCAGGGTTTCGCGGACGTCGCCCCAGACCGCCAGATCCAGCTTGGAGCGGCGGCCGAGGTGCTCGGGGCGCACATCCACCTGGACGATCTTCACATCGGTGGGAAGGAAGGCGTTGTAAGGGAAGTCGGTGCCGAGCAGGATGAGGAGATCGCACTCGTTCGTCGCCTCGTACGCGGCGCCGTAGCCGAGCAGGCCGCTCATTCCGACGTCGTACGGGTTGTCGTACTGGATCCACTCCTTGCCGCGCAGCGCGTGCCCGACCGGAGCCTTCACCCGCTCGGCGAACTCCATCACCTCGGCGTGGGCGCCCGCCGTGCCGCTGCCGCAGAACAATGTCACACGTTTTGCCTCGTCGACCATCCGGCGGAGCTTCTCGATCTCCTCGTCGCCGGGCCGTACCGTCGGCCGCGAGGTGACCAGGGCGTGCTCGATCGACTTCTCCGGGGCCGGCTGCGATGCGATGTCACCCGGCATGGTGACGACGCTGACCCCGCCTCGTCCGATCGCGTGCTGAACGGCGGTCTGGAGCAGCCGGGGCATCTGCTGCGGATTGGAGATCATCTCGTTGTAGTGACTGCACTCCCGGAAGAGCAGCTCCGGGTGGGTCTCCTGGAAGTAGCCGAGACCGATCTCGCTCGAAGGGATGTGCGAGGCGAGGGCGAGCACCGGTGCCATGGAGCGGTGGGCGTCGTAGAGGCCGTTGATGAGGTGCAGATTTCCGGGACCGCAGGATCCGGCACAGGCCGCCAGGGAGCCGGTGATCTGGGCTTCGGCCCCGGCGGCGAACGCGGCGGTCTCCTCGTGCCTGACCTGGATCCAGTCGATGGCCGAGTTGCGACGGATGGCGTCGACGACCGGGTTGAGGCTGTCGCCGACGACGCCGTACATACGCTTGACGCCCGCCCGGACGAGGATGTCGACGAACTGCTCCGACACGTTCTGCTTGGCCATGGGTGTCTACCCTTTCCGCGCTTCGGCTTCCGGATTCCGCATCCATCAACCCATGACGCGGGCGGTTACGCCTCCCAGACGCCGACACTCGTACGGTCGTCGGAGTACCCCTTCACCCTGAGCTGGGCGTCCGCGAGGAAGGTCGCGAGCCCGGGCGCCTGGTCGCCGCTCCAGCGTTCGGCGAGCTCCCGGGCCAGCGCGGGCTCGCCGCGCAGCGGCTCGGCCAGGCCAGTGCTGCACAGCAGCAGAGTGTCGCCCGGCCGGGCCACCGAGGCCCGGAACCGGAACGGTTCCCCGGGCGACGGCAGCGGGCTCTCGGCGTACGTCGGGTGTGCGGTGGTCTCCGGATCCATGGTGAGACCCTCACCACCGGGATCACCGCCGCGGACGCCCCCGGGACCGCTCCCGGAACCCCACCGGGGGCCGCTTACGGAGGGCAGGGGTCCGAGCCCGACCATGGCTTCACCGGCGACGCCCCCGGCACCACCGGAGTCCGGAACCTCCGGTTCGAGGTCCTGCCAGACGCCGTCACGCAGCCGGAAGAGCCCGCCGGCGCCGATACCGAAGAAAATCCTCGTACGACAGTCGGGATCGGCCGGGAGCAGGAGGCAGCGCAGGTCCGCCGTGTACTCCCGCGGTTCGAGCCCGAGCTCGGCGGCGCGGGCGCGCAGTTTCCCGTAGCCACGGTCGGTGAGACGGTGCAGGCCGGACTTGAGGTCATCGCGGCGGCCCGCCCTTATGTCCTCGGAGAGCCTGGAATGGCTGCGGCCCACAGCACCGCCGATCCAGCGGCAGGCATCGGCCGCCGCCAGATGCGCCCGCCCGGTGCCCCGAGCCCCGGTGGCGACGGCGACCAGGACGAGCGCGTTCCTGTCCGTGCCGAAGCGCACGGTGAGCAGAGCGTCGCGGCGGGGGTCGCCCCGGAACCGCGCGGAGTCCCCGCGCACGGAGGCGGCGCGCAGGGTGTACGTCCCGTACCGGGCACCGTCGAGCACGGTGTCGGCGACGAGACCGTCCAGTTCCTGGGGGACGGCGACGGGCAGCGCGGTGGGCTCGGCGTCGTAGGTCGGCGGCCGGTCACCCACATGGCCGATCACGGGGCGTGGGGCGGGCACCGGTTCGCGGTCGGGCTCGGACTCGGGCCCGCGAGCCGGCGAGGGTGCCTGCGCCGGCGCGGTGACGGTGGTGGCGGGGGTCCGTGGAGCGATGCGGCCCTGAGGGACGACGGAGGCTTGAGGGGCGACCGGTCCTTGAGGGACGACGGAGGCTTGAGGAACGTCAGTGGTCCGGGGAGTGACGGGCCTCTCGGCGACCGACCGCCTGGACGGGGACGGCACCGTCACGGAAGCCCCCTCGGCAGCGGAAGCCCCCTCGGTGGCGGACGCCCCTGGCGGTAGGTCCGGGGACGGCAACAGCTCCGAGGACGGTGTCGCCTCCGGCTCCCCCGCCCCCGCGCCGTTCCCTCCGTGCCCGCCCGAACCCACCGCGCCCGACGCCGAGTCGAAGCGGTCGTCGAGGCTGTCGCCCGCATCGCTCGCCCCGGCATCCCGGGCGGTCTCGTCGTACAGCCTGCGCCACCAGTCGTCCTCATGGGCGGCGGCCGTCTCCCCCTGCTGACTCATGCCCATATTGTCCACCGCACGGCCCGTACGAAAACGGGGCATCCGGAAAAACCGGCCATGCGAAAGGTCCGCCGGGCGGCCCCACCCCCCACGGGAAGGACGCCCGGCGGACCGGTCAGGACGTGATCAACGCACGGCGTAGGCGTCGTTCACGGTCTGGACGACGGAGTTGCCGTTGGCGTCCGTCAGTTCGGTCTTCAGGGTGACCGGCTTGCCGGCCGCGCCCGCGTGGTTCACGGTCGCGGTCCAGTGGCCGTTGCGCTGTGCGGTGGTGGCCTCGGTCCAGGTCTCGCCGCCGTCGTACGAGTACGAGATCTTGGCCGCGACCAGCTTGCCGGGCGTGTAGCCGGCGTGCCCGGTGACGCTCAGGCCGATCGTCTGACCGTCCTTCGCCGCAAGGGTCTTGAGCCCGTCGGTCTCCAGGTCGTAGCCCGGGAAGAGCAGGGGGATGCCCTGGGAGTAGACGTTCTCGTCCCGCTTCGAGCGGAACTTCCAGGTGGTCTCGGTCTGGGTGGACCGCCTCCACACGGCAGCGGGCTGGCCGAACTTCGCGGTCGTCATGGTGAGTTCGTACGCGGCGTCCCCGGCCGGGACGGTGAACACCCCGGACGGCCAGCCGGAATCGCCCAGCACTTCACCGCCGCTGGTCAGCCGCATGTTGCCGATGTCTCCGAAGGAGCCCTGGAGGCCCTCGTGCTCGGTGTCGCTCCAGAAGCCGGGAGAGACACCGATCACGTTGTCCTGCCGTTCGCCGGCGAGCACGGCCTTGCCCTGGGCGTCACGCGGAGCGGTCGGGACCGGGATGCCCCGGTACCAGTTCTCCGTACGCGTGGTGCCTGCCGTGTACGTACGGGGCTGGTCGACCATGTACTCGCCCCAGGGGAAGCTGGAGGAGAGGTACCGCTGCCAGGCGGTGTCGCCGGCCGAGTAGTACTCGGTGCGCTTGCCGGGGACGGCGACGGTGTCGAAGCCGCCGGAGTAGCTTCCGCCGTAGGGCCGGGTGAAGATCATCGTGTCGATGTAGTCGGCCGCGACGCCCATCGCCTCGTATTGCGCGGTGGACTTGCCGAGCTTGCTGTCACGGACCTTGTAGGTGCGGTCCGAGGTGACCGGGCCGGTCTCGGGGAAGGCGAGGTTGTAGACGAACGGGCTGGCGGCGGTGGCCTTCCAGCTCAGCTTCACCGTGCCCCGGGCCAGGGCGGCCTTCAGGGCGTCGGCCTCGCCCGCCTCGATGCCGAGCGTGGGCAGCGGCGCGGAGCCGTAGCCGACGGACGGCTGCCACGGGCCGGCGGACGGACGGTGGGCGACGATCGCCTTTGCGCCCGCGGCCTTGGCGTTCCGTGCCGGGGTCAGCAGGGAGCCGTCGTCGGCGACCGCGACCAGGGCGATCTTGCCCTGGACATCGGCGGCCTTCAGCTCGTCGGGAGTGCCGCTGCCCGCGTCGACGAGTGCGGCCTCACCCGTGCCGTCGAGGCCGACGGAGCCGGTGCCGGCCACCACCGGGTGCAGTTCGGTGCCGCCGACGACCGACAGCTTCTCGACCTGGGGGGCGTACGCGCGCCAGAAGCTGGCGAACTCGAAGTCGCCGTCGCTCGCCCTGCCCTGCACGTCGGCCAGGTAGTTCTTGACGACGGGTCCGCCGGTGAGGGAGCCGGAGTGCAGCCAGACGCCGTCCCAGCTGCGGCCGAAGGAGAGCGTCGTGGAGCGGTTCTCGGACGTGCGGTCCTCCGTCTTCACCTGCAGGCGATGGGCCTTGCGGGCGTCCAGCACCAGGGTGGTGTCCTTGGTGACGTCCAGCTGCGGCCTGGCGAGGAAGCCGACGGACTCGGCCATCCTGCCGGTGGCGTCCTTGGTGTCCGGCGAGATGACGAAGCTGGAGACGAAGTACGCGCCGGGGCGCACCTGGTAGACCTGATCGGTGGCGCCGTCGTTGAAGCGGCGCTCGCCGCCGGCGGTGTCGGTGCCGATGACGTCCAGCGAGGAGGAGCCCGCGGCGGGCTTGCCCGTGCGGTCGATCAGCTTGACGCGCAGGGTGACCGTCTCGGCGCCGACGTACAGCGAGAACGGGGTGGAGACCTTGACGCCGTCGGCGCCGGTGGCCAGCACACGCCCGGTGACATCACCGTACTGGGCGGCCTTCAGCTTCGCGGTCGGGTCGATCCTCAGCGGGACCTCGACGGTGGCTCCGGCCGGGACGGTGACGGAGCTCGCGTCGAGCTTCGCGACCGGGGAGCGGACGGCCGAGCCGTCGTTGCCGGTGACACCCTGGACCTTCAGCGACAGCTTCACCGGCTTGGAGCCGGAGTTGGTGTACGGGACGTCGACCGTGGTGCGGTCGCCCTTGTCCTGCGGCCAGTTGAACGTACCGCCCTGGACGGCGGGGGCGCCGACGACGGTGGTGTCGATGGCGGCCTTCACATCGAGGCGGCCACCACCGGTCTCGCGCACGTCGCCGGGGATGTCGCTCTTCGCGGACGACACGAGGGCCGCCTTGATCTGCTGGGCCGTCCAGTCGAGGTGACGCTGCTTCACGATGGCGGCGGCGCCCGCGACATGCGGGGTGGCCATCGACGTACCGGACATCGTCCGGTAGGCGTAGACCCCGCGGCCGCCCGCCGCGGCGGCCGAGATGGCGACGCCGGGGGCGGCGATCTCGGGCTTGAGGGTGTGCGCTCCGATCGCGGGTCCGCGGCTGGAGAACTGGGCCGTGGTGTCGTCGCGGTCGACGGCGCCGACGGTCAGCACGCTGGGTGCGCAGCCGGGCGAGGAGACGGTGTTCAGCGCCGGGCCGGAGTTTCCGGCCGCGATCACGAACAAGGTGTCCTTGCTCCGGGCGAGTTCTTCGGCGGCGACGCTCATCGGGTCGGTGCAGTCGGTGGGCATCTGGCTGCCGAGGCTCATGGAGACGACATCGGCCTTCTGGTCGACGGCCCACTGCATGCCCGCGATGATCCAGGACTCGGCGCCGGAGCCACTGTCGTTGAGGACCTTGCCCGCGAGCAGGTCGGCACCGGGGGCGACACCCTTCTTCTTGCCGTCGCTGGCCGCGCCGGAGCCGCCCACGGTGGAGATGGTGTGGGTGCCGTGGCCCTGCCGGTCGTCGGTGGTGTCGGAGTCGGTGAAGTTCTCCGAGGCGGCGATCCGGCCCTTGAGGTCGGGGTGTTCGGCGTCGACGCCGGTGTCGAGGACGGCGACCTTGGTGCCCTTGCCGTCGTATCCGGCGGCCCAGGCGAGGTCGGCGCCGATCTGCTTGGTGGACCGGTCGAGGGTGGCCTGGACCTTGCGGTCGAGCCAGAGCTTCTTCAGTCCGGAGGCGGAGCGGGAACGGGTGTTGGTGACGTCCGACCAGAAGTCGGCGGCCTTCGCCTTGTCCGTCTTGAGCGCGACGCCGTCGATGGCGTCGAGTGCGAGTCCGCGCTTGGCGCCGCGCGGGGTGGCGGGCGCGGAGCGGGCCAGGTCCTTGCCGTAGACGGCGATCAGCGGCAGCGACTTCGTGCTCGCGTCGTCGTAGCCCTGCCGGATGAGCCCGGTGACGTTGAAGAGTTCCTCGTCGACCGTGCCCGCGGCCAGCGCGTCGACGGCCGTGTCGGGGTAGACGTAGAGGTCCTTGCCGGCCTGCCGGGTCTGTACGAGGGGGACGGTGCCGTCCTCGCGCGGCAGTGCGGTGACCGACGCGGCTCCCGAACTGTCCCTGCTCACCAGGACCTTGTCGCCGGTGACGAGGGTGACGGTGACCGGCTCGCCCTCCCTGGCGCCGGCGGCCGCACTGCCGGTCAGTGGTCTCTTCGCGGTCGTGTCGTCCTGCGGCGCTGCCGCGGACGGTGCGATCGCGGTGACGGCCAGGACGGCGGCGGTGGCCGCTCCCAGTGCCGTACGCGATATCGGACGCATCGCTCTCCCCAAGTGAATCCGGAACCAACTTGCGCAAACCGCAATCTTCCGGAGGTTGTTGGTACTGCGGTGGCGCCACATTGGCAGAGCGACGGGCGGTAAAGGGATGATGTACACGGCGGGTTTACGCCGTGGCCGCTTTCCGCCACGTCCGGGCGCCCGACCACGGCGACACGGTGCGGAATCAATGCGTCCGGGGAGGAGTTCGGGATGTTGGGAGCCATAGGTCTCGACGAGATACAGGAGTCGGCGTACCGCGCGCTCGTGGCGGTGGGAGCCGCGGAGGTCGCCGATCTCGCGCACCGGCTGGCCCTTCCCGATTCGGACACCGAACGCGCTCTGCGCCGACTGGAACAGCACGGGCTGGCCGCCCAGTCCTCGTCCCGCACGGGCCGTTGGGTGGCGGCGCCGCCGGGGGTGGCGCTGGGGGCGCTGCTCACCCAGCAGCGGCACGAACTGGAGCAGGCGGAGTTGGCGGCGGCGCTGCTGGCCGAGGAGTACCGGGCCGAGGCCACCGAGCCGGCGGTGCACGATCTGGTCGAGGTGGTCACGGGCGCGAGCGCGGTGGCGCACCGTTTCCACCAGTTGCAGCTGGGTGCGACGAGCGAGGTGTGCGCCCTGGTCACCGGGAAGCCGATCGCGGTGAGCGGGATGGAGAACGAGTCCGAGGAACAGGCCGCCACACGCGGGGTGTCGTTCCGGGTGGTGGTCGAGCGCGAAGTCCTCTCGCTCCCGTCCGGGATCCTGGAGCTGTCGGCCGCGCTGAGCCGCGACGAACAGTGCCGGGTCGTCGACCGGGTTCCGACCAAGCTGGTGATCGCCGACACCGCCCTGGCGATGGTGCCGCTGACCGGGCGGGGCGCCGAGCCCGCGGCGCTGGTGGTGCACGCGTCCGGGTTGCTGGAGTCGCTGATGGGGCTCTTCGAGGCGGTGTGGCGCGAGGCCATGCCGCTCAGGCTCGGCGAGAGCGGACGGCCGGAGAAGGAGTCCAACGGGCCGGATCCGACGGATCTGGAGATTCTGTCGCTGCTGCTGGCCGGACTGACGGACGCGAGCGTGGCGAAGCAGCTGGACCTGGGGCTGCGGACCGTACAGCGGCGGGTGAAGGGTCTGATGGAGCTGACCGGGGTGTCGACCCGGCTGCAGCTGGGCTGGCACGCGTACGAACGGGGCTGGGTGTCCCGGACCCCGCGCGCCTGAGAGCCTGTCGGGCGGCCTTCGATCGGACAGCGGACGCGGTCTGGTGCGTGCGATTCCAAGGCGCCGGGATGTCCTCGGATGGGGTCT